>JALWMP010000099.1 GCA_026996165.1 Campylobacteraceae bacterium
ATAATACCAACTATTTAATTAAAGTAAGGAATAAATTGGTTTAAATTTTATTATCTATTTTGGGTCTAGGTCGATAAACCTTAACATTCTCTCGTGACTCCTCATCTCTTAAATACTGTGCATGAAGCTGACTCATCACCCCTTTGTCACAGTAGAGCAGATACTCTTTGTCTTGTGGAAGCTTTTTAAACTCAGATTTAAGCTTATGGAATGGAATTTGAATTGTCTCACAAGAGGTTTTTATGCACTCCTCATTTTCACGAATATCTATAACTACATGTTTATCGGTTAGCTCATTAACTACTGCAACAGGAGCTTGTTCAGTAATATCGTCTACTACCTCATCTACATAGATACTCTTTGCATTGGCTACTGCTTTGTCTAATACCTCATAGTTAAAACGTTTTGCTTCACGCTCCATTCTTTTAAAAGAACCATGAGTAATTGGATTTTTAGAGATAACACCACAATACTCTGGCATACTCTCTGCAAAATGTTTTGTACCTATCTTAGAGGCAATCTCTATAATTTCAGGTTTATTCATGGTTGCTAGTGGGCGTAAGACTAGCATATTGGTTGCACTATCTATAAGTGCTAGGTTTCTTAGAGTTTGGCTAGAGACCTGTGCTACTGATTCACCTGTTACTAGAGCGTCTATCTCCATCTCTTTTGCTATCTTCTCAGAAGCCATAAGCATTAGACGCTTTAGGGTTACCCCCATATATGTTTCAGGTGTTGAACGAAAAATTTCAGTTAAGACCTCATCGAAAGGAACAGAGACTATCTTCACACGGTGAGAAGCTCCAAACTTATTCCAGAGATAGAAGGAGACCTGTTTAACTCCTATCTCATGAGCAATTCCACCAAGATTAAAGAAGATAAAGTGTGTCTTAATCCCTCTTTTCATAGTTAGGTAAGAAGCTACAGTGGAGTCAAAACCACCCGACATAAGTGAGAGTATATCACCTTGTGTTCCTATAGGATAGCCACCTAAACCTTTATGTCTGTCGGTAATAATATTTAATTGATTGTTAATAAGCTCTACTCTAATAGTTACTTCTGGATTGTGCAAGTCAACCCCTTTAGCATTTGAGTGTGCTAAAATATACCCCCCAATAACACGCTCCATCTCTGAAGAGTTAAACTCATGTGAACCTGTGCGTTTGGCTCTAACAACAAAGGTTTTACCCTCTACCTCTTTGGCACACACTTCACACACTTGCTCTTTAATAGCATCTAAGGTTAACATATTGTCAAACTGTAAAGCTTCTAATACTTGTTCAATCCCAGAGGTTTGTAAAAGACGTGTTCGTACCTTGTCCACTACCTCAATAGGAGCAACTACTTCTACTTTATCTGAAAATTTTCTAATAGCTATATCTTTATGAATATCACCCATAAGTTTTATAAGATTGTTATAGAGTTGCCCTACCATCTGTCTTTTAGCTGATGAGCCTTTGACCATAATTTCAGGAAAGAGTTTTAAGATAAATTTTTGGGTTTTCAAGTGAGTAATTCCTTCGTAAAAAATAAAAGCCGTATTATAGTCCAAAATAACTGTTTATGCCTTTAGCAATACCATAAACTAATACGCTTTGATAAGTCTTATCTTGTAACCTCTCAACTTCATTTTTATTACTTATATAACCTGTTTCTACCAAAATAGATGGCATAGTTGTTGCTAAAAGTACCCAATATGGTTTACGTTTTATTCCCTTGTCATTTACATCTCTATACCGTTTTCGTAAATGTCTTAAAACACTATTTCTAACTTTTATAGCCAATTTTTTAGCATAAATACGTTTTTTATCTCCTATCATCTGTTTATATTCTCGTATAGTATAAACCTCTTTTCCTCTATATACAATTCGTCTATTGTTAATACGTTTTGTATTTTTTGTAGATAGATAAAAAACAGTAATTCCTTCATATTTTACCTTAGGAGTACGTTTTATAGGTGCTGCATCAACATGAATTGAGACAAAAATATCTCCCTTGTATTTATTAGCAAAATCAGTACGTTGTTTTAAACTTACAGTCTTATCTTTGGAGCGAGTCATTAACACTCTATAACCCATCCGTTTTAGTATCTCTCTAAGTCTCAAAGTCATACTCAAAGTCAAATCTTTCTCTCTAACTCTTTTGTTGGAAGCACCAATATCTCGCCCTCCATGACCTGCATCGAGAATAACAAGCTTTTGATGTCGTTTTCTACTATAGTGATATTTTTTTATCTGTTTAACAGTTTTTGGTAATACTCTTTTATAAGAGGGTAGGTAGATAGTTAATGTTCTATTTTTTAGCCGATGTCGCTTTGCTAAAAAATATTTAGACTCAATAACAATTCGTAAAATATGTTGGTTAAACTGCCCTATTCTTAACGACTCTACACCATCAGCTTTAAGATTTTTAATAGTCTTTCCAGATAAGAGAAGAGCATTTTTAATATCATAGACATGTTTAATTATTCCATTTTTTTTAATAGTAAAGTATCTTACTTTTTCAATTTTATGTTCAAAAGTTAGTTTGAGTCTATTTGAAACTAATGAGGTATTTTCTAAAGGATTATCCACTCTAGCCAATAGATTTAAATTAGTAAAAAGCAACATACAAAAGAAGATTAATAATTTATTCAAATGATACTCCCTATTTCATGACTACTTAGTCTAACATAAAATAATATTTTAAACTACTAGTTCATTAATTTTTATTGACAATATTTTAAAGAAAACAGATTCTGTTTTCTTTTTTCACATATTTTATAGTTTATTTAGATATTAAGAAACAATATTAAAAAAATAATATAAAATATAATTATTATTAAGAAAGGATTTAATAATGTCTATATTCCTTAAAAAACTATTTAATTTTAATAAAAACATTATTGATAATTATCAAAAGAAAACCAATAAAGAAGATAATAGTAATTATGAGGAGTATATTAAAGACTACTATTCAAAACAAGGCTATACAGTTTGGCATCATAAAAATAGAGACATTACTTTTGTAGCAAAACGAAAAAGACAAATTTTACTTATTCATTGCTGTGATAGCCAATCTGATATTTCAGTTGAAGGATTAAAGAGTTTTCAAGCCCAACGTGACCAATTTAAAAAAAACAATCCTATCTTTGAAAACTATAATCTCTCTTTACACTATATTATGTCAGGATTTTTTATAACAGAAGAGGCTTACAAATATATGGAGAGTCATAAAGGTGGAATTACATATGAAGTGATAAAAAATAATTCAAATAATAACTGGCTAAACTCACTACTACTAGATAAAAAATCTAGTTAGCAAAAAAACTAACTATCTCTTCATCAACTCCTTTTATGAGTTCATTGTCACGATTATCATACTCAATATTTAACAATAAAAAACGAATTAAATTTAATCTCGCTCTCTTTTTATCATTTGCATCTAGCATACACCAAGGAGCAGAAATAGTTCCAGATTTTTGAAACATCTTATCTCGTAACTCTACATATCTATCATACTCTTGATGAGACTTATAGTCTAAATCCGATAACTTCCAAGATTTTAAAGGGTCATCTTCTCTATCTTTTATTCTTTTAGCTTGAGTCTCTTTTGAAATATTGAGATAAAACTTAAATATTATTACTCCATCATCTACTAACATCTTCTCTACATCATTTACTTGTGCATAAAACAGTTGATGTTGTTTCTCTGTACAAAAAGCAAAAACCTCTTCTATTCCTGCTCGATTATACCAAGACCTATCAAAACAGACAATCTCTCCTGCATTTGGTATCTGTTTTAAATGACGCTGAAAATACCATTGACCTAACTCTTTAGAGTTTGGTTTAGGAAGTGCTACAGAACGTGCTTCACGAGGATTCCAAAAACGATTGAGAGTCTTTATAGACGAGCTTTTACCACCTGTATCCATTCCTTCAAATATAATAAGTAGACGCTTATTATTTTCTATAGTCCACTTTTGTAACTTTACCAACTCTAAATATAGCTTTAAAAGCTCTTCTTCATAAAACTTTAGCCCTAATTTCCCATTTTTTTTAAAAACTTTTTTTCGTTTTTCTTGATATTCAGGTAGTTCTTTTGTGTAGATTACTTTCATCTATATCTCCTTTGGAATACTCTTAGAGGTCTTAGCTCCCATCTCTTTTAGCTGTTCAACTTGCCTTACAATATTTCCTCTTCCCTCACTAAGACGTTTTTTAGCCGATTCAAAACTATTTTGAAGAGTATCAAACTGTTTTGATAGTTTAACCATATCTTCTGAAAAACTTACAAACTTATCATATAAAGCACCTGCTCGTCTTGCTATCTCTTTTGCATTTTGAGTCTGCTTCTCATACTTCCAAACATTTTCAATAGCTCTCATAGCAATAAGTAGCGTAGTAGGGCCAACTAATAAAATCTGCTTTTTAAAGGCATCATCATAGAGTGAAGCATCTTTTTCAAGCGCTAAAGCCAATGCCCCCTCAATAGGAACAAACATAAAGATAAAATCTAAAGTATTAATCCCTAAAAGCTTCTCATAATTTTTAGATGCTAAATTTTTAATATGATTACGCATAGCTTTAATATGTTCATTAAGGTGCAACTCTTTCATTTTGTCAGTTTGGGCTGAGATATACTTTTCATAAGCATTAAGTGAAGTTTTTGCATCTATAATAAGGTCTCGTTTATCAGGTAAATGTACCAAAACATCAGGACGATAGGTCTTACCATCATCATTTTTTAAAGGAACTTCTCTAGTATACTCAATGCCTTTTCTAAGACCAGATGACTCTAAAACTTTTTCTAAAATCATCTCACCCCAAATACCCTGCTGTTTCTTTTCACCTTTTAGAGCATTTGTAAGGTTTATGGCATCTTGACTTATCTGTTGATTTAACTCTTTTAGTGACATAATCTCCTGTTTAAGCATAGCACGTTCTTTAGACTCATCACTATATAGACTGTTTATCTGCTTTTTAAACTCAGATAGTTGAGACTCCATAGGTTTGATAATAGAAGAGAGGCTCTCTTGACTAAGTCTTGAGAAATCTTTTGAGTTACTCTCGAAGACTTTTGAAGCAAGTTGAGCGAACTCCTCTCTTATCTCACCTCTATGCTCCTCTAACATTTTAAGCTTCTCTTGGGTCTGTTTTTGTTGCTCTTCCATCTGTATCTGTGTTTCACAAACACTTAAGTTTAGTCTATTGTTCTCTTCAACTAAAGCTTCATTACGCTTTTGTAGTAGATGGTAACCCTCCTCTTGTTTTAAGTAGGTCTGCTCTAAAAGTTCATAATGTACATTGAGTTGCTCTAGTGCTGATTGAGATTGATGTAGTTCGGTAAGATGCTCTTCTCTCTCCTTAAATAGACGCTCTTTTAACTCTTCTACTTTAGCTTTTGCCTCTTTAAGCTTCTCTTTAGTTTGAGAAAACTCCTCTAACTCTCTCTCTAACTTTGCTGTCTTTTTTCGCTCCTCTTGAAATGCTTCATAAAACTCACTTAAACGCTCCTCTTTTGCATTATCTATTGCTTTTGCTTGGTCTAAAATGGCTTCAAGCCGATTAATTCTACCTATGAAAAGTACAATAATAGTTGAGATAAGAACTGTTATAAGTAAAAAAAGCCCTACAGCAACCATTGTCATTTCACTACTCATTCCAAGTTTAGAAAATAGTTCTTCCAAATATTACCCCTCTACAATATCATAATCAGCAGGAGCATTACACTCTAAATCTTGCTCTTTAACTAAACTATTATAGTTCATATTTTTAAATATGATTTTTACCTTATTGTCCAATCCATCTACATAGACAATCTTTTTAAGATGTTGATTTTTATCCATAGTAATCAAATACTCAATATCTTTATAGGTAGCTTTATAGTCTGTTTTAGTTAATGGTTGTGCCAATTTTAAGACCTGTTCGAGGTCAATTCCTTCACTAATCAAATAGTGAGATACCTGCTCTAAGTCGTGGTCTATTACAGTTAACTCTACTCCATTAGTACAAACCTCTTTTTGAGTAGGTGAGCTATATGTCCATTTAAATAGACTTTGTGTATATATCTCATCTCCACCCTCTGGAGTAGAGAGAACTTCTTTAATATTTTTGAAGACTACATTCCCTTTATACTTAATGACTTTTCCTTTATCATTAGTAATTGTCTGTTCAAAATCTGTTGTAAATGTTTTTGGGAGAAGTATATCAGCATTAAGTGCTAAACTTAATACAAAAATTGATAGAAAATATTTCATTAGATAAATCCTTTTTAGTATAAAAATATATCAAAAGCACACTTGATGTGTGATTATGTTGATACTATTTTGACTAAAAATTGTGGATTTAAAGAAACAACATACCAATCATCAAAATAACCAACCCAGCAATAGGATACCCATACTTAGGATTTTTAGTTTTTACAGCCTGAAAAGAGAAGTAAAAGATTCCAATAATTAGAACTATATTAATAAGTAGCCAAACAAGGAGATTCATATTAACTCTCCAAATCTTTTTTTGCTAACTCATCGACCATCTTAATACTATCTAAAGCATTCTCTAAAATTTTCTTGGTAGATGTTAAAGGTTTAACTCGTAAGTTGGTTTGTTTTTTATCAAGAGATTCATCCATAAGAATCTCCATAACCTCTTTTTCTAGTTCAGCATAAATCTCTTTGAGCTTTAGCTCTATAAATTCTATATTCATTATTTACTCTTTGGTCTAAAAATTTTGATGACATCTTCATTTGCTTCCATATAAGCCCCACCAATAAGGTCAATACAGTAAGGAACAGCAGGAAAAACTGCATCTAAACACTCTCTAATAGACTTTGGTTTCCCTGGTAGATTAATAATAAGAGAGTTATTACAGATACCTGCTGTCTGTCGTGACAAAATGGCTGTAGGAACATACTGCAAACTTACTGCTCTCATCTGCTCTCCAAACCCAGGGAGGAGTTTTTGACATACATTTTCAGTCGCTTCTGTTGTAACATCTCTCTTTGCTGGACCTGTTCCCCCTGTAGTCACTATAAGGTCACAGTTATGCTCACGAGCAAGTTTAATAAGTGTACTCTCAATAAGTGGTTGTTCATCAGGAATACATCGATACTCATACTCACACTCATTTAGTAGATACTCTTTCATAGTCTCCATAATGGCAACCCCTGAAATATCTTCATAGATTCCTTGACTTGCTCTGTCGCTTGTGGTAACTACACCAATTTTAATTTTATCCATTTTTTATCCTCAATATATATAATGGTCGAATTATAATATACTCACCTTAGCTAAACAACATTTACACAAACTTTAGATAAAATAATCCGAATTTTAATACTAGGTTATAATAATAATGTTAAAAAAAATATTTGGTTCTAAAAACGATAGAATCGTAAAAGGGTACATGAAACGTGCCAAGCAAATTAATAAACTAGAAGATAACTACAAAAATCTCTCAGATGATGAGTTAAAATCTGCCTTTAATGAACTCAGAAGAGCTGTTCAAAATAAAGAAAAAACCCTTGATGATGTTCTTAATGAATCTTTTGCAATAACTAGAGAAGCTGGTACACGTGTACTGGGAATGCGTCATTTTGATGTGCAACTTGTTGGGGGTATGGTACTTCATGAAAACTCTATTGCAGAGATGAAAACAGGTGAAGGTAAAACACTTGTTGCTACTCTTCCTGTTGTACTTAATGCAATGTTGGGTCGTGGAGTACACATTGTTACTGTTAATGATTACCTTGCTAAACGTGACTCTGAAGAGATGGGAAAACTATATAACTTCTTGGGGTACAGTGTTGGGTGTTTAACAGATGATATTTATGATGAGCGTGTTAAAAAAGCTCAATATGATGCTGATATTACCTATGGAACTAATAATGAGTACGGATTTGACTATCTTCGTGACAATATGAAAACTCGTGCAGAAGAGAAGGTACAACGTGACCACTACTATGCTATTGTCGATGAGGTAGACTCCATCTTAATTGATGAAGCTAGAACACCACTGATTATCTCTGGACCTGTACAAAGAGACTCAAACCACTATGCTAAAGCTAATGAAATTGCCTTACAGATGATTAAGGGTGAAAAGATAGAGACACGACCAGATGAACCAGAGAAGACCACTGGTGACTTCTATGTTGATGAGAAAAATAGACAAGTGATTATGACTGAAGATGGTCTACAAAAAGCACAAGATTTATTTGAAGTAGATAATCTCTATAGCCTAGAGAATGCCTCTTTGTCTCACCATCTTGACCAAGCTATGAAAGCTCAATATATATTTGTTAAAGATGTTGACTATGTAGTGCGTAATGGTGAAGTTGTTATTGTTGATGAGTTTACAGGTCGTCTTAGTGAAGGTCGTCGTTTCTCTGAGGGGTTACATCAAGCTATTGAAGCTAAAGAGGGTGTAGAGGTTCAAGACGAGTCACAAACTCTAGCAGAGATTACATACCAAAACTACTTTAGACTCTATGAGAAACTAGCAGGTATGACAGGAACAGCTCAAACTGAGGCAACAGAGTTTGCAGAGATTTATAACCTAGAGGTTATATCTATTCCTACCAATTTACCTATTGCAAGAAAAGACCTCAATGACCTTATCTATAACACAGAAAAAGAGAAGCTTGACGCAGTTGCTAAAAAAGTTAAAGAACTTCATGAAAAAGGGCAACCTGTACTTATTGGTACAGCATCTATTGAGAAGTCTGAATTGATTCACAATCGTCTAAAAACAGCTAAAATACCTCACAATATACTTAATGCTAAAAACCATGAGCAAGAGGCACAGATTATTATGGAAGCTGGTAAAAAAGGGGCTGTTACGGTAGCTACCAACATGGCTGGTCGTGGGGTTGATATTAAAATAGATGATGAGGTTAAAAAACTAGGAGGGCTTTACATTATAGGAACGGAACGTCATGAGAGTAGACGTATTGACAACCAATTACGAGGTCGTTCTGGTCGTCAAGGTGACCCAGGAGTTTCACAGTTTTACCTCTCTCTTGATGACAACCTTTTAAGAATTTTTGGTGGAGAGAAAATTAGAAATATTATGAACAAGTTAGGAGTTGAAGAGGGTGAGTATATTGACTCTAAAATTGTAACTCGTTCAGTAGAGAAAGCTCAAAAGAAAGTTGAGAGTATGCACTATGAGTCTCGTAAACATATCTTAGAGTATGATGATATTGCTAATGAGCAAAGAAAGGTTATATACAACTTTAGAAACCAACTTCTTGATGAAAACTTTGATATTGACTCAAAAATTAGAGAGAATAGAGTAGAGTATGTTGAACATATTTTAGCTGAATCTGACATATATAATGGAGCTTCACAAGAGGATTTTAATTTAGAAAAGTTAGTTAATATATTAAGAGAAGAACTCAATATAGCTGTTGATATAGAGATGTTTAAAGGTAAAGAGTATGATGAACTTCATGAACTTGTTTTAGAAATTTTAGTTAATACTTACGAAGAGAAGATGGCTCCTCTTACTCCAGAGCAACGTTCAGAGGTGCAACGTATTCTATACCTACAAGTGCTTGACCCTCAATGGAGAGACCATCTTTATGAAATGGACGTTATGAAAACAGGTATTGGGCTTAGAGGTTACAACCAAAAAGACCCATTAACTGAATATAAAAAAGACTCTTATAACCTCTTTATGTCTTTGATTGAGAGAATTAAATTTGAAGCTATTAAAGTGCTTCAACTTGTTCAATTTAACTTTGAAGACCCTGCTGAGGAACAAGCTAAACTTGAAGCTATGCGTGATGAACTAGAGGCAGACTTAGAGAGAGCAAAAACAAATGAAGATGTAGTTGAAGCTGAAGTTGAGATAGGAAAAAAGCCTAAACGAAATGAGCCTTGTCCTTGTGGTTCAGGTAAAAAATATAAACACTGCTGTGGAAAGAGTGGACCTAAAAAAGGGTTACTAGCCTAATGGCAACCACAGTTAACCATACCTTTGTTAACAAGGTCATAAAACACTACTTAAAATACGATAAAGATAACCCTTTTATCTTTATCTCCTCACTACTAGCCTTTTTAGGTGTTGCTGCTGGGGTTATGGTACTTATGTTAGCAATGGGTATTATGAATGGAACAGAGAAAGAGTTTAAAAAAAAACTTTTTGTTATGAACTATCCTATGACTCTTATTCCTGTAGGATACCAAAGTGCAAACAATACTCTCATAGAGAGACTATCAACTCAATTTCCTAACTTAAAGTTTTCACCCTACTATACTACTCAAGTCATCTCAAAATCTGGTTCTAATGTCAATGGTTCTATCTTGTATGGTGTAGATTTTGAAAAAGAGAAGATGATAAATGAGGTCTTCCAAAAGGCTATGCAGTCATCACTCAATACAAAAAGTAAATTTAAGATAGTTGCAGGTGAAGCCCTAGCTGTTGAGATGAATGTCTACAAAGGTCAAAAACTTACACTCTATTTCTCAGAAGAACAAGCTGTTGGTTTTGGCTCTATGCCACTACATAAACGCTTTACTATTGATGCTACCTTTCACTCTGGACTTAACACCTACGACAAAGCCATTGTCTATACAACACATGGTGCTTTTGAGAAGATTTTAAAACGTAAAAAAGGAGTCTATGATGGTATTCATATCTACTCTGCCAATGCACAAGAGGACAAAAAAAAGATTATTGCATATCTTGAAAAAATAGGTTATGCAAAGAGTGTACGTATACAAGGTTGGTGGGAACAAAATGCCTCATTTTTTGCTGCTATGGAGATGGAGAAGCACTCTCTATTTTTAGTTCTACTACTTATTATCTTAGTTGCTTCACTCAATATTATCTCTTCACTTCTTATGACAGTAATGAGCCGTCGTTCAGAGATTGCACTTATGAAAACTTTAGGAGCAACAGGAAAAGAGATACAACGAATCTTCTTTAAACTTGGAACTATTATTGGTGTAGGTGGTATTGTTGCAGGAACTATTTTAGGACTTATTGGAAAATGGATTTTAACCACATTTCCTATTATTCAACTCTCAGAAGAGGTTTATGGTTTCTCTAAACTTCCTATTGATTTAACACTAAGCGATTTTATTATGATAATAGTAGGAGCGATTGCTATTGTGCTTCTCTCTTCTCTTTATCCTGCGAAAAAAGCTTCATCTACTAATCCACTTAATGTACTTAGAAATGAGTAAAATTTATAGGGTCAATAACTCGACCCTATAAATCTCTATTTAAACTCCTTAAGCTCACTCTCAACTTTAGCTAACTTCTCAGTAGCCTCCTCTAAAGCTTTTCTATTAGTATCAATAACCTGTTTAGGAGCATTGGCTACAAACTTCTCATTGTTTAACATACCATTTAGTTTAGCTATCTCTTTTTCAAGCTTCTCTTTTTGCTTTGTAAGTTTTGCAATAATTGCTGACATATCAATATCATCAGTAGATATAAACGTCTCTAAGTTATCTGAAACATCAGTTACACAGTTAGCTATTTTTTCATCTACAAAGCTTATCTCTCCCACTTTTCCAAGCTTCTCAATAAATGGTTTCATCATCTCTACGTCTGAACCACTTGGAAGTTTAATAGAGGCTTTTTCTATCTTTTGGTTTGCTTTGTCAATAAGTGTTTTACAACGTCTTACAGAGACAATCGCCTCCATAATAAGCTCAAACTGTTTAATCACCTCATCATCTACTTTGCTTACTGTAGGATAAGCCTTAACCATAATAGACTCAGCACCCTCCTCTAGGCTTTCACTACTTAGTCTCATATATAGATTTTCAGTAATAAATGGCATAAATGGGTGAAGTAGCTTCATAGACTCTTTAAATATACTTCCAAGCTCTGCTACACTCTCTTTAGAGGCTTTACTTAGTTCAATCCCCCAGTCACAGAACTCACCCCATAAGAAACGATAAAGTACAGTTGCTGCATCATTAAAACGGTAAACGTCTATAAACTCTCTTGTCTCTTTAACGGCCATATTAAACCTTGCTAACATATAACGCCCAAGAGGTGTTTTAATATTTGTAGGGTCAAGGTCTTCAAAATGTTCTTGGTTAAGTTGTAAGAAATTAGTTGCATTAAAGAGTTTATTTGTAAAGTTACGGCTCTGTTCTAATTTATCTTCACTAAGTTTAATATCTCGCCCTTGAACAGCTAAAACAGCTAAAGTAAAACGTAAAGCATCGGTAGAGTATTTTTCTATAGTCTCTAAAGGGTCTATAACATTCCCTTTAGATTTACTCATCTTTTCGCCCTTTTCATCTTTTACTAAGGCATGTAGATAGATGTCTTTAAATGGTAACTCTCCTGTAATGTTCTCTCCCATCATTAACATTCTAGCAACCCAAAAGAAGAGAATATCAAATCCTGTAATAAGCAGATTATTTGGGTAGAAGTTTTTCATATCATCTTCATTCCAAAGTGTACCTTTTCCAAACTCTCCATTACCCCAACCAAGCGTTGAAAATGGCCATAAACCAGAACTAAACCAAGTATCAAGTACATCAGGGTCTTGATAGATATTTTCAGAGTTACACTTCTCACAAACAGTAGGAGCTTCACCCTCTTCTACCCACTCATGACCACAATCTCTACAGTAGAAAACAGGAATCTGATGACCCCACCATAACTGACGAGAGATACACCAATCTCTTAACTCATTCATCCATGCATTGTAAGAGTTTATCCAGTGGCTAGGGAAGAACTCTGCTTCACCGCGATTTACCTTTTCAATAGCTTTTTGAGCAAACTCTTTTTTAACAAACCACTGTTTAGAGATGTATGGTTCTACAATATTTTTACATCGGTAGCAGTGACCAACTTGGTGAGGGTGTTCCTCTATTTTAACCATAAAGCCTTCATCTTCAAGCTTCTTAACAATAACATCACGAGCCTCTAGTCTCTCTAAACCTTGAAACTCTCCACAATGCTCATTTAAAATACCTTTTTCATCAAATATAGTAATGAACTTTAAGTTATGTCGTTTTCCAACCTCGTAGTCATTAGTATCATGAGCAGGAGTAACCTTTACAAATCCTGTTCCAAACTCCATATCTACATGACTGTCTGCAATAATCTCTACTTCACGTTCAATAAGTGGTAACTTAACTTTTTTACCAATAAGATGATTATGCCTCTCATCATCTGGGTGAACCATAACAGCTGTATCTCCAAAGTATGTCTCAGGTCTTGTAGTAGCAACTGTAATATTTCCAGAACCATCAGCAAGTGGATAATTAATATGATACATCTTTCCTATATGGTCTTCATGTTCAACCTCAATATCACTCAATGCACCATCGTGAGTACACCAGTTAATCATATAGTTATCACGAACTATAAAACCATTGTCATACATCTGTTTAAATGCTTTTTTTACAGAGTTAGCTAAACCCTTATCCATAGTAAAACGCTCACGAGACCAAGCAGGACTTACTCCTAATTTTCTAAGTTGTGAAGTAATAGCATCTTGTGAATTCTCTTTTTGTTGCCAAGCACGTTTTAAAAAGGCTTCTCTTCCTATCTTCTCTTTGGTAGTTCCCTCTGCTAAGAGCTGTTTTTCAACCACATTTTGAGTAGCAATACCTGCATGGTCAACTCCTGGTTGCCAAAGAGTTTTGTAGCCGTCCATTCGTTTATAACGTACAATAATATCTTGAAGTGTAAAAGTCAAAGCATGACCAATATGTAACTTCCCTGTAACATTTGGTGGTGGCATCATAATTGTAAAGTGTCTGTTAGGTTGCTGAATAGCACTATTACCATCTATCTCAAAGTAGTTTCTCTCTTCCCAAAGTTTGTAGTAACTCTCTTCTATCTCTTTTGGGTTATATACATTTTTTTTGGTTTCGCTCATCTGTTAATCCATTAATTATAGTGATTTTTTATTGTCGTGATTATAACTGAAATGTGCTTGTATGGTGTTTTAAAATTAATAAGACCATTTTAGTCCTAATTAACTTTTTTACACATAAACTATATTTAATATATATTTTTTTTATATAAAACTCTATTTTATACAATCTATCTGATACAATAGATAGTATATTAAAAAATATTAAGGAATAAGAATGAAACAAATCACAACTTACGCAACCATTGCTTTAGCTTCAATTCTTTTAACTGCTTGTAATCAACAACCACAAGCATCTACAAAAGAGGCAACTACACATACAGAACATGCCACAACTCATCAACATAAACATTGGGGTTATTCAGGAGATGTAGCACCTGCACACTGGAGTAGTTTAGATGATAAATTTAAAATGTGTTCAGAGGGTAAAGCTCAAACACCAATTAATGTTGTAGCTACAAAAGATGTAGATTTAGCTCCTCTTAATATTAACTATGCTCAAGGTTCAAAAAGTATTATTAACAATGGGCATACTGTTCAAGTCAATATAAAAGATGGAGATACTCTTACTATTAATGGTGAACCGTATGAGTTGAAACAGTTTCATTTCCATACACCAAGTGAAAATCATATTAATGGGAAATCATTTCCTTTAGAGGCACACTTTGTTCATGCTACTAAAGATGGTAAGTTAGCTGTTATAGCTGTAATGTTCCAAGAGGGTACAGAAAACCCAACACTAAACAAAATTATTAAAAGTTTTCCATTAGAGAAAAATAAAGAGGCAAAATTAGAGTTTGATAAAGATTATTTAGATGTGGTTATGCCACCTAAGAGAGACTACTACCATTTTATGGGTTCTTTAACTACTCCACCATGTAGTGAGCAAGTCAACTGGTTTGTACTTAAGCAACCACAAACAGCTTCAGCAGAACAGATTGCAGCTATTCATCAAGAAATTGGTATGAATAACAACCGTCCTATTCAAAAGAGCAATGGTAGAAGTATAGAAAAGTAAATTTCATATTATTGAGTTTAAGTAGGTGATACATTGAAAAATGTACCCTACAAATTAGCACCTAGAGAACAACCCTCTATTTTAGCTACACGACTACTATGTCGTCCTCCCTCAAACTCAGTATTGCAAAAAGCATCTATCATACTCTCAATGACTCCCTTTCCTACAACACGCTCACCAAAACATAAAATATTTGCATCATTATGAGCTCTAGTTGCACTTGCTGTATAAGCATCATGACAAAGAGCTGCTCTAATACCTGCTACTTTATTTGCAGCTATAGAGATACCAATACCTGTACCACAAATTAAGATACCAAAACTTCCTTCATCGGCTACTACAGCTTCGGCACACTTTTTAGCAAAGTCTGGGTAGTCAACTCTCTCAGCACTCTCTGGACCTAAGTCAACAATCTCATGACCCAACTCTCTTACATAATTTTTTGTAAACTCTTTTACTGCATATCCTGCATGGTCAGTTGCTATATAAAACTTCATTCTATTCTCCTTTAATATCTTGGCTTTTCATATTGTAAATCATCTACAAAAGTACCTAATCTATCCCAACGTACTGTCTTTGTATTATTGTCCCAAGAGAAGTATATAAACCAAGGTTTTCCAATAATATTTTTATAAGGTACAGAACCCCAAAAACGACTATCGGCTGAATTATCTCGATTATCTCCCATCATATAGTATTGACCCTTCTCAACCTTTTTATAGAAAGCATTCATAGGGTGACCTGATGGACTAGTAGTAATAATATCTCCTAACTCTTCTATATAGATAGGGGACATACTTGGTATATAACGAGGAACAAGACCTCTATTTACAGTAATCAAAGCTGAGAAAGCATCACCATGTTCTGGGGCATACTGAATTCCTGGGAATCTATCCATATATGGATTGTCTACCCACAATTTATCTCTAAATCTTTTAATCTTCTCAGGTTTATAATTCTTTTTAATATACTCATCACCCTCAGCAAAATGAATATATAGGTGTTTATCTTGGTAAACTACTTCATCTCCACCTGTAGCTACACATCGTTTTACATAGTGTGTCTTATTATCTCCAGGATATAGAAAGATAACAATATCTCCACGCTGTGGTTTTGGTCCTTCTATAAGGTGTCCATTACCATTAAAATCTGGAACTAATCTTAGATTAACCCAAGGAAGTACAGGAAGAGGGATACCATAGGAGAACTTTTTAGCAAAAAGAAAATCTCCTATTTGTAATGTTCTTTTCATAGAACCAGATGGAATAACAAAAGACTGAACTACAAAGAATATAAGAAAGAGAACAATAATAACCGTTCCTGTCCAAGAGCTGCTAAAACGGTGTAGTTTACGTAAAAATTCCATTAATTATCCTCTTTTATTTGTGAAAATTGTTTAGCAGATTTAAGTGTATTTTGAAGAAGCATTGCAATAGTCATAGGTCCTACTCCTCCTGGAACAGGAGTAATATATGAACATTTAGGAGCTACAGATTCAAAGTTAACATCTCCCACTAACCGACCATCATCTAAACGATTAATTCCAATATCTATAACTATAGCTCCCTCTTTTACCATATCTTCTTTAATAAGGTTTGGCACACCAACACCTACAATAACAATATCTGCTTTTGAGGTATGAGATTTTAAATCTTTTGTAAATATATGAGTAACAGTTACAGTTGCATTTTTATTAAGTAGTAAAGATGCCATTGGTTTACCTACAATATTACTAGCCCCTACAACAACTACATCTTGCCCCTCTAACTCAATATTATACTCTTCAAACATCTTCATAACACCAAGAGGAGTACAAGCAACAAAGCTATCTAAGTTAGATACCATACGACCAACATTATAAGCGTGAAACCCATCTACATCCTTTTTAGGGTCAATTACCTCTAAAATCTTATTTGTATCTATCTGTGGAGGGAGTGGTAACTGTACTAAGATACCATGAATATGAGGGTTATTGTTCATCATTGTAATAATCTCTATAATCTCATCTTGAGTAATAGTCTCAGGCATCTTATGAGCAATAGAGTAAAATCCTACATTTTTACATGCCTTCTCTTTCATATTGACATACGCATGACTTGCAGGGTCATCTCCTACAATTATAACAGCTAAACCAGGGACTATTCCCTGCTCTTTTTTTAAAACTTCTACTTCAGATTTAACATAATCTTGAACTTTTTTAGATAATGATTTTCCATCAATAAGTTGCATATTTTCACTTTAAGCTAATTTTTCGGTATTATATCGAAAAATCTATTTTAGTGAGTTAATCAATACTATGAAACAACTATTACTTTTTATTCCCATTTTTCTTATTGCAAATCAAGATACAAATATAACCATTCAATCAGATAACCAAGAGAGTTTTTTGTCAACTGTTGAATATGGACGAATGCTATATAAAAATCCACGTGGTATCTCATGTCAACAGTGCCATGGTATAGGAGGAAGAGGTGGACAGAAGATTGCTAAATATTATGATAAACATAAAAATCCAAAATTACTAAGAGGTGTTGATATTCGTAATTACTCTCTTGAAGAGTTAAGAGCTAGTTTAAAAAATGAGTATAAAGAAAACAACAAAACAAAATATCATAAAATTATGCCATTATACTATCTTACAGAAGAAGAGGTTAAAGCCATATACGTATATTTACACAAAAACAAAAAGAAATAGTTTTACAGTTTATAAGCCCTTATACTCCTTAGAGATAAGCCTCAAATACTTAAGAGGAGTAACACGTTTCATCTCTTGTGCTAACCACTGTATCTGAAACCATGCTGCACCTGAGTCTCTTAAGTCAAAGTAGTTTTTAAGAGAGCGAATATTGAATGTTACTACCATATCTACTCTCCAATTATCAGAGACAATGTGTTTAAAGGCATCTCCTACATTTCTCTTTTTCTTTCCAGACTCTAAGGCTTTAAAAAGCTCCTCTGGACTCTTTTTATACTCCTCTATAAATGGTAGAGAAGATTTAGCAACAGCATTAAGTATAAAATCTGAATCTCTTTTGTATTGAAAAACCAATTTATCGTAGATAGCTCGTATCTCAATAGTTAAGTAGTCTTGGTCAACAATAACAAAAAGGTTTAGATTGAGTAATTTTTCTAAAAAAAATGCAAATGACTCCTTAGTCTCTATACCAAGAGTCGTAGAGGCTACAAAAGCATTAATAACTGATGACATAGTATAGCGTGTACTTCTTACTGAGATGGCTTGAAGTCTATGTCTTGCATGTTCTTGAAGTACCCCTCGTGATGTTCCTTCTATAAGAAAAGAGAGTGTTGCATGTTCTATAATGGAGTGATGATGGTGAACCCATGCCAAATTAGAGAGAAGTTGTGAGTTCTCAATGCTATTAATAGCATCTCTATCCATCTCTAACATAGCATTTTTCACACACTCATTTTCACTATTTTCAAAACTATCATAACAAGTTCTTGCAGCAATCTCTGCTACACCCAATCCTGACTCTTGAAGAAGTGTTACCTTTGGTTTTTCATACTCAATATTATATTTTTCTATCTTTTCCATTAGTTATACCTATTTAAATTAACTTTTCCATTATATCTAAAGAAATTATGTTCTACAAACACATCAACCCAAATTATGCAATATTTCGATAAAATTCTACATTATAAATTTAGGAAAAATATCTATGAAACAACAATATAAGTCCTACGATGAAAGCTGTGCTTTTCTTGAAGCATGTGTCGAAAAATATCCTGATTTAATTAGCATTGAAAATATAGGAAACACTTGGGAGGGTCGTCCTATTATGTTAGCGACTATCTCTTTACACGTTGCCTATGCTCATCTAAAACCTGCTCTACTCTATACAGGTACAGTCCATGCTCGTGAATGGATTGGACATGAACTTGCTGTTGAGTTTATTGACTATATATTAAGTAACTATGATAGTAACCCTGAAATTTTAGAAACCTTGACAGAAAATACACTCTATATTGTTCCATGCCTTAACCCTGATGGTTTTGTCTACTCTCAACGACACTTCTCTTTTTGGAGAAAAAATCGACGGAACAATGGAGATGGTACTTTCGGTGTTGACCTTAACCGTAACTTCTCTGAAGGCTATAGAAAATCAACTCAAACAAGTTCAAATGTCTACTCTGGTCCTTACCCTTTCTCTGAACCTGAAACACAAGCAATTAAAAAGTTTGTTGATGAACATAGTAACATTACCATTGCTTTAGACTACCATTCACAAGGAAATGTCTTCTTCCCTGCTCATAAATTTAACCATGAGAGTGAGATTGAAGGAACTGACCTTAACTCACTATGTGCCAATATGAACTACCATATCCATAAAATAACAGGAAGAAAGTATGGAATTAATAGAGGAAAACCACCAACAAAGCTTATATCTGGTTCAGGACGAGAGTACTACTACTCAAAAGGGATTATAGCTGTTGTTGTAGAGGTTGGAACACGAAATATTCCAGACTATATTCAAAATATGACTGAGTCAGTCAATGAAAATATTCCTGCTCTACTTTATGCTTTAAGTGAAGCTAAAAACTACTCAAAAACAGCACCAAAACGTGTAGAGAACTTTGAAATTGTATCTTTTGATTCTAACTCTTGTGAACTTAAATGGGATTATGATGAGGGTGCTAATGTATACTTTGAGATTTATAAAAACCTAAATAACAAAAAGGCATGTAATCAATCTTCTCTTATTGGTACTACCTCTAAGAAGTTCTTTAAAGACGAAAACTTAAATAGTGGAACTATGTACTTTTACTATATAAGAGCTGTTGATAAACTCACTAAAACACGCTCACCTTACCCTCCAAAAGTAAAACTAAAAACCCTCTTAGCTGAAAATGAATTTAGTCGAACAATCTTTCCTCATAAAAACGATGTAGGCTATGTCTCAGAGAAATCACCAGAGGCAAACTATGGTCACTTTGGAGTAAACTCTTTAAAAATAGGGGTAAGTGAAGGTAGAGGAATCTCTTATGGAGTAATGAGCTTTGATTTGTCAAGCATTCCTAAAAATGCAATTATCTTAGAGACTAAAATCTCTCTCTATCCTCTTAATCGTGTCTCTGCAAAAATCGAGAAGTATGGTGAGTGGTCTGTTAATATTATTGACCAAGAGACAGTTCCAAATATTCGTGACTTTGAACAGGTTCATAAAGCAAAGCATATTGCAACTATTGGACAGAGTATCCCTTCGGAAAAACTTACTCAAGGTATATGGTCACATTGGGATGCAAATGAGTTTGAAAATAAAATAATACAAAATGAATTAAAACATGGCAAAGTAACCTTTAAAATTGCAGGTCCTACAGAGTTGCCATTGGGTAGAGATTCTCAAATAATGATTTTTGATATTGGATATGGAAATCAAGGAGGAGGAATTCACTATAGACCATCACTTGATATAAAATATACTGTTCCTCCAACTGAAATTTCCATTCCACTTGAAAACTCTATGACTATTGCTCCTGAGGGTATAAACACAGAAGAGATGGCATGTGGTTTTAACAAAGATGATGAGAAGATTTATGCCTATATGTCCTTTGATTTATCTTCTCTACCTAACCCTGATGAGGTGGTTATTACAGAGGCATGGCTAGAGGTTTATAATGACTCAACTGTTAAAAAGAAGCTAGATATTCGCTACAATATTGAGTTTGTTGACTTAGAGGAGTTCTCTTACTCCGATATTAAGGAGAGAGAAAGAATAGAGTTTATTGGGTATGAAGTGAGTTCTGCTGAACTTGGAGTTAAAAAGAAACATCACTTTATATTTGACCAATACTCTCGCTTAGCACTAGAAGAGAAACAGAGAGAGGGAAAAGAGGCAAAATTTATTATAAAACCTACTTCTGTCTTTAGTCGCAATCATATCATCAAATGGGCAAACTCTGGTAAAAATGCTACTCAATTAAAAATTAAGTACATTAACCGTCGCAAGTTCCCTCTGCCATCTCCTGTTAATTTAAAGACAAAGATAGAGAACAAACTTATTAAGATTACTTGGGACAAGGTCGAAGATAGTGACCTAAAGGGATACTATGTAGTTAGAAATCGTTGGCATCCACCTAAAAATCCATTTGATGGTGTAAAACTCTATGCAGGATTGGATACTTATACTTTTGATAACTTTGGTTCAACTAAAATGAATAAATACTTTGCTGTCTTTACTTATGATAATGTTCCAAACTATAGTCAACCTTCTATTATTGAATATAAAGGAAATTGATTTTAAACTACCAATGTTAAAAATGATTATAGTACGGTAGTAACTACCGTCAAAGCCTCTTAATATCTGACAATAATTAAAGTTTCTAGGAAGCTCCGCCATTTATAGCGGGGTAATTCACTTCCCTACTAGTCAATACACTTAATTAGTATTTTTTTAATTATATTTTTAAATCAATAAGTTTATATTATATTAAAATATAAATCATTTAAAAACAAAAAAAATTATTATTAAATTATCTTTCTGTTTCCCACAGTATAATGCTTTGCTTTAGTATTAAAAAAGTTAAAAATCTTCAAAAAAGTCACAATTATAACACAACTTTACTGCTATACTAACCTTAAGAACATAAGTCAATCAAATAAATATAGAGTAAAAGGAGGATTTAACTTATGAAAAAAACAACTTTAACAAATTTACTTATTCTGTCAACTGCTATTCTATTTACAGCTTGTTCAAGTAAAGAAGGACCAGAGAAACAAGCTCAATCTATAGAGAGTATTATTGCTCTACAGCAAACAAGAATTGCTTCATTGCCATTAGCTCAAACTTATCCTATTGAAGAGGAGGCAGCAGCAACTGTTGTTAGAACAAATTACAGACCATTAAGTTATGTTCCTCCAAGAATAGAACAAAGAACTTACTCTGTTCCAAGAGTCAATCCTTATATTGTTAATAAAATAGAATGGAATGCAAAAAAACTTTTAGGCAAAAAATATGTTTGGGGAGCAACAGGACCTTATACTTATGACTGTTCAGGATTTACACAAAAGGTATTTAGAGATGTAGGAATTAATATTCCAAGAGTATCAAGAGACCAAGCAAGGGTTGGAAAATATGTTGACTATGCTCACTTAAGAAAAGGAGATATGGTATTTTTCGATACTCACAAAAAACGTACAGGTAAAGTAACACATGTTGGTATCTACTTAGGTAATGGGAACTTCATTCATGCTAGTTCAGGTGCGAAAAAAATTGTTATTTTTAACTTTAACCAAAAGAAATTTTATAAAAATCGTTTCTTATGGGGTAGAAGAGTTATAAACACTAACACACGTATTGCTTCATTATAATCTTCATAAACCTACACTGTACAGGTGTAGGTATCTATAAAATTCAATAAAATATTGAAGGACTCACAACATTTAGTTAAGTACACTAAACTTTATTTATAAAAAAATATAAACTAAACCTTGACAAGATAGACTCAATGATGTATAATTTCTGCAAATCTTCATTTATATCTTATTTGGAGATTCTAAAATATGAAATAAGGAGTAGTATCTATTATGAGTAAAGAAAATAAAAATTCTACAGTAGAGACTGAACCAGAAGTAGAAACTCCAGAGACTGAAGAGGTAACAAAAAGTAGTGAGAGTGAAGAAGAGCAAACTACTGATGAAATTACACAGTTAAAAGAGTTAGTTACACAATGGGAAGATAAGTACTTAAGAACTCATGCAGATTTTGAAAATGCAAAAAAACGTTTAGCAAAAGATAAAGCTACAGCTGTATCATATGCAAATGAAAGCTTTGCTAACGATATATTATCAGTTGTAGACTCTTTTGAGAGTGCTTTAGCAACTATTGAAGCGATTGAGACAGAAGAGAGTTCTGAAGTATTAGATAAGATTAAAGAGGGGTTAGATTTAACCTATGCACAGTTAACTAAAGTTTTAGAAAAAAATGGAATTAAAGCAGTAGAGTGTGAAGGCGAGTTTAATCCAGATGTTCATCAAGCTATTATGCAAGTAGAACATGATGAGAAGAAGTCAGGAGATATAGTACAAGTTTTACAAAAAGGTTATACTATAAAAGATAGACTTTTACGTCCAGCAATGGTCTCAACAGCAAAATAATCAATAAAATCTTAGAAATGCACCTAAAGTGGCATTTCTAATTAAAAAAAAAAACTATAATAACACAAATATAAAAAATAGATAATAAAAGGAACAAATATGAGTAAAGTATTAGGAATTGACTTAGGAACAACAAACTCAGCAATGGCTGTTTATGAAAATGGTGAAGCAAAAATTATTGCAAACAAAGAGGGGAAAAATACAACTCCATCTATTGTAGCATTTACAGACAAAGGTGAAGTTTTAGTTGGTGAATCAGCAAAGAGACAAGCAGTAACAAACCCAGAGAAGACAATCTACTCTATTAAAAGAATTATGGGGTTAATGTGTGAAGAGGAACATGCTAAAGAGGCAAAAGAGAGACTTCCATACCATATTATAGATAGAAATGGTGCATGTGCTATTGAGGTTTCAGGAAAAACATATACACCACAAGAGATTTCATCTAAAATTCTTATGAAACTAAAAGAGGATGCAGAGGCTTACCTTGGTGAAACGGTAACTGACGCTGTTATTACAGTACCTGCTTACTTTAACGACTCTCAAAGAAAAGCAACAAAAGAGGCTGGAACTATTGCAGGGCTTAATGTTCTAAGAATTATTAACGAGCCAACTTCTGCTGCACTTGCTTATGGTCTCGATAAAAAAGAGTCTGAGCAAATCGTAGTTTATGACCTTGGTGGTGGTACATTTGACGTTACAGTACTTGAAACTGGTGATAATGTTGTAGAGGTTATGGCAACAGGTGGAGACGCATTCCTTGGTGGTGATGACTTTGACAACAGAATTATAGACTATGTAGCTAGTGAGTTTAAAAATGAGACAGGTATAGATATTAAAGCTGATGTTATGGCACTTCAAAGAGTTAAAGATGCAGCTGAAAATGCGAAAAAAGAGCTCTCATCTTCAACTGAAACAGAGATTAACTTGCCATTTATTACAGCTGATGCAAGTGGACCAAAGCACCTTGTTCAAAAGATTACAAGAGCAAAATTTGAGTCTTTAATTGAAGATTTAGTAGCCTCTACTATTGATACCATTAAGAAAGTTCTTCGTGATGCAGATGTTACTAAATCTGATATTAATGAAGTAGTAATGGTTGGTGGTTCAACCAGAGTTCCGTTAGTTCAAAAAGAGGTTCAAAATTTCTTTGGAAAAGAGCTTAACAAATCTGTAAACCCAGATGAGGTTGTTGCTATTGGTGCGGCAATTCAAGGTGGGGTTTTAAGAGGTGATGTTAAAGATGTATTATTGCTAGATGTTACACCACTTTCTCTTGGAATTGAAACTTTAGGTGGGGTTACTACTAAAGTAATTGAAAAAGGTACAACTATTCCAGCTAAGAAGTCACAAGTCTTCTCAACAGCAGAAGACAACCAACCAGCAGTAAGCATTCATGTACTTCAAGGTGAGAGAGAGTTTGCAAAAGATAACAAATCTTTAGGTATGTTTGAGCTTAGAGATATTCCAGCTGCTCCAAGAGGTGTACCACAAATTGAGGTAACATTTGACATTGATGCCAATGGTATCTTGACAGTTTCAGCACAAGACAAAGGAACAGGTAAATCTCAAGAGATTAAGATTACAGGTTCATCTGGACTTTCTGATGAAGAGATTCAAAAAATGGTTCAAGATGCAGAGATGAATAAAGCAGAAGATGAGAAGAGAAAAGCACTTGTTGAAGCAAGAAACCAAGCAGATGCTTTAGTTCACCAAACTAAGAAATCATTAAATGATTTAGGTGATAACTTTGATGCTACAGAAAAAGCATCTATTGAAGCAGCGATTGCAGATGTAGAAAAACTCTTAAAAGATGACTCTACAACAAAAGAGCAGATTGAAGAGAAAGTTAAAGTGTTAACTGAAAAATCTCATAAACTTGCAGAGGCTGTTTACGCTAAAGAGCAAGGTGGAGCAACTAAAGAGCAAGGTGCTAAAAAAGTAGATGATGATGACATCATTGATGCAGAAGTAGAGTAATCTACTTCTAATATTCTCCTATGCACCAAGTTAGTTTAGAGGAGTTTAAAAAGTCTGTTGAGACTTTAGAACTACTCTCTCTTACGACTCAAGAAGATGTTCGCAAGAAGTATCTGAAACTATCTCGCAAATACCACCCCGATATGGAGGGTGGTTCTACCCAAAAATTCCAAGAGATTAGAAAAGCTTATGAGATTTTAGTAGCCTATATGGAAAATTTTCGTTTTGTCTTTTCTGAAGAGGAGTTTAAACAGCAAAATCCTATATTGGTTAATGTTGTAGATAGAGAAACATTAAGTAGTTTGAAATGATGAAGTTTTTAGAGGTTTGATTTGTATGATATGTAGGGGCGACCTCCGTGTCTGCCCTTGGGTTAAAAAGTCGTTAAAAGCTGCAATACATTTGCTACCCCAAGCCCCATAAAAGTTCCAATAATATACCCCATCATAGCCATAAGCACCCCAACAGGAATAAGAGCTTTATGGTAAGCACCTGCTAAAATAGGAGCAGATGCTACCCCTCCAATATTAGCTAATGAAGCTACCCCCAAAGAGAACAAATCAAGTCTAAATAGTTTAGCAAAAAGTACCATAACTGTTGCATGAATTAAAATGATAATAAAACCAGCAACAATATATAGTGGGGCTTGAGTAAGTTCTGAAAAGTTGGCACGAGAGGCTATAAGTGCTACAATAAGATAGAGCATTATATTTGCAAGAGGTTCGGCAGAAGAGATTCTGTTTAATGGGGTTACTCCTGCTACAATTCCTGCTAATGTGGCAAAGATAACAATCCAAGTTGTTTCAGTTAAAAAAGAGGTTGTTGGTAGAAGTGGGGCTAGTTGTTGAGCAATAACAGAGACCATAAGAGACAGACCTAACATCATAAATAGAGATGGAAAATCAATAGCTCTCTTTTGCTCTGTTGTATCTAGGGTTGAACCAAGCTTTGTAAGTAGCTCTCCATCTGCTTTTGTCCACCTGTTAAACTTTTTAGCAAAAGGGACAAGAGCTAAAAGTATCATGACCCATATAGCATAGTCTATGGAGTCAATAAGTAACACATAGCCCATTTTTGAATCAGGTAGATTTAGAGCCGACTGAATGGCTACCATATTGCCTGTTCCTCCCATCCAAGAGCCACTTAACGCTCCAAAAGCTCTCCATGCACTTGTTTCAAATAGTGGGTGCATAAATGCAAACATAACTATAAATCCTAAAGAGATAGATAACGATGCCAAAAAGAAGGTAAGCAGAATCTTTTTACCTAGTTTTAGTATGGCTCTTATGTCACTTTGAAGTAGCATCAAAAATATCATTGCAGGTAGTAGGTTCGACTTAAAGCCTTTGTAGACACTGTTTATCTCTAGGGTTTTGCTCCAAACACCTAAGCTAGAGAGGCTCATAACCATAAAGTATAAAATAACAATAGCAGGTAGATACTCAAAGAGTTTAGCTTTTGTCTTTGCCTCTATATAGACAAGCATAGAGGCTATAAAGAGTAGAAGTGTTAAGTATGGGAAAGCGTTGGTTATCATACCTCTCTCCTAACTAAATAGGCGACTAAAAAAAGAGCCTTTTCCTGCTAGTTTATCAATTATGCTAAAGTAGTAGCTCTCATCTCTTAGACCTATGTCAGGATATTTGAGCTTCTCATCAGGCATAACTACTATGGTAAAAGGTATAGATTTTATCTTAAATGCGTTGGTAAGTTTTGGGTTTTCATTTATATTGCATTTAACAACTTTTACGCCATTCTCTTCGCCATATTTTTCTAACTTTTCATCTATAAGTTTTTTAAGAGTTTGGCAGGGTGCACAGCTTGGTGAGTAGAAGTCTATAAAGACAGGTTTGTCACTATTTTTAATGATTGTTGTGTAGTTTTTATCTGTTAATTCCATGTAGGAAGTTTAGCGAAAAAAGTGTTAAAAAATCTTGTAACCAAACCACACAAAAAATTAACTCATTTAGAGAAATGTGCATTATAAAGTAACATTATAACTACTATTAGTATAGAATAGTCTATCAAATTATTCTAAGAGGAGACATAGATGTCATTATTAGCCCAATACAAAGCACACACAGCAGAACGTGCAAAACTTGGTGTTCCACCACTACCACTTACAGCTGAACAGGTTGCAGAGTTAGTAGAGTTATTGAAAGCAAGTCCTATTGAAGATGCAGATTATGCAATGGAGCTTTTTACGCAACATGTACCAGCAGGTGTCGATGATGCAGCTTATGTAAAAGCAGCATTTTTAAATGACATTGTTCAGGGAAATGTCTCTTGCGAAACAATAGATGCTATTAAAGCAATAGAGATTTTAGGAACTATGCTTGGTGGATTTAATGTTGCACCATTGGTTGAAGCACTTAAGTCAGATAATGCTGAGATAGCTCAAGCAGCAGCTAATGAACTTAAAAATACACTCCTTGTTTATGACTCATTTAATGATGTTAAGACCCTTATGGACGAAGGGAATGAGTTAGCTAAAGAGGTTATAGAGTCTTGGGCAGATGCTGAGTGGTTTAAAAACAAAGAGCCTCTAGCCGAAGAGATAAAACTAACAGTCTACAAAGTTCCAGGTGAGACAAATACAGATGACCTATCTCCAGCTTCAGAGGCATTTACAAGAGCAGATATTCCACTTCATGCTAACTCTTTCTTGGTTAACAGAATGGAAAAACCACTTGAGACAATGGCAGAGCTTAAAGAGAAAAATGGTCTTCCTTTGGCTTATGTTGGTGATGTTGTGGGAACAGGGTCTTCAAGAAAGTCAGGAATTAACTCTGTTCAGTGGCATATAGGTAGAGATATTCCATTTATTCCAGGTAAGAGAACAGGTGGGGTTGTTATTGGTGATATTATTGCTCCTATCTTCTTTAATACAGCAGAAGATAGTGGATGTTTACCTATTCAAGCTCCTGTATCTAAACTTGAAACTGGTGATGTGATTACAGTTAAACCATATGAAGGTGTAATTGAAAAAGATGGTGAAGTTGTAAGTGAGTTTAACCTTGAGCCAAATACACTTCCAGATGAGATGAGAGCAGGTGGACGTATTCCACTTATTATTGGAAAAGGTCTTACAGCAAAAGCTAGAGAGGCTCTAGGACTTGGTGCTAGTGATGTGTTTATGACTCCTGCACAGCCAGAAGATGATGGAAAAGGGTATACTCTTGCTCAAAAAATGGTAGGAAAAGCTTGTGGAATGGAGGGTGTTAAACCAGGTGTATACTGTGAGCCAGTTTGTACAACTGTAGGTTCTCAAGACACAACAGGTGCTATGACCAGAGATGAGGTAAAAGAGTTAGCTGCACTTAACTTTGGTGCTGATTTTGTACTCCAATCATTCTGTCACACAGCAGCTTACCCAAAACCTGCCGATATTAAACTTCAACATACACTTCCTAAGTTCTGGACAGAGAGAAAAGGTTTTGTACTAAGACCAGGTGATGGAGTTATTCACTCTTGGTTAAACAGAATGTGTCTTCCAGATACAGTAGGAACAGGTGGAGATAGCCATACCCGTTTCCCTATTGGTATCTCATTCCCTGCTGGTTCTGGTCTTGTTGCTTTTGCAGCTGTTACAGGTATGATGCCTCTTACTATGCCAGAGTCTGTACTTGTTAGATTTAAAGGTGAGATGCAACCAGGTATTGTACTTCGTGACCTTGTAAATGCCATTCCTTATCAAGCAATCAAAGATGGTCTTTTAACTGTTGAGAAAAAAGGTAAGAAAAATATCTTTGCTGGTCGTATACTAGAGATTGAAGGGTTAGAAGACCTTAAGTGTGAACAAGCATTTGAGTTAAGTGATGCTTCAGCAGAAAGAAGTGCTGCTGCTTGTACTGTTAAGCTCAACAAAGAGCCTATTATTGAGTACCTAAAATCAAATATTGTTCTTATTGAAGAGCTAATAGCACAAGGTTATCAAGACAAAGCAACACTTCAAAGACGTGCAGACAAAATGAAAGCATGGATTGAAAACCCAGAGCTTCTTGAAGCTGATAAAGATGCTCAATATGCTGCTGTTATTGAGATTGACCTCAATGAGATTAAAGAACCTATCTTAGCTTGTCCAAATGACCCAGATGATGTTAAAACATTAACTGAGATTCATGAAGCAGGTCTTAAAACAGAGATAGATGAGGTATTTGTTGGTTCTTGTATGACAAACATTGGTCTCTTTAGAGCATTGGGTGAAGTACTTAGAGGTGAAGGTAAAGTTCCTACTAAACTATGGGTATGTCCTCCAACTAAAATGGACGAAAAGACTCTTCAAGAAGAGGGTTACTACTCTGTATTTGGAATGGCAGGGGCTAGAACAGAGATTCCAGGTTGTTCACTCTGTATGGGTAATCAAGCCTCTGTTGATGAAGGTGCTTATGTATTTAGTACAAGTACAAGAAACTTCGACAACAGACTTGGAAAAGACTCTCAAGTCTATCTTGGTTCTGCTGAACTTGCAGCTGTTGTTGCTCTTAAGGGTAGAATCCCAACTGCACAAGAGTATATGGAGATTGTTCCAAATAAAATTAAGCCTGAGATAACAGATGATGTTTACAGATACTTAAACTTCAATAAAGTTTCTAAAGAGGAGCTTGAAGCTATGGTTGGGTAGTCTTTTGACTGCTTAACTTAAAAAACTGAGTTCAATAGAATACCATACTTATTGAACTCATATTTTAACTACAAATCTCCTCCAGATAAAACATCTAATAGATTAGTAGCATAAGAGCCTTTAGGTAAACTAAACTCCAACTCATAGTGTGCTTTCTCTTCTACATAACGCTTTTTAATATCTGTAACTCTTATCCAAGCATAACGTCTTGCACCATTTTGAACTATCTCTTCATCATAGTTCTTTTCAATAAGCCCTGCAATTTTTTGACTTCTTGTAGTACGCTTTCCTGCTAAGAGACCAGATGGAGAAATGTCCCACTCTTTAAAACGTCTTGCTTCATCTTCTAAACTATCTAACTCAAAAACTCGTCCATAAGGGTAGTGCATCATCAAATCACCCTCTAAAAGTTTAAAGAAATGTGGCTGTTTTTTTGTCCCTTTTAGTGAACCTTTAGGAAGTTCAAAAAATTTTTCTGCCTCCTCTTCACTAAAGGATTCAAGAAGAAGTGAAAGCTCTATACGCTTAGAGAGCCAAGCATTAAAAAGATATGATTGGTAGGCATTAATAAGAAAAGTTCTTGTCTTTTTATCTCGAATCTTTAGCTTTCCATCTAAAATAGCTTTTCCCTCTTTATAGTTGTCTCCCTGATTCCCAAAACGTTGAACTCCAAAATAGTTAGGTATACCATTGACTTTGACCCATTTTAATACTGAATCAAGCTTATCTTTCTGTACTCCAAGTACCTTTTTTAGACGTACTTTAAAATGATTTCCTTTTAAGTGACCTACTCGTATTTTATTGTTGTGTCTATAGGTGTTAAGAATCTTAATCTTATCATGGTCAAATGTTTTTAACTTCTCTTCATTATCTTTTGCAAGAAGAGATATATACTGCATAGTCATTGCATTTTTATCTTTTAGCCCTGCGTAGCCTATATCTCTCTCTTTTATCTTACAGTACCGAGCTATCGCTTTTACCATCTCCCAAGTAGTCATATCTTTTTTACGTACATGTAAAATAAGGTGTTCTCCCTCTCCTGTAAACTCATAGAGAGGAATCTCATCGACAATAAAATCACGACTAGATGGGTTAAATATAAAGCTATTTTTTACTTTTAAAGGATATAGAAGTTTTTGCATTATTTTTTACTTTTTAAATATAATTATACTAAAATAGTGTTAAAAATGGTGGTTTTTACACTCAAAGAGTACCCCATTCTCTTTAACAACTCTAGCAAAAACAGTTAAAGGAACAGAAGTCTGCTCTGCTATAATTTTAACTCTATCAAGGTTTTTTGAAGCAAAGCTTATAAGTAACTCATACTCTTCACCACTTTTACCTACCTCATCACTTATCTCTTTAACTAAAGAGAGGCTAAAATCTTGCGTAGCTAAAAGTTTATTAGTATCACAAAATAGACCATCTGATATATCCATGCCTGAGTTAAGATACTCTCTAACATCTTTCATAAACTCTCTACGTAATGTTGGTTCATAAAATCTTGAATTAGAGGATATAATATCTCCTCTAAATAGTGCCTCTAAGTCCTTTTTGCTATCTCCAAGCTTACCTGTATATGCCAACAAATCACCCTCTTCTACTCCTGAACGTAAAAGTGGATTTTTTGATTCAGATATAATAGTAATACTAATATGAAGTTTATCTCCTGCAATGGTATCTCCACCAATAATCTCACACTCAAAATCTTTTGCTGTCTTCTCTAAAGCCTCTAAGAGTTCATCTATGTCATTAGTAGTAATCTCTTTTGGTAAAGCAAGAGTTACTAACGCATACTTTGGCTCTGCATTCATTGCAATAGCATCAGATATATTGATTAACATTGCTTTACGACCTATCTGCCACATACTCATCCACTCACGTTTAAAATGGACATCTTCAAAAAAAGCATCCATACTATAGAGCTTATCACCAACTACGGCTGCATCATCACCAATATATTTGGAGTTTAACTTGTTAATTAGATAGGCTTCTTTATTCATATAATCTACTTTAACTTCTTTCTTACATCATAGAGTTCCCAATAGGTATCTATGGCTTCATCTAGCTCTTCATCTGTTAATGTTGTTTTATCTTTAACTGAAAAATTTTCAATAAACGTATTATTCATCAATGAATCTGCTTCGGTTGGATTTTTCAAAAAGGCTTTTAACGCACCCTTAAGACTCAACTCACCACTATAAGTCTTTAGATAAACCATAAAAAGTTTCTCTAAAGAAGCAGGTGCATAACGATGACATGGAATACAATTTCTCTCATAAACATTTTTATCTTCATCTGCTCCTAAAAAAAGTGTACAAATAGTACCTATCAATAGAATTTTTTTAACCATCTAATGTTCCTTTTGTAAAATCAATTCTTATGGTTGTTCCAACATCTACTATAGACTCTACACTAATCTGTAAATCATATTCATCTATAATACTTTTAACAATATTTAGTCCTATTCCAAAACCACCCTCTGATGAGTTAAAACGAGTATAACGCTCAAATATCTCATTAACCTTTTTAGATTTAATTCCAATTCCAGTGTCTTTGACTTGTAGATAATTTTTACGCAAAGTAATAAATATTTTTCCATTTCTCTTATTGTATTTAATTGCATTAGAGATAAGATTATCTAAAACACGAGCAATTTTAATACCATCTATAAATATTGCTGACTCTTTTAAATCTAACTCAAACGTAATCTTTTTAGCTCCAGCCAAAATAGCAAAGTACTCTACTCTATCTTCAATAAGTTGCTTCATATCTATCCACTCATCTTTGGACTTCCTATTATGAGATAGGGTCAAATAGGTCAAGTCTTGATATAGATGAGAAACTGTCTTAGCCGCAATATTAATCCGACTCAATCTTTTTTGATTTTTCTCTGACATTAGAGATGTATCCATCATCTCAACATTGGCTAAGATAGCTGAAATAGGTGTATTTAACTCATGAGTTGTATCTTTAATAAAATTATCTAAAAGAACAATAGAGTTTCTCATAGGACGTAAAAATATACTAACAAAAAATAGACCAAATATAATTAAAACAATTAGTGTCAAAGTTCCAAAAGCCAAGATATTTGACATAGTCTCTTTATACCAAGCTTTATCTTCATCTACCTCTATAAATAGATATTTTGCCCCTAAGTAGTAGTCATCAAGTGTTTTCAGAAAATGAATAGAGTTACCTACACGATAAATCTCTTTATCAAATCTAATATTGTCATGTTTTAAAAGTGAAAAGATTTTTTCTCCCTCAATATCATAAATAGCTGAACGATACTTAATACTTCTAGGATATATAGTACGATGAGGAAAGTCATTATGTAACTGCTTTAAAGCCTGTACTTGTCTATTTGCATACTCTGAAAGAATAGTTCGCTGATTTGAGAACATCAACTTCTCTTGACTCTGATAATAGAAGATTCCAAGCAGTAACAAAATCATTGTTACTAAGATAAAATATAGTGCTAAAAAACGAAGTAGAGAACTCTTCTCACTACTTCGAAGTAAACTTGTACCCTTGTTTTTTGATACTAACAATTCTATCCTTACCAATAATTTTACGAATATTTTTAATATAGGTACGAAGAGCTGTATCGCTTGGGTCTTCATCATAATCCCACAGCTCTTTATAGATTCTCTCATGAGAGAGTACCTCATTTGGATGTTGCATAAAGAGTTTAAACAGTGCAGACTCCTTGTTTCCTAAAGTCTCAGCTACTCCATTAACCAATAGCTCATTTGATTTTGTATTATATTCAATTCCTTCACCAAGCGAAATCATATCATTAGCTTCATGAAAGAATCCTCTTCTTAAAAGTGTCTCAATACGAATAGATAACTCTTTTAATACAAATGGTTTACGAATATAATCATCGCAACCACTGTTAAAACCTCTCTCTAAATCATCTACCCCATCTAAAGAGGTAATAAATATAGAGGGAGCTACTACATCATTTTCTCGTGCCTCTTTTAAAAGAGTAAATCCATCAATACCTGGAGTATTGACATCTAATAAAAGCAGGTCAAACTTTGACTCATAAATCTTATCTTGTGCTTCATAGCCATCATATGTACTTGTTACATCATATCCTTCATCTTCAAGAAACTCAGTAACAGTTTCGTTAAGATTAGCATCATCTTCAAGTAGTAGTATTTTTGCGTTTGCCATTAATATTCCTTAAACAAACTGCTTTGCCCAAGAGACAAGACGACCTGTACTCATAGCACCAGATATACGGTCAACCTCTTTTGTTCCTTTAAACATAATAAGAGTTGGAATTGATTGAATCCCATAAATTGCACCTAAATCTTGATGCTCTTGAGTATTAACTTTTAAACATTGAACTTGCAATGAGAGGATTCTACTAGCCTCTTCAAAAGCTGGTGCCATTTGACGACAAGGACCACACCATGGAGCCCAAAAGTCAACCATAACAGGAATATCACTATTTACTAAAATATGCAACAACTCCTCTTTATTAACCTCTAATGGTTTTTGATTAAGCATAGACTCTTTACAGTGTCCACAAATAGCCTTTGCATAACTCTCTTTTTTTGGTATTTTATTTACTTTTCCACAATGTGGACATACAACTTTTACATTCATTGTTTATTCCTTCTTCCAATAATAATTAATATTATATCCCAATAAAATTAATGAATTATGAACAAATATAATTTATTTCTCAAAAAATTTAAACAAGCTATTCTTTGTTTCCTTTTAATTTTGTTATAATCCTATTATGAAAAAATCTTTATTATCTCTTATACTTCTACTCCTATTCTCTGCTTGTCAAGATATAGATGAGAACAAACCTCTTTTATCTGACTCAAAGAAGAAACAACCGATTATTATTGTTAATCGTAACAGACATCTAAATATGGCAGAGTTTTGGATAGATAAAGTTGAAAAACCTTATAAAGAGATAATGACACCAAAAGAGATAGAGGCTTTTAATAATGAAATTGCCCATAAAAACCATACTCTTAACTACTTTAATGAACTAAATAGTGCATATAGTGCATCTTGGATAAAAAATAGTATATTGAATTCATATAAAGGAGTTAAATCTATAGCTACCTATTTTGAAGATGGCAATAAAATAGATTCAAAATTTTATAAAGATATTAAAAAATATTTAAATTTAGATAGTATTGAAGAGGGAAGTGTTACAACACGATTTGCTATTACTACAAACTATTGTGACCAAAAGATTGTACCTACTGACCTTGAACTACTTAAAAAGAAAAACCAAATTCATTTTGACAGAAATCAAAATTCTGCTTTAGATATTGGAACTCCTATTGCTATTTTACATAGCACAAAAGATGGACTTTGGTATTATGGAATTGGACCTACAAGTTCTGGTTGGGTACATAGTAAAGATATTGCTTTTGGAACAAAAGAGGAGATTGATAACTACTTAAGCTCTAAAAATTTTATAATAACAACATCTGCCAAAACAGCTCTAAAAATTGGTGGAAGCTATCATGATTATCTTCGTATGGGTGTTCGATTACCAATGATTATGAGTATAGATGATGAGACTATGGTACTAGTTCCTACATCTGATGAAAATGGAAATTTAGTCTTGAGTAATGCAACAGTCAAAACAGCCAATATTCATAAAGGATATCTAAAGTATACTCCTGAAAATATTTTACTACAAGCCTTTAAATTTCTACATTCACCATATGGTTGGGGGGGAATGTATGGAGAGCAAGATTGCTCTAAATTTATACAAGAGGTCTTTGCAACTGTAGGTGTAAAATTACCTAGAAACTCAACCTCTCAATCAAATGTAGGAGAAGTGAAAATAGAGTTAACAGGTTTATCAAAAAGCTCAAAACATACATTTTTAAAAACGTCTGGAATTGTTGGAGGAACTATTTTACATCTAAAAGGTCATATTACACTATATATAGGAGAGTATAAAGGAGAGCCATATATTATCCACACTGTTTGGGGAGAGTCATCTAAACATTTTGCTTTAGGCAGAACAGCTGTTACCTCTCTTAATTTCAATAACTACTTAGAAAAAATTGATAGATTAACCAATATTACTGTGCCTTAACAAAATCTATAGAGGCATCTATATTATAAGCAGAAATAGTATCTTGATTAATCTTTAGCTCAAATCCACTCCCTTTTATAATACTTTTATTAAACTCTAAAAGAAAAGGTTCATGGGTTATAACTACTTTATCTTTAATTACATAGTTTAAACTTTTACTATAAAACTTAATTCCATCAGCCCTTGAAAGCTTCACATTTTGACTCATATAGAGAGTATCATCTTTATATATTGCTTTTTGTGCAAAGAGTTTATGCCCTAGCTCATCTGATACCTTCACATTATAAAAGTCTATATATTGTTTATATTTTACTGCTTTAGAAGCACTTATCTCTCTTCCTGAATTATCTTCTTTAATATCATTTGCAAAAAAGTGTTCAAACTCTACCTCTTTTTGCCCCTTGGCTGTTACAGCCTCTTTTGAATGAGGATTAAAACCAAAAAAAGTTGCCAATAAAATAGCAAAAACCATCATAAGTAGATACTCTATTCTTATTGCCATAGTGATAAATATTCCTCTTTTAAATTCTCCTGCTCTATTAGTTCTTCAATCATCTCTCTAATAGCACCATCACCACCATCTCTACTCAATATAAAATCGGCTATCTCTTTAACATAATATGACGCATCAGCAGGAACAAATGCTAACTTAGAAGCCTTTAACATCTTATAATCATTTAAATCATCACCAGCAGAAGCTACATTTTGCATGGTAAGTTTTAGGCTTTGTAGTAACTTTTCTAAAACCTCTTGCTTATTGTGAACTCCTTGAAAAAGATGTTCAATCCCAAGCTCTTTAGCTCGTCGCTCTACTATCTTAGAGTTTCGCCCTGTTATAATAGCTACTTTCTTACCAAGCTTTACCCATGAAGCAATGGCAAGTCCATCTTTGACAGAAAAGGTTTTAACCTCATCACCATTTTGAGTATATATTATCTTACCATCTGTTAAAGTACCATCTACATCTAGGACAATAAGCTCAATGCCCATTATAGAACACCTTTAGTACTTGGAATTCCTGAATTTTCATTAATGGTTACTCCACGTCGAAGAGCTACAGCTAAAGCTTTAAAAGAGGCTTCTATCTTATGGTGTTTGTTAGTTCCACGATTACAGATAATATGTACCGTCATAGAGGCATTAAAGCACAATGCTCTAAAAAACTCCTCTACCAACTCTACATCAAAAGTTCCAACCTTACCCTCCATTGGCATCTCAAAGACTAAAAAAGGACGATTAGATATATCTAGGTCACAAGTTACTGAAGCCTCATCCATTACTACTGTAGCATTACCATAACGCTCAATATTTTTAATAGGATAGAGTTCACTTTTTAGTGCTTGACCAATAACAATACCAATATCTTCAACAGAGTGGTGGTCATCTATATGAGTATCACCATTACAAGTAACTTCAAGATTTATATGTGAGTGTTTAGCAAATGCCTCTAACATATGGTCAAGAAAGCCTACTCCTGTATTTATGTTAGAGTTACCTTGACCATATAGTTCAAGTTTTATAGAGATTTGAGTCTCTTTTGTCTCTCGTGAGAGTTCAATCATATCAATATCCTATTATGTAATAGGGTATTTTATCATATTTAATTATCTTCTTACAAGAAAAGCATCACTTATTGCATATCTTTGCATAAATGATTTAGCTTGTCCTTTAGAGTGAAAGCCTGAAATACGTACACGATGAATAGGCATACCATCTTTTGTTCCTGTCTCTATCTTAACACTATATTGGTTTGATAGTAAGCTATACTTTCTAGCAATCTTTTTTGCTCCAGAATAGTGTCTAAATGCTCCTACTTGAATTGTTGTATTAGAGGTCAACTTAGTATTAAATGAGTTTTTAGAAGAGTTAACATAGCTTAACTTTGGTGTAACTTTAATATTTTGAGCTTCCATATATGTATCAGTAGGTGCAACACTATAATCATAAGCTCCATAATTTTGAGTATCTATAACATTATCAACATAATTAGGTTCAGATACTTTAGCTCTATATGCAACAAAGCTATCTTCTAAGTTAACAGATTTTTTTACACCCATACCAGAAGCATAACAATCAGGACAATCATCTCTTTTTTGTTTAATAGTTTTCCAAGTTTTAGCTTTTTCAACTTGAACATTCTGAGGCTGAACAAAAGAGCTTTTTTGAAAAGCATTTTGAGATACACAACCATTTATCATAAGCATACCCACAGCCGTTAAAATTAGTAATTTATTGTTTAATATAGTATTCATTCTTTTTACCTCTATCTAAAATTAATATAATTGTTCTCAGTATAAACATGATTGTTAGGTCTAATAGTATTAGCATAACGTGCATAGAAGAGTGGAACTTTAGATGTAGGGATATTTACCATATATCCTCTTCTATATGGTACGCGTCCACTCTTTAAATGAGCGTTTATCTTCTCTAAATAGAAACTATTCATCTCTAAAGAGGCTGCTAAACTAGTCAACTCTTCTCCAGGACGAACCTTTACAGGAGTAATATTATCTTTATTTATTTGATACATCATCTCCCCTAATCGGTCATCACTTTTAAAAAGATAATTTTCGCCAATCATAGCCATTAAAAGAACTTTTTGTATATATTTTTTTGTCTCTGCTTTAATATAGTTATTATTAGAAGAAATCAATGTACCTAAATCTCTAGTTCCCGCTCGTTTTATAGCTCTATTAACACAACCATTTCCACAGTTATATGCCATGGTAGTCAAATACCAAGCATGAAGGTTACTGTTCATTTTATAAAGATATGTAATTGCAGAATCTGTTGCACGAATTGGGTCATATCGTTCATCTACACTATCATTAATTTGTAAATGAAACTCTTTTTGAGCTGTATTGACCGTAAATTGCCATAATCCACCTGCACCTGTACGAGAAGTAGCCTTAGGATTAAACTCCGATTCAATCATGGAGATGTATAAAAAAACAGGAGAGATGTCTCTTTGATACATCATCTCCTTAATAGTAGGAATAATTAAACCACCTCTACGAACAGCTTTAATAAAACGCTTTCTATAGTCTCTCTTATTTGTTTGAATAAAATGTTTAAATTCAGGGTTATCAATAAAATTTTCATTTAAATCAAACTCTGTTAAAACATAAGAGTAAGAAGGAAACTCAGAGCGTATATCTGCATAGGTAAAAGAGTTTAAAAAAAGTGATATTATTAATATTTTATATAAATTCATAGTTAATCCTTGTCTATAAGTATAATTATATTGCTATAAATATAAATACAAACTTAAACTAAAAATTTATATATAAAAAATAATATAAAAAAAAGTTTATTTTTTATTCTATTTTTGAAAATAGTTCAAAAGCATTATTGGTTGTATATACCTCTATCTCACTCTCTTTTTCACCTGATAACTCAGCCATTTTAGCCACTACTAATTTACAATAAGATGGTTCATTCCTTTTTCCTCTATAAGGGTGTGGGGTTAAATATGGAGCATCAGTCTCTATAATAACTCTCTCTTTTGGAATTTTTGGATAAACATTAATAAGCTTACGAGCATTTTTAAAAGTTAAAACACCACCTATCCCATAGTAGAAGTTTTTATCTGATAACTTAAGAAGAGATTCATCTGCATTGTAACAGTGTAGAACACCACCCTCATCTCCTGCATACTCTTCTAAAAGTTTTAAAGAGTCAAAAGAGGAGTCTCGTATGTGAACAATAAGTGGTAGCTTAAACTCTTTTGCCAAAAGTATCTGGTCTACAAAAATCTCTTTTTGCAACTCTTTTTCTACTTCAATCTCATCTTTTGATTCTGGTAGACGAAAGTAATCTAACCCGCACTCACCTATAGCAACACATTTTGGGTGGGTAACAAATTTTTCTAAAAAGTCTCTATTGTAATTTTGAGCATCGTAGGGGTGAACACCAACTGCAAAGTAGATTTCATCATAATTCTCAGCAAGTTCAATAGCTCGGTTAAGTGTTTTTGGGTCAGCACCAGGAATAATAAAACGCTCAATACCACTAACTTTAGCACGTTCTATTACTTCTGATATATCTTCTCTATATCGTTCATCATCTAAGTGACAATGGGTATCAATTATCATTAAAATCCTTTATTAAATAAAGGATTTTAACATATTTCTAATAAGGTAGAGTAATTATTTGACCTTCATATATGTCACTAGGATTATTTAAAATATTACTATTTCTTGCCATAATCTCTTTATATTTCATTGGATTTCCATAAATTTTTTTAGAAATACTCTCAAGCGTATCTCCTTTTTGTACAACAATAACTCGACTCTTGGGTTTACTTTTAACAACAAGCTCTTTTTTTAATTCATTTGTATATTTAGAGTTATCTACCATAGCTTTATCAACTATATTACTTATTGCCTCATTTAAATTTACCTGAGTTAAATTATCTTTATTTTTATCTTTTTCTTTTTTCGATTTAGAATCATCTAAAACATCTACCTCCATACTATCTAAAGCAAGTAGATATTCATCATCTTGTAGAGATACATTTGTAGCAACAGGACTCTCTTTTGACTTTTCTAATGCAGTTAAGTATTCATCTTTTTTATCTACATTTTCCTCTTTATTGGCAATCTTGGATACTTCTTGAGATATTTTACTATTATCCAGTAAATTATGAACTATTTTGGGTTCAGAAGTTATCTTTAACTCTTCATCTAGTAGATTTTGCTTATAATAGTTAAATCCAAGATAAAGAAGCACAGCTCCTGTTGAAAAAGAGAGTAACCTAATTAAAACTCTTTTTTTATTTTCTTTACGTTCATGAGCATGAATACTAGACCCTCTAATTGCCTCTTCATAATCATTATCTGTTGCAAACATTTATTTTTTCCTTCAATTTTTCTTATTAAAGGATTTTAATAGAGAAATAAGCACCAAATATGAAATATATATATTATTTATAAATTAATATGGTATATTAATCTTCTCTCCAACATATAGTGTATGAGATTGTTCTGTAATATTTTTGTTATGTTTTATAATCTTATGAAATGCCATTGAGTTACCATAATATTTTTCAGCCAATGAAGAGAGTGTATCTCCTTTTTTCACAACAACAACACGTCCTTTAGAATCTTTACTTTTATCATCTAGCTCTTTAGAAATGGAAGATTCATAGTAGTTTGATTTACTCTTCATAGTTATATCTTCTATAACTTGATTCATCTCATCTATTAGCTCTGCTTGTTGATTTGATTTAGAATTTGTTGGAGCAGTTTCACTATCTGGATTATTTAAAAGAACCATCAGTTCTTCATCACTATAATCTGTGTCTGTTGAACGATGAGTAGCACCAAGAACAGCTGTCTTTTTTCCAAAAATATTTTCAGAAAGATAATTGCTACTCTGTGTAAAATATAAAAAACCAACAATAGCTAAAGCTAAAAAGAGAAGCATATTTGTAAAAAGCAGTAAAGCTCTTCTCTCTTTTCTATCTACGGTATAAACCTGTGCATCTCTAGTTGCAAGTAAGTACTCTTCTTCACTATTATTATACATTTAACTTCTCCTAATATTTTAAATCAATACAATCTTAACAAATATTTTTATAGAAAAAGTTTAATTTATTAATTTTTTTTTAAAATAAAAATATACTTTTTATTTATAATTTTTTACGAAGTAGCTTTTTAGCAAAGAGTCTAGCCTCTTCATTTGGTCTCTCTCCCCCAATAATTCTAGCTATCTCATTGATTCTTCCCTCTTTATCTAGTGAAATTACACTACTTTTATTGTTAATTTTAGAGACTAAAAGATGTTGAGTAGCTTTAGATGCTAAGTGTGGTTGATGAGAAATAGCAAATATCTGATAGACAGAGGAGAGTTTAGCAATCATATTAGCAATAGCTATAGACTCATCACCTGAGACATTGGCATCTATCTCATCTAAAATAAGAACTCCACTCTCCTTAACTCCTGATAGAGCTATGACCATTAAAGCTAAACGTACACGATTAAATTCACCTCCACTAAGTGTAGAAGCTTTTGAACCATTTAATTTAACTTCAACCATATCCTGACCAGTTAAACTTAATGCCTCAGTAGTAAAAATAAAATTTAACTCAGGAAGTTTTAACTCTGCCAAATATTTTTTTAAAGGCTTTTCTAACTCTTGAGCTTTAGCCTTTCTAACAAAAGAGATTTTAGTTGCCAATGTACTAAGCTCCATAAACTCCATCTCTAAAAAAGACTCTAACATACTTTTATCTTTCTCAATATTTTGATAACCTTGCAACTCTTTTTTCTTTAAATCTGCATACTCAAGTGCCTCTTCTATACTCCCATATCTATTTTTTAGAGAGGAGATTTTTTCTAACCTATCCAATATCTCTTCAATATTGATTTCAGTTAACTCTTCCGATAAAATCTCTATCTCTTCAAAATCAGCACGAAGTTGATTCATAGCCTCTGAAAAATTAGTATCATCTTTATCTAATAATCTATATACCTCTGTAACTGCCTCTTCAAAATCAAAAATACCATTAGCTAACTCAACTGCATCATTAATTTTATCAATACGTGAAAGTTGTTGCTTAATTTTTAAAAGCTCCTCATCTTCACCCACTTTAGGGTCTATACTCTCTATCTTCTCTATCTCAAACTCTGTAAACTCAATTAGTTCAGCTAGTTTAGCCTCTTTTTCTCTTATCTTTTTTAACTCTTCAAGTTTAAATTTGTAGTTAGCATACCGTTTGGAGTACTCTTTAAAAAGTTTTTTAAAGCTTTTATCATTTGACAAGAGTTCATTGTCTATAAGTTTTAGTAAATCTTTACTCTCAAAACCACTCTTATCTCTAACCGATAAAAACTGGACATAAGGAGAGAACATCTCTTTTAAAATTTTTTTAGAGATATTCTGCCCATCAATACTATATCGTACTTTCTCCTTTTTTAGACTCTTAAGTGTTATCTCATCTTCAAACTCAAAGTTTTCATTCTTTAGACTCTTTGGTTTATCTATCAACACTTCACATAGAGATGCTTCAGCAGTTCCATAACCAAATGTAGAGAGTATACTATTCATAAAGAGAGACTTACCTGCTCCAGATGGTCCAGAGAGAACCACTAAACCTTTTTCTAACTCTAACTCTATTTTATTAAACGATATTAAATTTTTTATATATACTCTATTAATCATTATTCGTCATCACCCCACGATAGTTTTTCTCTAAGAACAGAAAAGTAATTTCTCTCTCTTTTGTGTAATAATTTTGCTCCTATTTGAGCTCCATTTATGACCAATACCTCACCTGCCTCCATCTCATAATCGTCTTGACCATCAACCATTACAATAACTTTATCTTTAGGAGATGAGAAGTCAATAGTAAAATTAGAAGGTAACACTAAAGGTCTTTGGGTTAAAGAGTGTGCAGCAATAGGAGTCATAATAAAAGCTTTAGTTAAAGGGTATATTACAGGTCCTCCTGCTGCTAAATTATAAGCAGTTGAACCAGTTGGTGTAGAGATAATTAGTCCATCACCTCGATATGTATTAAACCACTCACCATCAATAGAAGCATCAATTCTAGCCATATGTGAAATAGTTGGACGAGTTACAACTACATCATTAAAAGCATGAAATTTTTTACGACCATCAGCTGTCTGAATATAACCATCTATCATCATACGGTCATCTATTCGATAGTTATTAATTAATAAATTATCTAAAAAGGTATCTACTTCTGATATTCGTACATCAGCCAAAAATCCTAAAGTTCCAGCATTGATTCCAAGAACTGGTTTATGGTATCCATAACTTTTTCTCACCAAAGAAAGTAGTGTACCATCACCTCCTAAAGAGACTAGAAAATCTGAATGCTTACAAAGTTCATCAAACTCAATACCATTTGAAAGACCTAACATATCACTTGAGTGTTTTACTAACAAAACTTTGATTTTTCTAGCTTCAAACTTCTTTTTTATCTCTTTATATATCGGTAAAATCTCTGGAGCATCAGGCTTTATTACAAAACCTGCAACGTTAATCTGTGTTAATTTTTCATCACTCACCAATATTCTCCTACTAACTATAACAGTAGAATATCATAAAATCACTTGTTGATTCTATCTATAATATAAAATTGCAACATTTTATTTTAGAAATGATACGTTATCTTTTTATAGTAAATAGTACAAAATTCAAGTAAAACCCCCTATAATTACATATAAAATTTAGGAGAACAAATGCTTCGATATGCCCCGTCACCTATTGGTGATATCTGTTTAGATAATTTACAAATTGCCATTGTTAACTACCTTATTGCACAACAAAAAAATGACAAATTCTTAGTGCGTATAGAAGATGTTAATGTAGTAGATATGGAGGAGGGAAAAGATACAGAAATTATGATGATTTTAGAGAAATTTGCTCTAAAACATGACTTGGTCTTTCATCAAAGTGAACACTTAAATCTATATCAAACTTTAGCACTTCGTCTACTTAAAGAGAAAAAGGCTTTTATTTGCAAATGTAAAGATGAAAATTCCTCTTGCTATTCAAATTGTGAAACACTAAGCCAAGAGGAGTATAGAGAGATTAAAGAGAGTGGAAAACCTTTTGTAATACGTCTAAAATATAAAGATGTTGATAACTTTGTTATTTTAAAAGTAGATGGGAAACCAAGTTATAACTTTGCTTGTGCCACAGATGATATGATAAGTAATATTGAGCTAGTTATTCGTGATGAAAAATATCTTAATGAGACAGAAAAACAAAACTATATTAAAAAACTACTAGGATATGAAAAAGAGACTCACTATATACATATAAACACTACAAAAGATACCCCATCAGTAAAATCTCTTTTTAAAGAAGGATTTTTACCTGATGCTATTTTAAACTATTTAATTATTGAGTTAAATCCAAATGCTCCAAAGAAGGTTTTTAGACTTCCTGATGCCATTAAGTGGTTTAGTTTAGAAGATATTCCAAAAAAAAGTAACTATTTTGATTTAAAAAAGCTACAACAGCTTAATCGAGAACATCTAAAGCTTATTGATGATAAACTTCTATCTACACTTTTTGGCTTTGCAGATGCCAATATTGGTAAACTTGCAAAAGTCTATCTTGATGAGTGTAGCACAATAAATGAACTAGAGAAAAAGATAAAACTTATCTTTCAACCAAAAGATTTTTCTAGTGAATTTGGTGAGCAGATGAAGAGACTTTCAGAGTTAATCTTTGAAGCTCCAATAATAGAAAATTTTGATGAGTTTCAAAATTTTCTAATTAGAAAAAGTGGACTTAGTAGAGATGAACTCGAAAAGCCTTTAGCACAACTCTTAACATCAACAGCCCATGGAGCTAAGTTAAGAGAGATATATCCATACATTAAATCTTACATATTGGAGGTAGCATCATAATGAATTTTATACTACAACCTATCCTACTTTTTATTCAGATATATATCTGGATTGTTATTATTGCAACTATTCTATCTATGCTACAAGTTGACCCTCGTCAACCTTTTGTTGAACTAATAAATCGTATAACAGAACCAGCTTTTCGTTTTATTCGGCAAAAGATGCCCTTTACTGTTATTGGTGGAATTGACCTATCCCCATTAGTTCTTATTATAGGATTACAATTAATAAGTAGTCTACTATCTGGTAATATATTTGTTGCTATT
>JALWMP010000100.1 GCA_026996165.1 Campylobacteraceae bacterium
TGAAGAGGGGCAAAGAGTTCTCTTTTTAGAGGGTGGAAAAGGTGGTCTTGGAAATATGCACTTTAAAAATGCCTCGAACCAGCGACCAACTTACGCTCAACCAGGGCTTCCTGGAGTTACTAAGCAAGTAAGACTAGAACTAAAGATGATAGCCGATGTAGGTTTAGTGGGCTACCCAAGTGTAGGTAAATCAACACTTATCTCAACTATTACAAATGCCAAGCCAAAAGTAGCCTCTTATGAGTTTACAACGCTTACTCCTAATTTGGGTGTTGTAAATATTGGAGAGTATGACTCATTTATGATGGCAGATATTCCAGGTATTATTGAGGGAGCTAGTGATGGTCGTGGGCTTGGTTTAGAGTTTTTAAAACATATTGAGCGAACTAAAACACTTCTGCTTTTAGTAGATGCTGCGAACTATCGGGAGATGAAGTATCAGTATGAGACTCTTTTAGTAGAGTTAGAGCGTTACTCTGAGGTTTTAGCAAAACGACCTTTTGGGGTTGCTTTAACTAAGTGTGACTCTTTTTCGGTCGATGAGGTAAATAGTTTAACAGAACAGTTTTTGTCAGATATTGGACTTAAAGCTAACAAAACACTACAAAAGTTTAAAGCCAACCCAGAGTATAGCTCTTATGGATTTACAGAAGATTTTGGAGTAGAACTGCCAACTAGTGAGCTTCTTTTTGTTTTACCAATCTCTTCTGTTTCACACCTTAACACAGAAGCTTTACGTTTTGCACTTAAAAACTATATAGTAGCAGTTAATGAAGAAGAGAAAGTAGACTGATGGATTTTAGCAGAGTTGTCATTAAGGTAGGCTCTCACGTCTTAACCGAAAATGGTAAGGTTGCAAGAGAGCGAATGTTGGATTTAGTAGAGCTAATTGCAAAGCTTATGCAAAATGGTAAAGAGGTTATTTTAGTAAGTTCTGGAGCTGTTTCAGCAGGATTTACTGTACTACCTCTAAACAGACGTGACATTGGAAACAAACAGGCTCTAGCTGCTATTGGTCAACCACTTCTACTTAAGATGTATCAAGAGAAGTTTGCTAGATATAATATTTTATGTTCCCAAGTTTTACTAAGTGCAGCTGATTTAGACTCTAAAAAACGTACGGCTTTAGCTCAAAGAGCATTAGATACCCTACTTAGCAGAGGTGTTGTCCCAATTATAAATGAAAACGATGTCATCGCCACAGAAGAGCTAGAGTTTGGAGACAATGACCAACTATCTGCCTATGTAGCTGAAAATTTTGGAGCTGAACTTTTAGTGATTCTTTCAGATATTGATGCTCTCTATGACAAAGACCCAAGAAAATTTACAGATGCTAAGGTTCGTAAAGAGGTTTCATTTATCTCAAAAGAGGAGTTAGAAGCACCAACTACACCAAACAATGAGTTTGCAACAGGTGGTATTGTAACTAAACTTAAAGCTGCTCACTTTTTACTCTCTAAAGGTAAAAAGATGTTTTTAGCGACAGGGTTTGGTTTAGATGATGTTAGGAGTTTTCTGCTTGATAGTGTTCAGAAGGGTGGGACTCTGTTTCGGGGGTAATATAACTGTATTTTCTATTAAACAGTTTAAAGATGTAATTGTATATTAAGTTAAATAAGAAACATACATAGACTTACAAACTTTTTTACAAAGTTCTATAATTTAGTAAGATTAAGTGGTTTGAAACTATGAGGTTTTTTTGATGTTTCCCACAAAATAAGCTAATTTGACCCAACATTTTAAATTTTTCGTCACATCAGACAAGAGGCAAACACGGAGGCTGCCCCTACAATCATAAAAATATATTAACCCGTAGGGGCGACCTCCGTGTCTGCCCCCATATCTATCGTATAGAAATTTCCAAAGTTTCAAATACCTATTTTTCGGGGGTTTTGAAACTTAAAGTTAGCTAAAAGTTCGTAAACTACCTATTTTAACTACAACAAAAATATTGGAACTCTAAGAAAAAAACAAGCTAAGTTGATATACTATTTAGAATTAGTTTGCGAACTTTTTCGTATAGTTCCATAAAATAGCACTGTTAAGTGGTTTGAAACTATGAGGTTTTTTTGATATTTCCCACAATATAAGTTATGACCCGACTGTAGAAATACGATAGGGGATTGAAACTCTGTTATTCCTTTTAAATCTATAGCTACATATTCTAATGACCCGACTGCATTTTTGCGATATGGGAGTTGTCACTTCTCCAATACCAAACAAAAATATTTTAAATTTTTCGTCACATTAGATAAGGGGCGAACACGGAGGTTGCCCCTACAATCATAAAAATATATTAACCCCTGTAGGGGCGACCTCCGTGTCTGCACCCCATATTCATTGCACAGAAACATTCATAATTTTTCCATTATTTCCAACGTCCTAGTCAATGCCATTGAATTAGCGAGGTTCTGTGCTTTGCACTCTCTGTGAGAAAGCCTTCGATTCCATGAAGAAATGCTTATTTTTCGGAATCGGAGTGTTTACACCCGAACCACTTTAGGCTTATTTCATTGGCATTGACGAGGACGTTGGGAACGAGTCTAAAGCCAATATTTAAAAAATGGAGAAAAAATGAGATTAAAACTACTTGTTGTGTTTATTCTATTGTCAAATCTACTTTTGGCAGAAAAAGTTACTGTAGCATTAGCTGCAAATGTATCGTATGCTATAGATGACTTAAAGAAAGAGTTTAATAAACTCTACCCTGATATAAAAGTAGAGATTATTTTAGGTGGTACAGGGAGCTTAACGGCTAAAATTAGACATAAAGCACCCTATGATATTTTGATGGGTGCAAATATGATGTATCCTGAAAATCTATATAAAGATGGATTTGCTGTTACTCGCCCTATGGTCTATGCACAAGGCTCTTTGGCATTTTTTTCTGTTAAAAAGCAGGACTTTTCAAAAGGTATTGATTTAGTAAAAGAGCCAACTGTTAAACGAATAGCTATTGCCAATCCTAAAACAGCACCTTATGGCAAGGCAGCTTTTGAAGCACTAGAAAATGCAAAACTCTTAGATGAGGTCAAGAGTAAGTTTGTCTATGGTGAGTCTATCTCTCAAACAGTTACCTATGCAACGAAAGTAGCCGATTTGGGGCTTATTGCAAAGTCTGCACTCTTTTCACCTAAGATGAAACAGTTTAAAAAAGAGGTAAATTGGCATGAGGTTGACCCTAAACTCTATACACCTATTGACCAAGGTATTGTTATTTTAAAGCATGGTCAGAAGAGTCAGGCTGTTGCTAGTTTTTATGCTTTTATATTCTCAAAGAGAGCTAAAGATATTTTTGAACAATTTGGTTATTTAGTACCGTAGTATACTATTTTTGTTATACTTCCAAAAAATTTAAAATGAGGAGTATAAGTGAAAAGAGTAGTCTATATGGGAACACCTCATTATGCAAAAGAGATACTTCAAACACTAATTGATGATGAAGCAATAGAGATACCTTTAGTCATAAGCCAACCAGATAGAAAAGCAGGACGAAAAGGGGAGTTAAAAGCCCCTGAGGTTAAAGTTTTAGCCCAAGAACACAATCTAAATCTGTTACAACCTGAAAAGCTATCCGATGAAGGAGTCTATGAAGCGATTGTTGAAGCAGAGCCTGATTTTATAGTAGTAGCTGCATTTGGACAACTTTTACCTAAAAATATTTTAGATA
>JALWMP010000101.1 GCA_026996165.1 Campylobacteraceae bacterium
ATTTACTTAAGTGTTTTTCAAAGGAATTTTTAATAATGAAATCATTTTTTTTAACAGAGTTTTCTATTTTTAAAGACTCTAGATTTGCTTTTGAATCAGAAAAAAGAGAAAACAAATTGTCTCGTTCTTTGACTATTGAAGAGTATCAATCTCTTTTTATTATTTATAAAAAAGAGAATAATTTACAAAAAATGATAGAGGTTGCAGAACATCTTTTAAGACTTTATCTAAATAAATTTGGAAAATATCATAAAAAAACAGTTGTAGCTATTTTAAAATTAGCTGATGTTTACTATTTGAATGGGGAAGAGAGTAAAGCAATTTTACTCTATGAAAAAGCAATTAATATTAATGATAGAGTCTATGGAGTAGATTCACTTGAAAATGCTACTATATTTAGCTTATTAGGAAATATTTACTTTTCAATGGATAAGCAAGAGGAGACACTGTCTTATTATAAAAAAGCTTTAAATCTTCGTAAAAAAGCATTGGGAGAGCTACACCCTTTGACAGCAAAAAGTAATCATGAGTTAGGTTTCTTTTATGCTTCTATAGAAGAGTATGAATTGGCATTACCTCTATTTGAAAGTGCTTTAGCTACACGAGTCGAATTATATCGTATGAGCCACCCTGATACAGCTATAAGTTATAATAGTTTAGCTTTATGCTACTATCATCTATTTGAGTATGATAAAGCATATAATGCAATGTTAAAAGCAATTAAAATTAAAGAGTTAATTCTACCTAGTAATGATAAGAGTTTAATTCTTTGTAAAGATAATTTAGTTGAAATTAGCAAGAATGTATCATTTAAGAGTAGTATTATAAGAAAACTACTCTCTTTGTTTAGAAAGTAGTAGTAGTTACTTGTGATTGACGAATAAACTTATCATATTCATAAATATCTTTACGAAAATAAACCATTCCATTTCTTTTAAATACTGTAAAATAAGTTGTATAGACAGGTAATTTTTTTGTTAAATTAATTACTTTATTTTTTAATGTATAACGGTATTTTTCAATAATCTTTAAATCTTTTTTACTAATTCTTGATTTTAGTACCTCAAGCAATGCAAATGGTTTTTCTAATCTCATACAGCCTGAGCTATAGACACGGTATCTGTATTGAAATAGTGATTTATTATCGGTATCGTGAAGATATACAGAGTATTTATTTGGAAACATAAATTTAATTCGTCCAAGTGCATTATCATCTCCTGGATATTGAACAAAACGGTATGGGATATGTCCTTTTGATTTGTCTGCATAAGGAAATAGCATTTCAGGTTTAAAGTCTTTCATCTCACCTTTTTTCTTCCAACCATAAAATACATGAATATTATGCTCTTCCAGATAGTTTGGATGCTCTTTTAGTGCAACTATTAAATCTCTTCGTACTAGGTTTTCAGGGATAGTCCATGTTGGATTAAGCTCAAAATAGGTCATATAACTTGAAAAGATAGGTGTAGGACGCTCTGGTCGTCCTACTACAGCACGCATATTAAGAATTGAAACTCCATGACGAAAGTAGTCCATTCTAAAGTCAGGGATATTTACTCTAATGTACTCATCTGGAAATCTATTTGGAAATACTTTAAGTTTGTCAAGGTTAGTAACAATTTGTTCTACAAGAAGATAAATAGGTTTATTTAGATAGTAGACAAGAATTTTATCAATTAATCCATTATGCTCTAGTTTAAAACGGTCTCTATAGTTGTATATTGCCTCTTTTAAATCATTATCGAAAAGTTCACTAGTATTATTGCTATTTAGCATATCACCTGTTAATATCAATCGTTTTTTTATGTCACTTACATAAGGGTAACTATCTCCTAGTTTTAAATCTTTTGCATATTTTATACGTTCAGGTTGCCCCATATTACGATAGAATATTAACGCATCTATTAAGTCTTTATGTAGCTTTGGTAGTGGAGTTAATGAGTTAAAAAAACCATTAATATTTTGAGTAGCTAGTGCAGAGAAAAGTCTGGAAGCTGTTGGCATTGACTTACGAACCATCTCCCAATTTGCTGTAATATCTTTTTCCTCTTTTAAGTTAGCTATTTTTGTTTGAACACTATCCCAATCTATATCACTTTTTACAATAAATTTAGTTAACGCTAAATAGGCACGAGTAAGTAAAATATCTAATTTACTTAGCTCTTCACTATTTTGATTAAGGTTCATATGGTCATTGAGTAGGTATAGATATTGTTCTATTTGGCTTTGATAAAAGTCTTTATATTTATAATTATAATAGGGATTTTGTAGAGCTTCTCTTAGATTATTAAGATTTTTTGCATGTCCAATCCATAAAGGTTTATAGAAGTTTTTTGAATATAGCTCTTGAATAACTTCTTGTTCTTTTATAGAGTTAGATAGCTGTTGAGGCTGATTAGTTATGATAAATTTTAGTTTATCATCAAGCTGTGTTGAGTAGAGCATGGAAATAAAAAGCCCAAGAAAGAGTAGTAGTCGCAAGGGGTGTCTCCTGATAGTAAAGTTTTTAAAATATTTATAAAAACTTATTTAAAGTATGAAATTTTTAGAGATATTTTAAAAAAAGAGTGAAGTAACCTAAACCTTAGAAAACTAAGGTTTAAGGTTAGAATAGATTTTAGAAGTGGTACGCTCCACCAAGTGTTGCACCATAAACTTTATTTTTATCTGCTTTTCTTAAATAGTTGACTGCATCTAAAAATACAGAAAATGAATCAGATACATCATAATCTAAACCTAGACCATAAGAGAAGCCACTCTCTTTATCTGAAGGTGATCCTAAAGGATTAGACATATTTACTTTTGAAATACCAAGTAAACCATAAAGGTTTAATGAATCAGTAAGGTCAATATTTGGTTTTAAGTAAGCACCATATTGTTTAATTTTTTCAGCACCTGTATCTTCACCTGAAATAGCGGTTGTTCCTCTTAGTTCTGCACCAAGGTAATCCATAAAGTCATAACCAAGTCTTGCTGTAATACCTGTTTGATAATCTTTTGCTTCTGGTATACCATTAGTTACATCAACATCTGTTTTAGCTTTTAATGCAGTCGCACCAAGACCAAAGTAAAAGTTTTTAGCAGGAACAACTACAGGCGCTGGTTTAACAGGTGCTGCTTTAACAGGTGCTGGAGCTGGAGCTGGAGCTGGAGCTGGAGCTGGTGCTGGCTCAACTGGAACAACAACTGGCTCTTGTTCAAAAACTGTTACAGGATTAATATCTCCCCCTGCAAAACTTAAAGTAGTAAGTGTAGCTAATGCTACAAGTGAATGTGTTAATTTCATATCGAAATCTCCTTTTATAATTAAAAATATAATGAAGTATAACACAAAGAGTTTAAAAGAACTCTTTAAAATACAATAATAGATATAAAATACCTTAAAATATGTTTAAAACTATTATTTATCATTTATTATTTTTAATATTATTAGTATTATAGATAAATATCTTAATAATAAATAATGCCATACAACTATAATAATCTTTCGATATAATTCGCGTAATTATTTAAAGAGTATAGGAATTTTATTAATGCAAAAAATTAAAAATATTGCCGTTATTGCACACGTTGACCATGGTAAGACAACACTTGTTGACCAACTTCTACAGCAATCGGGTACATTTGAAGCTCACCAAGA
>JALWMP010000102.1 GCA_026996165.1 Campylobacteraceae bacterium
AATCTTTTTGCTTTTGCCATAAGTTCATCTTGAAGTTTTTCTAACTCAACTTGACTACTCATTAACTCTACTTTAGATTTCATAATGGCTCTGTTTTGAGATTTTGCTAGAAGTGGAATTTTAAGTATTACACCAATATCTCCATAACCTTTATGAACAAAATTACTGTTGTTATAGGCATCAGCCATAGAGTAGGAGTAACTTCCATGAGCAAAAACAGCAGGGCTTAACTTCTCTTTTTGGGCTTTAACTTCAAGTCTATCTGCCTCTATCTTCTCTTGGAGAGGTTTTAGTGAACCTAACGCATCTTGGGAAACACTATTTAACTCTTGCATTGGAATTGAGTGGCTAATCTCTATGCCTGTTAAGCTCTCAATCTTAGCTATTATCTCTTGTTTTTTTAACTCAATACTATTTTTAGCAATAGCAATCTGATTTAATCCATCTTCTAACTTATAAAGTGCAGAGGCAGGAACGCGTCCACTATCTACTTTTACTTGAAGAACTCTTTTAGTCTCTTGTAGAGAGTTCTCTTTCTGCTCTAATGAAGTCTCTAACTCCTCTAAATATCGTAAATTGGCATTACTTCCCACAATTAATGCCTCATTTTTAAGTAAATCTATCTCTTTTTTAGCTTTAGCACTACTCTGCATAGTTTTTGCTTTTTCTATCATTGTTGAGATAGACTTTACAAAGAGAGGCATAGTAAACTTAACACCTGTTCTTAGCATATTTTTACTAAAGGGTTGAGCTATGCTAGGGTCTTTTAACATTTTAGCCGACTCACTTGGAGCGATGGGAACAAGAGCTGTATCTCTTGTATATCTATCAACTGATGTAAAAAAATCTACATTAGGAGATAGTTGTGCTTTAGCCTGTTTCTCGGCAACCTCTGCTTTTTGAATAATCATCTCATCAACTCTTGTTTGTGAGTGTGATTTTAGAGCGTCAAAAAGCTCTTGTATACTCTGACCATAGACCCAATAGGGAATGATAAATAGCAGTAACATCTTCTTCATAATACAACCTTTGTTTTAGTTAACCAACTAGATGGTTAATTATAGTAAAAAATTTTTTTAAGTTGGCTTAACCCCTAACATCAACTTCACCTTATTAAAAATATAATCAGCCACATACTCCATATCACAGTCACAACAAGTGTCTATCTTATCTTCAATCTTTGAACTCTTTTCTCGTAAAGGTTTTGTAGTAATAAAGAGATTTATTGTTCCTACAATCATAAAGTGAATAATCATCGGTTCTACATTAGAAAAAAGCTTTTGTCTCTCTCCTTCTTTTAAAATCTTACTAAGAAGTGCAAAGAGTTTTCTCATACTATCAAACATCACATCAGGAAGATAAGCACCACTATTACTAAGCTCTCGAAGGAGTAGGGCAGGAAGGTAAGGGTGTTTTTCACAATAGAGTGCATAGGTTTTAATAAATATTTCCAAATCTTCTAACGGTTCTAAATACTCTTTATCTTTATTAATAACTTCATCATGTATGGACTCTAACGCATGACTAAGTACCGCACCATAGAGTCCTGCTTTGTTTTTGTAGTAGTAAAAAATCATTGCTTTGTTTACCCCACAAGCTTTAGAAATCTCTTCTGCTGTGGTAGCATTGTAACCATTTCGAGAAAAGAGCATCATGGAGGTATGAATAATTTTTGCTTTAGTGGTTTCTGAATCTCTAGTCTTTTTTTGCATAAATTCTCCTAGTTATTAACTATATGGTTAATTATAAAGTTTGATTGCTTAAACTATTTCTATAAAATAATAAATCAGTAGACAATAGAAGAATATTTGTTATAATTTCCCAAAAATTAACACTTAAGGCTACTTCTATATGCTTCATCTACTTGACCCACTACTTCTTGAAGATATTCAAAACCCTGAACATCCCTCAGACTTTATTGCAAGAGATTCATTTGTTATTTTAGTGCTACGTCTACCTGAACTTAAAGATAATATTGTGTATGTTGTCTCTTATGCTTTTGTTATTCAAGAGGATAGAGCATATATATATGAAAGACAGGAAAATAGACTTAAAGAGTTAGGTTCTCTTGTTGAGATGAATGAATTTTTAGATAGTAAAACTGACGATTTAATTAAAGAGATAAAGCAGTATCATTATGAGATAGACGAGTTAGAAGAGAGTCTTTATGAAGCCAAGCTAGATACTCACTTTATGCAAAAGTGGTTAGTCTATAAAAAAGATATTTCACTTATCTATCGGCTTTTATTTCAAGCTGAACTCTCTTTTGAACTCTTTATATCTCATCATAAACGCAAAAAGAGTAGCTCTTTTGAGGAGTTAGCTTATGCCGATATTTATGAACATTTTAAACGGATTCAAGATTTAGCACAAGTTGCTATTGATAAACTTAATAGTTTTTATGATTTCTATAGAGCGAAAGTAGATGAGAAGATGAATAAAAATGTCTACTATTTAACACTACTTTCGGGTATTTTTTTACCTTTAACACTCATTACAGGTTTTTTTGGAATGAATACAGGAGGGTTGTTATGGCTCAATGACCCCTATGGTACATGGAAAGCCATTGGTGTTGCTTTTGTGTTAGAGATTATCTTCTTTTTACCTTTTCTTACTCAAAATATGAAGAAAATAAAGAGACATAAACGCTAAGTATCTGTCTCCTTGTTCTGATGAGCATAAATAATAATAGCCACAAAGACCCCACCCTGAATAATCCCTAAAATAACCTCTGAAATAACAGCTATCATAGCAGTTAATGTTTGAGGTATCCAATCTCCTGAACCTAACGTTGTAAATGTTACTGTTGAGATATACATAGAGGTTATAAAGCTATGTTCATGAATCTCTTTCATATTTTCAGGAGTAAATGTTGCACTTAGGTGAAATAGAGAAAAAGGGTCAAAGATATTAAATACTATAGCATAGTAGATAATGGTTACAAGTGTTATCTCTAAATATAGCAGAACTACCTGAATAAGTGCTACATGCACATGATATTTTGAGCGACTAAAGATAAATATTGCACTATCTAGCAGGAGAAATCTAGCTAAAACAATATAGAGAATATTAGCCACTAAAATCTCATCATAATATTGAGTAAAAAAAGCACTATCTTTTAAATCTAAATACCACTCTAAAAGAGGTGGGAGTAGAAGAATAGGCATAACCAAAAACGCTATATTGACACTTTTTATATAGCGTTTTTTTCGTTGTAGGTATTTGGTCAAAGATTAACTCTCAAATGTATCAAATGCCATTTTTGCATTTCCCATAACAGCACTAGAGTGAGCATGTTTTACAATTTTAACCAAATAGGCTAACTCCTCTTTAGTTATTCCCATATTTTTAAGCATTTTTGTCTGTTCCATAACACACTCATCACTTCCTAAAGTAATAGAACATGCTAAAGCCAACATCATAGAAGTTTTAGGGTCAAATGGATTTTTTTCATCTTGAACACTAAATTTAGAACTCATTGCTTGTTCAATCAAAAATCTTGGGTCAATCGCTTTTGCTGAGTTTAAAGATTGAGGTAAAGCCCCCATCTTCTCTATCATCATTGCTTCTACTTGTTCTGGTGTTGGTACGTTCATTTTT
>JALWMP010000103.1 GCA_026996165.1 Campylobacteraceae bacterium
ATATGTATTTGTCTCTGTTATCAAAAAAGGTTGATTATTAAAATAATCTATCAAAGCATCTTGAATAGGTCTGTAAAAATCTGGTAAAAAATCACTATTATTGGGCATACAACTTAAAAAATCATAGCTTAAAAATCCATTTTTCTTTATATATTTTAAAACATCTAATAAAAGTTTAGAAATTTGATTAATTAATTTCTTATTCTCATCTAAATCTTTAATACTATCTCTTGCAACCGTAGAAGCAAATGGAGCATGAATATGAAATTTTAATTTACTATTTTCTTTGTCAGCAGGAAAATATATTGAAACTTGACCATTTATCGGCTTAATATACTCTTTTTCTGTTTCTTTATCTATACCAATATTAAATGCTACAGAAACATAAAGTTTATTTTTTTTTGATAAATTTCTTTTAAACCTTAACCATTTAGTTAAAGTTTGATTTTTAGAATTTTTTATTTCAACTATTATATCATCTCTCTCAACTCTTTCTATTCTATAAGCTATATCATCTATAACATAAACTAATTTTTTAATATTTGTTAAAAATAATAAAGTGTTATCTTTAATGTTAATCAAACCATTATATATCTCATTATATGCTTTTTGCTTACTTTTATTTGAATTATTAAATGGAAAAATAATTATCGTATTATTATTTCTTTTTATTGCTTTTATAGGTTGTGGAATAACCAAATCAACTATTTCAAAACTATAGTTTTCTGAATATATTTTAGGTGTTTTGGTATAAGAGAAAACAGCTTTAAATCCAACCCCGAATTTTCCTATTTTATTAATATCATTAGCTTTAGTTCCCTTTCCTATACTTGTTATTCCATCTATATCGTCATAAGTAAATGGATTTCCATTATGATGAAATTTAAGTTCATTTTGAAGTAACTCAAATTTAACTTCTGTTGCATCTGCATCCTCTGCATTTTGTAAAAGTTCATAAATAAAATGAGCATTATCTGGATATAACTCTGTAAGTAAATTACTAATACCTTCATCAAATCCATTTTCTTTATTCGCATCTACCCAATTTTGTCTTTTTTGTGTTAAATCACTAAAATCCATCTTATTCATAATCCCCTCCTATCTCCAAACTCCCCAAAACCTCAAACCCCAAACTCCCCTCTTTCTGCCCCATCAACTCTAAAATCTTCTCATCTCTTCTATTTTCCAAATTTTCAATCTCCCCAATTCTCATTCGTTGAATATCCTCTTGATGTACCTTTTTTTGTAACCTCTTAGCCTTGCTTATCTGCTTCTCAAAATAGTTTTTCATAGAGTCTATTTTAATCTCTATTAACCTGTTTTGAGACTCTGACTCTATGCGTTTGTGTTGCTCTATAGATTGTATCACTTTTGTATTTAGTTCGGCTTTTAACTCCTCTAAATTTACAGTTGGTTCACCATTAAGCTCTTTGGCGTTAACAATAAACTCAAAATAATCCAACTCATTAACAAAAGCTAAATCGGTATCTACTACTAGAACTCTTATCATCGACTTTGTTTTCAACTGCTTAAAATCAACCCTATATATAATGGCAAAACCTGCACCATATTTTTTATGAGAAAGCACCGAATAGAGAGTTTTATGATTTTTCTCTCTTATTATCATACCAATAATTGGGTGATTTAAATAGAGATATAGTGTCTGAAACTCATCATTGTTATTGGTTTTGAAACTTACCTTTAACTCTTTGAGTCGGTTTATCTTTTGAAGAACTTTTCTCTCCTCTTTGTAGGCTAAAGCATTGGTGCGTTTGTCGCTCATATTGGCTTTTAAAAGCTTGAAAAGCCTTTTTAGATTTTCAGAAGATAGTTTAACTGTTCCATCTTTAAGCTCCCAAAAGCTTATATCATTACTTTTCAAAAACTTAACAAAAATCTTTTTGCTCTCCTCTTGTAAAAGTGAGACTTTGTTGTTATTTAAAAATATATCCTCTTTAGCTTGATGGTTAAAGTCATCATTTATAAGCTTCTCTACTTCGGAACTTTGCTCTTTGATTTCAGATTTTTGTCGCTCTAGTGCTAACTCGTTTAGATGGACTTTTTTCTCTATCTCTTCGGCTGAAAGGTGTATGAGTTGGGGTATATTTAACTGCTTCTCCAAGTCACCCAAGATAGGCTCTAACTCACCTATGGAGTTTTCAAAGATACCAAGTTTAGTGTAGAGTCGGTTGTAGATACGGTCTTCTATTGAGCCTACAATACAGAGATTAAAGATGTGAAGCTTGTCAAACTTCTGTCCTATACGGTCAATTCTTCCTATTCGTTGCTCTACACGCATAGGATTCCAAGGTAGGTCGTAGTTGATGACCACATTACAAAACTGCATGTCTAGCCCCTCACTACCCACTTCAGAAGTGAGCAAGATGTCAAACTCACCTCTTTTAAAGGCTTTGATTTTCTCAAATCGCTCCTCTGTACTAAAGTCACCGTGAATTTTACCTACTTTGTAGCCCAAGCTTTGTAGTTTTGGTTCAAGGTAATCAAGTGTTTTTTTGAAAAAAGAGAAAACTATCTTCTGATTGATATTTTGAGCGTCCAAATCTTTTAAAATCTCTTCAAAACTCAAAAACTTTGAGTCATATTCCCCTATCTGATTGCCTTTGTAGATAATATCATCAAGATAACCCATCGCCTCACTCTCAATGTTAAAATCATCATAATCTTCATCAAGGTCATCTAAATCGGAAACAAGAAGTCTCCCACTCTTTTTAAGCTTTTTAAAACTCTCCAACGAAGCCAACATAGATGAGCTAACCATCCGTTCAGGCATAATGGTTATGAAACCTTGTGGCACATGAGGGTAGATGTACTTTACAAATGCTATAACAGCATCATAATAGGCTTGTTCCTCTTCTGTAATCTCTACAATAACCGATTTTGCACTTCTAGGAATAGAACGCCCTACATCCTTTTTTTTACTACGATTAATAATAAAACTTAAATGGTCTGACTCCATCAATCTGTCTATTAACTCTACTCTTTTACTATGAGACAATGTTTTAAGTGCCAATATGTCACTAAAAATCTCTTTTAGCTCTATGGGGAAGTCATCGTTACTATGTTCAATGGAAAAACTCTTGATACTCTCTAAGTCATGATTGTTTCGTATAAGAGCTATGAGTCGGTGTATGGTGGCATTGGGTTTTATCATCTTTTGAAAATAGTCAAAATCTTTAAAATAGTCATTGTCAAGTAACGATAAGATATTGAACAAGTCAACCAAAGAGTTTTGAACAGGGGTAGCCGTTAAAAATAAAATATGTTCAGCCTTAGCCGTGATAATCTGTCCACTTTTAAAAGTAGAAGTATCATAATTACGCATGGTATGAGCTTCATCCATAATAAGAAAATCTACTTCAAAAAGGCTATCTTGTAACTTCTTCATTACCCGTTCATCTCGCAGAGTGTGGTAGGAGATAATAATTTTTTCATTAAAAAGTTTTGAGCTATTGTAGTTTTCAAACTCATCTATAAAGTTCAAAAACTGACTACTCTTATATATCTCAAAATGCTCATCAAAACGAAGAGCAAACTCCTCTTTCCATTTGAGTGTCAAAGAGGAGGGAACAACAATT
>JALWMP010000104.1 GCA_026996165.1 Campylobacteraceae bacterium
ATTTTTTACAAAAAAATAAATATTTCTTTTTTATTTAAGAGTTATTTTATCTTATTTAGATATAATTCGACCATATCTTAAGTAGTTGAATTTTTGATAATTTTCTTCCTCCTTTTAAATTAAGAATTCATTTCCTCCTTTATTTAGTATTTCTCCTTTGTAATTTATAATACTAACTCACTACTTAAGATTAAATCTTCTTTTTATCATTTCATTTGTATAATACACCAAAAAGTGACTATATATGAGAAATAGGTTTCAATTCGACAGACGTATACTTCAACAGATAAATTTTTTACTTATTTTACAACTTATTCCTCTGTTTGTTATATCATCTTATTTAGTTTATGAAATCAATTTTCACCTTTTTCAAAAACAGATGGTCTACTATGGTATCTCTGCTGTTGCTTTCTTTATTGCTTTTCTAATTCCTTGGCGTAAGTATCAATGGCTTATTCCACTTATATACTGGATTAATCTTGCTCTTCTTTTAAGTGTTGAACTTTTTGGTAAAAAGATTTTAGGAGCTAGACGCTGGATTGAGATTCCTGGTTTAGGAATAACTATACAACCTTCAGAATTTATTAAAATTACTGTTTTATTAATGTTAGCATATCTTATCTCTCGTAATCCACCCCCAAAAGATGGATATGGGTGGAAGATGTTTGGAAAACTTGCAGCTTATATTATTATTCCATTTTTACTTATTGCCAAAGAGCCTGACTTAGGAACAGGACTTATTTTACTACTTACAGGAATTGGTGTTCTCTTTATTGTAGGTGTTCAAGCACGTATTTGGGTTATCTTACTTATTATTCTTGGGGTATCAGCTCCACCACTTTATACATATGGTCTAAAACCCTACCAAAAGCAACGTATTGCAAATTTTCTTGGAAAACCAAGTTATCATGTACAACAGTCTATGATTGCTATTGGTTCTGGAGGAATGGATGGACAAAAGAAAGAGGAGGCAACACAGACTCAACTTAAGTTTCTACCTGTCTCCTCTACAGACTTCATATTTGCCTACCTAGGTGAACGTTTTGGTTTTACAGGTATGATGACTACTATTGGACTTTATATTTTTCTAATACTCCATTTACTATCTATAGCTATGAAAAATATAAAAGACCCATATGTACAAGTCTTTGCAGCTGGTATTGCCTTTCTCTTTTTTATTTCAATGATTGTTAATATATTTATGACCATTGGTTTAGCTCCTGTTGTAGGTCTACCACTACCAATGTTCTCCCATGGAGGGACTTCGTTTATTATTTTTTCAATTCTTTTTGGAATTTTAGAGAATTTACTTGCTTTTCGATTCTATTTTATGTATAATTCTGACTCCAAAATAACGATGATGCCTAAAAATGCTCATTGATTTTTATTTTGCTCTAACGGGTCGGTAGCTCAGTTGGTTAGAGCACTCGGCTCATAACCGAGTGGTCGGGAGTTCGAGTCTCCCCCGACCCACCACAATTTAATCCCATTCAAATAACAAAAACCTGAAAACAATAATCTAAATCCATTTTATAGTTTAAGTTAGTCTAATGTGTAGTAGTAATATTAGTAGCCACTTAAAAAAAGACTACTAAAGGACACAAAAAATGACTACTTCTAAATTAACAGCTAAAATGGTACAGAGTGCAAAGCCTAAAGACCTGAGTTCGACGGAATACTATATCCACAAAAGCCTAGAAATAGGTAAGATTTTCAAAATCAAATTTGCAGGACTAGCCGTAGCTAATTGTCCTGCAAAAATCTATCGTTGTCTATGCAGTGCTTTGCACTCTCTTTGAGAAAAACCTCGTAAAATTGTGGATATGATATTCCATCGAACTCAGGTTATCACTATATATTAACTAAAAAATTTTTTATTTTTTTGAAGTATCGTTCAATACCTTCAAAAGTATGTGTTCCACCCTCTTCTACTATGCACTTAGCATTTGGTAGCTTATTTAGTGTATCTTTGTAGTCTAAAACATCATCTCCTGTTTGTAACAGCAAAAGATACTCTCCTTTTTTAATATCTTTAACTCTATAGTTTAACAGCATATCAATATGATTTTTATTTAATTCAAAATATGAATCATCATAATAGTTCTTCACCATACTATCTAAAGAAAGCATATATTTTAAAGTATTAGGAGAATCAACAGCAGGATTAATAAGTACGCTCTTCAATTCATATTTTTCAGCTAAATATATACTATAGAAACCACCCAAAGATGAACCAATAAGTACTACTTCTTCATTATAAGATTCAATCAACTGTTCAAGTGTATCTATTGCTAATTCTGGTACATAAGATAAGGAAGGTGAAATAAAAGGTATATTTTGACTTTTAAAATAGTTTTTAAATCTTAAAGCTTTTTTCCCTTTACCTGAACTTCCAAAGCCATGTATATATATTATCATCATTTTTATATTGAAAAAGCTCTATCTATTCTTGAGTACTATCTAAACCATCATCATTAACAACATCTGGTTCTTCTGCTTCCTCTTTAGGACACTTAGCCATACTCACAACAATATCTTTTTTATCTACATTAACTATCTTGACACCAGAAGTATTACGCCCTGCTTTTCTAATACTGTGCATATCTACACGTATCATCTTACCAATACTTGTAAGACACATCATATCTTTGTCATCTTCTACAAGAACAACACCAACAACATCGCCTGTTTTAGCAGAGAGTTTCATAGAGATAACACCCTTACCTGCACGGCTCTGCTCTCGGTACTCTGACGCAGTTGTTCGTTTACCAATTCCTTTTTCACTCAACATCAAGAGTTCTGACTCTTCATCTTCTATGGTAGTTGCACCACATACAAAGTCGCCATCTATCTTAAACTTAATAGCTGTCACCCCACGTGCTACACGACCAATCTCTCTTGCATCTTCTACTTTAAATCTAATACATTGACCTTTTTTAGTAGTTACAAAGAGCCATTTTACTTTAGGCATTACAATTTTAGCAGTAACAATTTCATCATCTTCATCAAGATTAATTGCTCTAACTCCATTACTTCTAATATTTGAGTACTCTTTTAGGTTAGTTCGCTTAACAATACCATTTTTAGTAAAGAAAGCAAGACTTTTATCTTCATGGAAATCTACAGTTGGGATAATCGACATAATCTTCTCATCTTTTCTAAGATTTATAAGGTTAACAACTGCTTTTCCTTTAGCTGTTCGTGAGCCTTCTGGAATCTTATAGACTTTTAGCCAATAGAGTTGCCCCATATCGGTTACAAACATCAACGTATCGTGAGTAGAAGAGATAAAGAACTCCTCAATAAAGTCATCATCGTGTGTGGTTACAGCAATTTTACCTTTTCCTCCACGTTTCTGCTTTTCGTACTGTTTTACAGGAACACGTTTAATATAGCCTCTGTGAGTAATAGTTACTACCATTGGCTCATTTGGAATTAAATCTTCAATATCAATATCATCATAGTCATCAACTATCTCTGTGCGTCTCTCACTTTTAAAGTTTTGAGCTATCTCTTTTATCTCATCGGCTATAATTCCATTAAGAACCTCTTCACTTTTTAGAAT
>JALWMP010000105.1 GCA_026996165.1 Campylobacteraceae bacterium
TTACCAATCCTATTAACAAAGCAAAGGGTATAGAGTATGATATGCCTGTACTTATGAATATCTTTGCTAACAAAGAGCTAACCCAAAAAATCTTAGGAAAACACCCTGACCAAGTTGCCCAAGGTATTGACAAACTCCTTAAACTCAAACCACCTGCAAAGTTTATTGACAAACTCAAAATGATTCCTGAACTCTTTGCACTTAAGAATGTCTTTCCAAAACGTTCTAACTCAAGAGGTGCTTGTCAAGATATTATCATACCTAAAGAGAAGGTAGATTTAGACAAACTTCCTATCTTGAAGACATGGGAAGAAGATGGTGGACCATTTATTACAATGGGACAGGTCTATACAAAAAGCCTTGATGGTGGTATGCAAAACTTAGGAATGTACCGTCTACAGCAGTATGACAAAAAACATCTAGGAATGCACTGGCAGATTCATAAAGATGCCTCTCACTTCTTTGACCAATACCAAAAAGCAGGTAAAAAGATGCCTGTGAGTGTTGCCATTGGTGGTGACCCACTCTACATTTGGTGTGGTCAAGCTCCTATGCCTCATGGTATGTTTGAGATGCTTCTTTATGGATTTGTAAGAGGAAAAAATGCTCAACTTGTTAAGTCTATAACCAATGACATCTATATTCCAAGAGATGTAGATGTTGTCATAGAGGGGTTTGTTGACCCTACAAAGATGGAGATAGAAGGGCCTTTTGGAGACCATACAGGCTACTACACACTAAAAGAACCATACCCTATTATGGAGGTAGATACCATTACTATGAAAGAGAAACCTATTTTTCAAGCTACAGTTGTTGGTAAACCTCCACTAGAAGACAAATATATGGGTTGGGCAACAGAAAGAATCTTTTTACCAATGTTAAAACCGATGGCTCCTGACCTTATAGACTACTATATGCCTGAAAATGGAGTCTTCCATAACCTAATACTAGGAAAGATGAAAACGCTCTACAAAGGTCACGCACAGCAGTTTATGCACGCCTTTTGGGGTGTAGGTCAAATGAGTTTTGTTAAACATGCTATTTTTGTAAATGAAGATGCTCCAGAGCTTGAAGATGCAACTGCTATTACAGAGTATATTTTAAATCGACTTACTCCACAAAAGATTTTAATTACTCAAGGAATTATTGATGCACTTGACCATACAGCCAATGAGTCTTTAGTTGGTGGAAAACTTGGAGTTGATGCAACAGGTAAAGAGGTAGAAGATGGTGTAGAGAGTCTACTTTCTGACAAAGACTTACTAGAAAAAATGCAAGAGATAGATAGTAATATCTTAGAGTTAAAGCAGTACTTTACCCATACTAAAAACCCTATCTGTGTTATATTGGTTAATAAAGTAGAGTCTATGCAAAATATCATTGCAAAACTTAAACCTCTTAAAGAGCATATAAAACTACTTGTCATAACCGACAAAGCAAACAATGAGATAGATAACCCATATATGCTACTTTGGCGTGTAGTAAACAACATAGATGCCCAGCGTGATGTTGTGCTTGAGCCTTTTATTGCCATTGATGGAACAAACAAATCTAAACTAGATGGCTTCAACCGAGAGTGGCCAAAAGATACACACTGTACTAAAGAGGTGTTAGATAGCCTACAAGAGCGAAGGCTTATAGATATAGATGAAAAGTTTATTAGGAAGTTTGGGCTTTTGGGGTTTAACTAAAATATAATATACCCCTAATAAAAACAAATAATTTAACTTATTTTTATTTTGTTACGATAGAATTTCGTTGTTAATAAAATTTATTATTTAAGGAAAATTATGATTGTAACAAATAAAGCTCCAGATTTCACAGCAGCAGCTGTATTAGCAGACGGACAAATAGTTGAAGATTTCAACCTTATGGAAAACCTTGGTGAAAAGGGTGCAGTTCTTTTCTTCTACCCACTAGACTTTACTTTTGTATGTCCATCAGAGATTATTGCTTTCTCTCACAGAGCAAAAGAGTTTAGAGATAGAGGAGTTAATGTTATTGGTGTATCTGTAGATAGTCAATTTTCACACTTTGCATGGAGAGAGACTCCTGTAGAAAAGGGTGGAATTGGTAGAGTTGACTTCCCATTGGTAGCAGACCTTAGCAAACAGATTGCAAGAGACTACGATGTTCTTCTTGACGATGCAGTAGCACTTAGAGGTTCTTTCCTTATTGATGCTGATGGTACAGTAAGACATGCAGTTATCAATGACCTTCCATTAGGAAGAAATGTTGATGAGATGTTAAGAATGGTAGATGCAATGCTATTTACTAATGAGCATGGTGAGGTTTGTCCTGCTGGTTGGCAAAAGGGTGAAGAGGGTATGAAAGCAGATGCAGAGGGTGTTGCTGACTACCTAGCAAAACATGCTGAAGAACTATAATTATAAACAATTATAACCGTAGGGGCAGACCTCCGTATCTGCCCTAAATTTCAACATAAAATGTTTCTATAAGAATTATAGATTATAATTATTATATAAGCATTTATAAATTTTAAGGTACAATCATGATAAAAAATTACATTTCACTATTACAAAATAACGATTTAAAAGCCACTATACAGCGTACCTCTATCTTAAAATCTATTGACCAAGCAGGACACATCAATGTTGATGAAATCTACGAAGATGTTAAAGAGCTACACCCTACCCTCTCCTTGGCAACTATTTACAAAAATATTATCTTAATGCAAGAGAACAATGTAATTGTTGAAGTTCCTATGAATGGGCAGAAGTCTAAGTATGAACTCAAAAAAGAGGAGCATATGCACCTTATTTGCCAAGTGTGTGGCAAGATTCAAGACAGAGAGATTAGACCTGAAGCAAAAGAGGCTCTAGTGGTTGAGAACTTTCAATTAAACTCATCTAAAATCAATCTCTATGGGGTCTGTCAATCTTGCCAAAACAGATAAAACAAAACGCCCTATTTATTGCAGATGCTCACTACCCACACCATGGAGATGAGTTTTTAACCCTTTTAAAAAAAATAGACTCAAAAGAGCTTACACCCCCACAACTCTTTCTTATGGGAGACATTTTTGACCTACTCTTTGGGTACAACGACTACATTCCGACCTTCTCAAAACCTGCTATAGAGCTACTTCAAAAACTCTCTAAAGAGTTAGAGATTATATACATAGAGGGAAACCACGACTTTTGTCTAAACGAGCTCTTTCCAAACATTCAAGTCTATTCACGAGCCAAACAACCACTTCATTGTCAACTAAACAATCAAGATGTATACTTAAGTCATGGAGATAAACACAAAACAAAATTTGCATATAATATCTACTCAAATATTCTTAGAAGAAAAACAACACTGATTCTATTAAAAATTTTTGAGAAAAAGATTATTGACCATAGAATAGGCAAACTAAAAAGAAAAAAAATTTGTGGAGAGTTTAAAGGGTATAAAGAGAGATTTGATGGGATTATAGAGGAGTATCCTAAAGATTGTTTAATTGTAGAGGGGCATTTTCATCAAGCTCTTAAATATAAAAACTATATCTCTCTTCCCTCTTTGGCTTGTCAAGGAGAGGTTGGAGTTGTTAAAAATG
>JALWMP010000106.1 GCA_026996165.1 Campylobacteraceae bacterium
GTGGACTCTCTAAAGAAGAGGTTGAAGAGAGATTATCAGAGTATTTAGGAGCTAAAAGGGTTTTGTGGTTAGATTATGGCTATTTAGCAGGAGATGATACCGATAGTCACATAGATACCCTTGCTAGATTTGTCTCAAATGATACTATTATGTATGTGCAGTGTTTAGATGAAAATGATGAACACTACAAAGAGCTAAAAAAGATGGAGGAGCAATTAAAGAGTTTTAGAACAGTTGAAGGTAGACCCTATAGGCTTATTGCTCTACCTATGCCAACGGCTAAATTTGACCAAGAGGGTAATAGATTTCCTGCTACTTATGCAAACTTTTTAATAACTGATGGGGCGTTAATCTATCCTACCTATTCTGTAGATGAAGATAAAAATGTTCATAAAATATTTAAGGATTTTTTTGTAAATAAGGAGATAATTCCTATTGAGTGTAGTCGATTGATAGAAGAGGGTGGAAGTTTACACTGTTCAACTATGCAGATACCATTTTAGATACTATTGCACAGCACCCTTAAAATAAAATTTTTGCGTTAATTTTTATTTTGCATATATAATGGGTGCTGAATAATAGTATATATTAGTATCTAGCGTCGTTTACTTCCAAAATTTTGAACCCAATAGACTTGATATGTACTGCTATCATTTTTAACAATAGCGACTCCAACTTCTGTATAGGTAGATTTCATAATATTTTCACAGTGACCAGGGCTTGCCATCCATGCTTTCATTACTTCATCTAAGGTTCTTTGTCCTCCTGCTATATTTTCTCCAACTGAGTAGTAGTTGTCGTATCCATTTCTTTCAATACGCTCATAGAATTTACTAGGAGTACCATTTCCTGTAATATCCGAATCTGTTCCTGAGCCATCATGAGAGAATGTATCACTTACTGCTAAGTCAATAGCATGTTCTAATGCAGATGCATGTAGGTTAGCATTCCAGACAAGAGGGTGTACTGGACCAAAAGTTCCACGATCACCACAAGTATGTTGTGAAGCACGTTCTTTATTAATCGCATCTAATAGAGCTTGTGCATATAGGTCAAGTTTATTACTACTATTGTTATCTTCTTGACTATAATCTATTGGAAAAGCATTAAGTTCTTTAAGTATCTCTTTTTCTCTTTGAGTTAATTGTCCTATATTTTGAGGGACAGAATAGACTATATTATTAGTTTCTGTTTCAGATGTACCTCCACAGCCAATAATAGTTAGAAATATCATAATTGGTAAATAATTTTTTTTATTTAATAATCTTTTTAACATTTTATATCCTTTCCTTTAAACAAAGTATAACAGATTAAAACTTAAAATAATATTTAATATAAAAAATTAATATTAAATATTGTTTTAAGTAAAATCTTGTTTTTTGTTTAATAATATTTAAAAATAATATTATTAAGTTTTATGACTTTTCTATTTTCATATTATCAATTTTTTTTTAATTATGTTAAAATATTTAAAAAAAGTAGTAAAATGAGAGTTGCATTAGTTCAAAAAAAGTATTATAGTAACACAAAAAAAAATATTAAAAAAAAAATTAAAAGTATAAAAAAAGCTTCAAATAAGAAAGCTATGTTGGTTGTATTGCAAGAGTTACATCAAAGTGAATATTTTTGTCAAAGTGAAGATGTTAAATTTTTTGATTATGCACAAAACTTTGAAAAAGATGTTAAATTTTGGTCAGAAATTGCAAAAAAGTATAAAGTTGTATTAGTAACTTCTCTATTTGAAAAGAGGACAGAGGGGCTTTATCATAATACAGCGGTTGTTTTTGATAGTGATGGTAGAGTTGCAGGAAAGTATAGAAAAATGCACATACCTGATGACCCTGGATTTTATGAGAAGTTCTACTTTACACCCGGTGATTTAGGATTTGAGCCAATAGAAACTTCTATTGGAAAGTTAGGTGTTTTAGTATGTTGGGACCAGTGGTATCCAGAGGCTGCACGGCTAATGGCACTAAAAGGGGCAGAGTTACTTATTTATCCTACAGCTATTGGTTGGTTTGATGAAGATTCAAAAGAGGAGAAAAAACGACAATTAGAGAGCTGGATAACCATTCAACGCTCACATGCTATTGCCAATGGTATTCCTGTTTTAGCATGTAATCGAGTTGGGTTTGAAAAAGATAGTTCAGGAGTTATGAAAGGTATTCGCTTTTGGGGTAACTCTTTTGTTTGTGACCCACAAGGTGCAATTTTAGCTCAAGCAGGAGAGAAAAATGAGATTTTGTATGTAGATATTGACATGAAACGCTCTAAAGAGGTTCGAGATATTTGGCCGTTTTTACGTGACCGTCGAATTGACGCTTATGGTAACTTGGTTAAACGTTATTGTGATGAATAGATACTATAGAAGTATATTTATTTTAAGTTTAGTTAAAATAGTTATAAAAATAGTAGGGAGGATAGTTAATGTATGAAGTTTCAAAAGTAATTAAAGGTGAAGGGGTTAGTTATAAAAATCCATCTCCAGAGTTCTATAAGGCTATTGGTGGAGAAGAGGGTATGAGAGCTTTAATGTATGACTTTTATGATATTATTTATGAGAGTGATATAGCTCACTTTTTTCCTCAAGATGAGGAGGAATTTGAAGCTGTTAAAGAGAAAAATACTAGATTTTTTATTCAGCTTTGTGGTGGTCCAAAAGTTTATGAAGATGAACTGGAAGGACGAGATTTAAATGAACATATGATTCGTATTCATGATGATTTCTCTATTTATGAAAAATCTCGTTATGAGTGGTTAGGATGTATGGAAGAGGCATTAAGAAAAGTAGATGTAGACCAAGCTATTATAGATGATTTTTGGTCATATTTAGAGAATTTTTCAAAGTTAACTGTTAATACCTTTTCTGATGGTTCAGTCTATTATGCTAAATATAATCCAGTTTAATACTAACTATTATTAATTAACTTGAAAACTTAACATCTTTATTAGTTTTTTTTCCCTATACTTAAAAAAAACATAGGAGAAAGTATGAATTCTAAAAATATATTATTAACAGCAACGCTCTGTAGTTTTCTACTGTTAGGGTGTACTAAACAGGTTAAACATGAGCTAGAGTATCCAAAAGATGTAACAACTCCTAAACTCTCACCTTATGAACTTAATGTTATTGCAGAGAAGATTTATCAAAATGAGACCTCTGGTAATCCTAAATATATTATGTATTGGTCACCAAATGAAGATTTTGCTTCATTAGGTATAGGTCACTTTATTTGGTATCCAGCAGGAGAGCCAAAACGATTTGATGAGACTTTCCCTGCTATGATAGACTACTTTATTGCCAATAAGGTAGAGATTCCTCAGTGGTTAAAATATGCACGAAAAACTGGTGCTCCATGGAAAGATAAAGCAACCTTTGAACGTGCAAGAGGAGACAAAGAGTTTCAACAGTTGCAGTATTTACTATTAAATACAAAAGCTCTACAGACTCAATTTTTCTTTGACCGTCTACATGCTTCTATTCCTGAGATTGTTAAATATGTTGCTCCACAATATAGAAAACATATTGTCAACAACTATAATGCTTTAGCTGCAACTAAAGGTGGTTGGTATCCATTAATTGACTATATTAATTTTAAGGGAAAAGGTATTAAGGCAACTGAACGCTACAATAACCAAGGTTGGGGTCTTCTTCAGGTACTTCAAACCATGAGACCTGTTAAACCAGGACCTTTTGCTCTAATAGAGTTTTCTCGTGCTGCACAAGCTGTTCTTGAGAGACGTGTTAGAAACTCACCACCAGAGAAAAATGAGAAGCGTTGGTTAAAAGGTTGGATAAAACGTACTAAAAGTTATGCGACCCCAATTCTATAATTTATATAGTGTTTTCCTTGGAAAATACTATTTTTTTACATCATTTAACTTCAATTCAAAAATATTATAATCATCTTTATGATAATAATTTAGGGTATAGTTAAGCCTTTTAGCAATATTGTTAACGATATATAAGCCTAGTCCAAAACCTGAGTTTCTTTTTTCTTCTTGTGTAAATGGTTCTAAATAATACTCTAGCGGGTGTTCTAAACTTTTTCCTTTAGAGATTACTTTAATACTTTTTTTATTTGCTATAATAGTTGTTTTTTTATCTTTACTATATTTCTTAGCATTATCAAGTAGATTTTTTATAGCAAGAGATAAAAGTTTTGGGTCGGTATTTAACCACTCATCTTCGGTTTGAATGGTTAAATTTTCTCTGTTGCATAAAAGTAAAGAAATACTCTCTTCTATAATATCATTAATATTAGCTTCATAAAGATGTGGTTGAAATCCTTGGGTTGTCAACCTTTCAACATGAGCTAATTCATCTATGAGTTCATTCATTCTTTCAAAAGCACGAATAAGTACATCTTTTGCTGTTCCATCTTCTACCATCTCTATAGCAATTCTACCTCTAGTAATAGGAGTTTTTAGTTCATGCATCATATTTCTCATAAACAGATTTTTTGACTCTAATAGGGTACGAATATAATGAATAGCATTGTCAAAACTTTGTGCAATTTTTCCTATTTCATCATTGGATTTTTGGGTAATCTTAATATTCATATTACCATTAGCAAACTCTTCTATTTGTCTGTTTAGTTTTTTAAGAGGAGCAATTTTTTTATAAATCCCTACATAAAGAAAAGCAAAGAGAAAAGTAATAAGAACGGTTGCAAAAATAATAGTTTGAATACGATTATCTTTTGTTGATTTATCTTGAAGCATAAGAGTCAAACCATATCTTTGAAGTGAAATATATTGGTTTTTCTCTAAAGTAAATATTTGAAGTCTTCCATAGATAGAGCTACTTTCAAAGATTACTTTTCCTTTAGCAAGTTCAAGTAACTGACGTTCATTGTTTGAGACAAGTCTTAGATTAAAAGTCTCTAAGTTCTCTTTGTTTGCATTAAGTTGAGCAGTCGATAGTAAAAAATTGGCAATAAGCTTATGACGGTTTAACTCCTCTTTTTTCTGACGCTCTTTATCTACTTGAATAAATAGAAATAGAGCTGTAAGAATTAGCGTAAGTACTAATGCAAAAAGTATATTTATAAAAACAGAAACAGAGATATTTTTCATAGGTTACAACTACATCTTTTCTGTTAATAGGTATCCAATTCCTCGAACAGGCTTAATATAACTATGTGTTGGGTCAATAAGTGCTAATTTTTGACGAATACGAGAGATAATTACATCTATATTTTTAATAGAGGAGTTGTCATCAATATGTTCACTATCATATAAAAGCTGTTCTCGTGAAATGGCAGAGTCTCTATGTTGAATCAAGATAGATAAAATATCAAACTCAGCAGCTGTTAATTCAAGTAGAATATTTTTGAAGATAATATGCCTTGCATCAGTATTTAGCTCAAATAGGGAGTTGTTTTCTTTTTTTGTATTTTCTGAAGATTGTGTACGTCTTAAAATAGTTTTAATACGTGTTACTAACTCCCTCGGGTCATAAGGTTTTGGCATATAGTCATCCGCTCCACGCTCCATAGCAATTACTTTATCGGTAATATCATCACGAGCTGAAGAAACTATAATTGGTATAGAGGAGTGCTTTCTAATTTTAGGAATAACTTCAAGTCCATCAATCCCTGGTAGTGTTAAATCTAAAATTAGCAGGTCAAAATCATCTTGAGTTAACATAGAAAGCCCCATATAAGGCTCTTCAGCTGCACTTACAGAGATGTCAAATTTATTAAGGTATTCTGTAAGAATTTGAGCAATTTCGTAGTCATCTTCTATCATTAGTATTTTAATAATAATAAATCCTTAATTTTAAAGTAAGTAATAATATCATTTTGAAGAGGTAAAAAGCAAGAGATAAGTGTCAAAATGTTTTTCAGCATTGTCCACGAGGGCTATTACAAAGGAGGTCTAAATATGTTCTATCAAGGGAGTATATTTCAAAGGAGTTCAATTACATACTTAATACTCGTGAACAATGCTGAAGACATTTACTTGTCTTAATGTAATTATAGTCTAAGAGGATTAATCATCAAACAATGAATAATTAATGAATAGTTAATGGTCTATAATGATATAATTATACTTTAATAATAAAAGGATATACATGGAATATTGGAACCATATATATGAGCATTTTAATCCTATTGCCTTAGATTTAGGTTTTATATCGGTACATTGGTATGGTATTATGTATATCTCTGCACTTTTGACTGCTTTATGGTTTGCAAAGTGGATTGTAAAAAGAGACAATATGCCAATTAGTGAAGAGATACTTGATAACTACTTTATTTGGATTGAGATAGGTATTATTTTAGGTGCTAGGATTTGGTATATCCTTTTTTATGATCCTAATACATCTTACTATCTTTTACATCCATGGCAAATATTTAACCCTTTTCAAAATGGTGAATTTGTTGGTATTAGAGGTATGAGTTATCATGGTGCAGTTGTAGGTGCTTCTGTTGCATCTTATTTATTTGCACGTAAACACCATGGAGTAATTTATAAAATTTTAGATGTTGTTGCCCTTGCAGTACCTGTTGGTTTTGTTTTTGGACGTATAGGAAATTTTTTAAACCAAGAGTTAGTAGGACGTGCTACTAATGTTCCATGGGGAATCTACGTTAAAGATCCTATATCTCATGAGTTTATACTTCGTCATCCCTCTCAACTATATGAAGGTTTTTTAGAGGGGATTGTGATTGCTATTTTAATCTACCTTTATAGAAATCATAGAAAGTTTGATGGTGCTTTAATTGCTATTTATGGAGTTATGTATGGTATAGCACGTTTTATAGTTGAATTTTGGAGAGAAGCAGATGTTCAGTTAGGGTATTATGATGGTTGGATAACAATGGGACAGATTCAGAGTTTAGTTATGATAGCTCTCTCCATTGCTCTTTACTTCTTTTTTAAAAAACATTCTAAACCAAGGGAGTTAAACTCCCTATAGTAACCCCATAGCCAACTTAGCCTCATCGCTCATTTTATCTTGACTCCAAGGTGGGTCAAATACCACATCTACATCTACACTCTCTAGCCCACTAAGACGGCTAGGAATACTTTTTACCAAATCTACCATAACTTGCGAAAATGAACAGGTAGCAGAGGTAAGAGTCATAGTGATTTTACACTTTTTTAGTAGCGATACTTCATCTGTATGGCACTCTATATTGTAGATTAGACCTAAGTCGTAGATATTTACAGGTAGTTCAGGGTCATAAATTTCGCGTAACTGCTCTATGATTTTCTCCTCCATCTCTTTGTCAGATGGTTGATTTGCTAAGAACTTTTCACGCTCCTCTTTCATCTTCTCATTAATTTCATCTTGATTGGGCTTGTTGAACTTCTTGTTATATGCCTCTAACTCTTCGGCTGAAGTTGGAATGTCATCTATTTTAATATTGTTTATATCCATTGTTAAATATCTCCCTCTTTACATCGTTTTGCATAACTGTAGACCATCTTTAAAAAGGCTTGAAGACTCTGTTGACGCACAGGTGAGAGTAGCTCTAAAATTCCTAACTCTTCAAGCTTTTTAGGGTCAAAATTTAAAATCTCATCAGGTTCTCTGTTACTAAAGATGTCAAGTAGAAGTGTTAACATTCCCTTTGCCATCTCTGATGTTCCTTCACCTCTAAGTATTAGCTTTCCATCTTTGCACTCACCTACCAACCACGCATCAGAAGCACAACCATTTACATAGGTTGCCTCATTTTTCTCTTCATCTTTGAGGGTGGTGTGCTTTTTACCAAGGTCAAAAATATACTCTAGTTTTTCATTAGCTGTAGGGAAGATGTCAAAGTCCTCTTTATACATGGCTATTGTCTTTTCTATGCTCATTGTTATTTACCTTTATAAAAATAACCGTAGGTGTGACCATGTCACATGTCAAAACCAAATATCTTATAATTTATAATATCCATATACTATAAACTGAGATTTGACGTGTGACACGGTCACACCTACGATTTTAAATTAATCCTCTTTACTATAAAATACTTTATCGAACTCGTTACGAATCAACTCTTGGTGACGGCTATCTCGAATGGTCTCTATCATAGTATTTGCAAAGGCTATAACCAACATCTTTCTAGCCTCAATAGCAGAGATACCACGGCTCTGTAGGTAAAATAGCTGTTGAGGGTCTAGTTGCCCTGTAGTTGAACCATGCGAAGCCTCTAACTCATCAATATAAATCTCTAGTTGAGGTTTAGAGACCATATAGGCTTTATCGTGTAACAGAATTGCTTTTGAGTTCTGAATCGCCTTTGTATATTTTGCACTATGCTCTACTTTTATAAGTGCATCAAAGATACCACGTGAAGCCCCATCTAAGATATTTTTTGCCTCTTGGTTTGAGGTAGAGTGTTGCCCTTTGTGGATAATTTGAGAGACTGTTCCTCTTTTTGAGTCATTATTTAGATAGAGTAGATGTTGAGCGTCTATGTGTGCATACTCATCTAGCTCTACTTTAATAAGTTGTAGAGCATGGTCTCCACCTAAGTCAAAGCTTTTAAAGATACATGAACCATTTTTTTCTACATTTATTTTGTGAGAAGCCAACATACTATAGTTTTGGTTCTGTAGAGTCTGTAGCTTTACTACTCTAAAGCTAGAGTCTGGTGCAATGTGCATATCGTACCCATACATTATAAAGCTATTTTGTACCAACTCTCCCTCAAAACTTTCATAGATGGTTGAGTGACGGTTTGCTTGATTGAACAGTACAATTCGATAGTTAATAATAGCATAACTCTTAGTAAAACGGTGAACAATTTTGAGTTCTCTATCACCATCTACCTCTATTTTTATAGTTCTAGGGTAGAGGGCATGACTAAGGTAGTAGAGTGGGTCAAAATGGTCATCGTCTATCTGTTCACATGGCTCATAATATACACGAACCCCTTGTGGTGCAGTGGTTATTACACCATTTTCTATAACTATCTCTTCACCCTCATTAACTACTTTTGGAGTATAGTCCAAGCTCTCATACTCACCATCTAGTAGACTCTCAATATTAAAGTAACGGTAGGCTTCACTCTTTTTACTAGGCAATCCACCCATTTCTATAAACTTCTTAAGAGGTCTATTTTGAGGTGAAATAGCTAGTAGAGTAGCTAACTCCTCTAAATTTTTGTTCTTAAAACTATTTAATCTCATTGCTCTATAGCTATGCTATCATAGCCCTCCTCTTCTAGTTGTGCTACAAGCTCTGCTCCTGCTGTTTTGACAATTTGACCATCTTTTAAGACATGAATATAGTCAGGCTCTATGTAGTCCAAAATGCGTGAGTAGTGGGTAATGACTAAAAATGAGCGTTTACCATCTTTCATCTTGTTAATACCCTCTGAGACTGCTCTTAGTGCATCAATGTCAAGTCCAGAGTCAATCTCATCTAATATAATCACATCAGGCTCTAAAATAAGCATCTGCAAAATCTCATTTCTCTTTTTCTCTCCACCAGAAAAGCCCTCATTTAGTGAACGGCTAATCATGTCAGGCTTCATACCAAGTTCAGAGAGATGACTCTTCATCAGACGTAAAAACTCAGCAGCGTTTAGCTCCTCTTTTCCCTCATGTACTCTTTTTGCATTAAGAGCAGTTCGTAAAAAGTAGGCGTTGTTTACCCCTGGAACCTCTACAGGGTTTTGAAAACTCAAAAAGATTCCCTCTTTGGCTCTCTCTTCTGGCTCCATATCTTTAATACTTTTACCCTTAAAGAGAATATCACCACCTACAATAGAGACATCATAATGCCCCACAATCGCCTTAGAGAGTGTTGACTTTCCTGCACCATTTGGTCCCATAATAGCATGAACCTTTCCCTCTTCTAGTTGCAGGTTTAGCCCCTTTAAAATCTGCTTCTCTCCAATCTTTGCCTCTAAATTTTGAATATCTAATGTTATCATCCTACACTTCCTTCTAATGTTAATTCTAATAGTGCTTTAGCTTCAACTGCATACTCCATAGGGAGTTGGCTAAAGACCTCTTTACAGAAACCATGAACAATCATGCTTACAGCGTCCTCTTCGTTTATACCTCTTTGACGTAGGTAGAAGAGTTGCTCGTCGCTAATCTTTGAGGTTGTTGCCTCATGCTCTACTTGTCCTTGGGTATCTTTGGACTCCAAGTAGGGGAATGTGTGTGCTCCACAGTTGCTACCAATAAGCAGTGAATCACACTCTGAGTAGTTTCGAGCATTGGTTGCATTTGCTCCGATTTTTACTAATCCACGGTAGGTATTTTGACCTTTCATTGCCGAGATACCTTTAGAGATAATGGTCGATGAGGTATTTTTACCTAAGTGAATCATCTTTGTTCCTGTGTCGGCTTGTTGTGCTAAAGTGGTTACAGCCACAGAATAAAATTCACCTACAGAGTTGTCACCCTTTAAGATACAAGAGGGGTACTTCCAAGTAATCGCAGAGCCAGTTTCAACTTGTGTCCAAGAGATTTTGGAGTTGTCACCTTTACAAAGTCCTCGCTTGGTAACAAAGTTGTAAATACCCCCTTTTCCTGTCTCGTCCCCAGGGTACCAGTTTTGAATGGTGGAGTATTTTATTTCGGCATCCCTCATCGTTACTAACTCTACCACGGCTGCATGGAGTTGATGGTCGTCTCTTGTTGGAGCTGAACACCCCTCATTGTAACTCACATAAGAACCCTCATCGGCAATAATCAACGTACGCTCAAACTGCCCAGTATTTAGAGCATTGATTCTAAAGTAGGTACTAAGCTCCATTGGACAACGCACCCCTTTAGGAATGTAGACAAACGTCCCATCGGTAAAGACAGCAGAATTAAGGGTAGCAAAGTAGTTGTCGGTCATAGGCACAACCGAAAACATATACTTTTTGACCAACTCAGGATAATCACGAATTGCATCAGAGATAGAACAAAAAATCACCCCATGTTTACTCAACTCTTCACTATAGGTGGTAGTAACTGAAACTGAATCAACCACAGCATCAACAGCAATCCCTTGAAGTTGTTTCTGCTCTTCAAGAGGAATTCCAAGCTTCTTATAGGCTTCAATAATCTTAGGGTCAACTTCATCTAAACTTTCAGGTGCTTGTTTGGGTGCAGCAAAGTAAGAGATAGATTGATAATCAATCGGTTCATACTCCAACTTCCCCCAGTGAGGCTCACTCATCGTTTGCCACTTATGAAAGGCTTTAAGACGAAGTTCAAGCATCCAGTCGGGTTCATTTTTTTTCTTGGAGATAAAGGCGATGGTCTCTTCACTTAACCCAGGAGGGGCTACATCGGTTTCAATGTCAATCTCAAAACCAAGAGCATACTCACCTGAGACGGCTTTGTCTAACTCTGTACTTTCCATTTTTTATCCTTATTTGGAGTTGTCTTATTAACTTTATAGCACAAAATAAGTTAGGGGGAATTGATAAAAGTCAATATAGGAGTAAATTACTCCTATTTAAGTTAATTAACTGTTTCTTACACGACAAAAGAAGAGCAGATTACACGCTGACTCTCCCTTTCCTGCATAGACCAAAGCGTAAGTCTCTCCCTCATAAATCCAAACCGAAAGTAGACTCTTTCCATAAGTAAGGTTTCGTAAAAATGGACTAAGTAGACTATGACTTAACTCATCACAAATATAGGTCTCAAGCAGAGGAGGAATTCCTAATATCTCTGTACTAATTTGCTCTTTGGCTTTCTCATACTCTCTTTTAAACTTCTTATCTTGTTTACTAATACTTTTCTCACTCTCTGACTTCACCCCAAAACCAAGTAGGGTAATCGCCCCATAGTTAGCATAACGTCGCTTCTCAGGTGCTACATCATAAGGCTCAAACTCTTCGAGAAAGTTTTTATATTTTAGTTGACCATCTTGTGTAAATATATCTTCTCTAATAATCTCAAAATATTTATCTTTTGCATCTCTTAACATATCTTCACCTTTTTAATACTATTTTTAAAAGTATACTATTTTAAAATTTAAAATAGAAATAATATGTCAAATTGTAATATTTTTAATTATTTTTTTCTTCAGTTATCTCTCAAAGAGAGATTAAGACACCCTCATAAGAAGTACTTGCTTATGGGGTGGTGGCTCTAGTCGATATTTAATCTTTTCTAATCTCTTTATGTACAACAGTAGTTAGACCCAAGAGTTTCCAACCTTGAAGACCTGCACGGTAGTAGTGTATTTTAGAGGTAGGGTAGTTGTTTTTTATTAGGGCTTTAATTAGATAAGTTGCTTGTTCACACCAAACACCATTATCAAAAATAGTTAATTCTTTAGCATTGTCAAAGTTCCAATTACCACTTTTATCTATTTTCATTCCTAAAAGTTGAAATATTTTAGTAATTTTTTTCTTGCTACTGTTGAGTAGAGTTGGGTAAGGAATATTAATTGCAGAGGGAATTGTCTCTAGCTCAAACCAACTCTTTAATCTTGCATCTAGAAGAATCCCCTTATGTTGCGTAATCTGATTTTGCATAAAGTTAAAAACTTCAAGTTCAGCTATGGTGTCAATATTGGGGTCTACTTTGGTAGGTTGTATACAAAATGGAGGACAAGCACGGGATGTTTTTATAAAATCATCATTAAGTCTATTGTTAACATCTTGTACTCTTTTTATCTCAATTTTTTGACCTGAATCTTGTGTCGTTACAGATGAGATATTTTTATTTATTTTAACTATATCTGCATTTTGTGTAGCAAAAGTTAGAGATAGTAGTGTACTTAGTATGATAGCAGTCTTCATTTTGATTCCTTTACTTACATATTATATATAAGTTAATCTATAAAAGAAATTATATTTTTTTATAAACTCAGTAAAACTACTAATAAAACAGGAGGGGTTACCAACAGTCCAAATTTACTATATTGCCAAAAGCCAATCTTGACCCCCTTTTGTGCCAATACATGTAACCAAAGAAGTGTTGCCAAACTTCCAAATGGTGTCATTTTAGGTCCTAAGTTACACCCTATAATATTGGCATAAGCTAAAGCATCATTTCCCACATCTTGTAAAGCAATATCCATAATCATAATGGTAGGCATATTGTTCATAATTGCTGAGAGAAAAGCAGAGATAAATCCAGTACCTACTACGGCAATGGTATCACCACGTGTTGCTAAATCTTTTAACACTACCGTTAAATAGTCAGTAAGCCCTGCATTTTTAAGACCATAGACCACAATATAGAGTCCAATACTAAACCAAACCACCTGCCAAGGAGCATTTTTAACTATTTCTTTAGCATTAACTGTTTTAAGATAGGAAGCGATAAGTAGAAAAATAACGCCCCCACCTAATGCAAAAAGGCTCACAGGCAACTTGAAGTGGTCACCAATAAAGTACCCTGCAATAAGCAGTGCTAAAAAGAGCCAAGAGAAGAGAAAGAGCGTTTTACTCTTTAGTACCTCATTCTCATCTTTAAGAAGAGAGATGTCAACTTTTGATGGAATATCTTTACGTAAAAAGAGCCATAAAATAGCAATAGAGGCTACTACACTCACCACAAAAGGAAGAAACATTGTGCTAAGATAGGTTGTAAATCCAATGTCAAAGTAGTTTGCTGTGACAATATTAGTAAGGTTAGAGAAGACAAAAGGAAGCGAAGCTGAATCGCTAATAAATCCACCAGCAAGTAAAAATGCCAAAATAGTTTTTGTATTAAGTTTTAAAATTCGCATCTTAGCTAATAGAATAGGGGTTAAAATCAATGCTGCTCCATCGTTAGCAAAGAGTGCTGAGACAAATGCCCCCAAAAGCAAAGCATAGATAAACATAAGATGACCATTGCCTTTAGAGAGCTTCGCCATCTTAATAGCACACCACTCAAAAAAACCAATCTCATCAAGCACCATGGAGAGAATAATAATTCCAATAAAGGCTAAAGTAGCATCCCAAACAATGTCGGTAACTACCCAAATATCATCAACGCTAACTACTCCAAGAGCCAAAGCTACCAAAGCCCCAACAATGGCTGTTGTTCCAATCTGTAGCCCCTTTGGTTGCCAAATAATGAAGATAAGAGTTATTAAAAATAGTAGACTTGCTAGTAACATGCTACTCCTTTTTGTTTTTTGGGAAGTATAGCAGGTTATTATTTATATATCAAGATATATTGATATTGATTATTTTAAGACATAAATAATAT
>JALWMP010000107.1 GCA_026996165.1 Campylobacteraceae bacterium
CTCGATGAGAGAGATTTAACTCATTCATTGCAAAAAGTATTCTTCTGTGGACAGGTTTTAAACCATCTCGTGCATCAGGCAAGGCACGACCCACAATAACCGACATGGAGTAGTCAAGGTAAGAACCTCGCATACTATCTTCTATTTTTACCTCTTGTATGTCTTGACTTTGTTCAAATAAATCGCTCATAAAATCCCTTTAGATATACTATATTATATATATTAATAAATTGGTAGATATTATATCGAAAAGCTCTTAATTCTATTGTTTTTTATTAGAAATTTATTTTAACAAACATTTCTCCACCCCCCCCAAACACTCAAAAAAATAATAAAAAAAATCTGCTAAAATACACTTTAAAAAAACTATGACAGAATATAAAACTGAAACATTAGAATATTTAAGATTAGTGTCATCACTGACAAATGAGTTAGAAATAATAGAAAATATAGATAACACTATAGTATAGAGTAAGATAAATATGAGACTCTTATGCAAATATCAATCAACAGTAGATAGTTATCCATTCAAAAAAATTTGAGAAGCTTTTAGATAAGAGGTTATAAAAAATAGTTAAAAAGTGCTTTTACCTTTGCCTATAGGGCATGGGAAAAAAAAGTATGAAGTAAAAGCTATGAAAGATTGGAAAATAGGAAGAAAACCATCTCTTTCATGAGGTAGTATATAGAGTAAAAGTGTTCTAATTGTGGAACTTTTTAAATATAGATAAACTCTTCAAAGCCCTATATATAGGGATTGTTAAGCTCTAACTTTAAGAAACAAATGGTTCTATTAATTGTTTATTTTAATGTTTTTTTATAATAGACTTTAGACAAGGTAGCTCTTCTTTTACATCTAACATAGCCCTTGCTAACTCATTTTGATTAGATTGAGGAAGGATTTTCCCGACAATACAAATATCTTTTGGTGTAATTTTACTAACTACTAAATAAGAAGTAATTTTATCTAAATCTTCTGGGTCTTCATTAACATCTAAACGAACAATCATACCTTTAACATTTTCACTTTTTCCTTTTTCATGTCTCCACTCTATTTGAGTTCCTAATGTAGAGAGACCTGTACCAACTATGGATTGAAAGTTTAAAATATATTCTCTATTTTGACGCGTTAAAGTAATACTTTGACGAATATCTCCTTCTACTACTCTAACCCCAATATCTCCAAATGGTTCACACTCTTGTATGCTTCCAAGGTCGTCACTATCTAATGTCATACAATCTTTTTCATCAATAGAGGTATAAGAGCTAGTATATTTTACCCTATTAAACTCCCCCTCCCCTGCATAACTAAAAGAAGAAAAAAAAATAATGGAAATAAACATAAGTGTAAATGTGAGTTTTTTATTCATAATCTATCCTTTAAGTAATTATAGAACTTTAGCCTTAAAAAAAAATGATATAACTTTTATTTTGCTATGCTAAAATTAAATTTAAATAACTTAATATTTCAGGAACTAAACCCATGCTTAAACCTTTAATTTTTATACTTATATTAGTAACTCTATTAGCAATAGGGATTCATTTGGGTCTATTTGATGAAACAATAAAAAGAACAACTACCCAAAGTAGTTTACCTATAAAAAAAAGTTCTACTATAAAAGAAGATAATATAAAAACAATAACCACACATAAAGAGATTACGGTAAAAAAAAGACAACCCAATAAAGATAACAACCTAAGTAATGAGTTAAAAGAACTACTAAGAGTTGCCTCTATCCATTTTCAAAAATCTGAAGATAGTGAAGCTTTTAATATCTATGACAAGGTCATTCAACTGACACAAAATAGTCAAGACCCAAAAATTTTAAAATTTTTTGCAGAGGCACTTTTTAGAAAAGCAACTTTAGATAATATCTATCCTAACAATGATACTGAATCTGCGATTGAAGATTATAGTAAGGTTATAGAAAAATTTAACAATAGTGATAATACTGAACTATTAAAACTATATATAGAAGCTAGATTAAAACAGGCTAGATTACAATCACAAGATAATCTTCTTAGTACATATGATGAGCTTATTAAAAGATTTGGAAAAGATAAAGAACAACGTTTTGATAAAGAGATTGAAGAGCTACAATTTGCTCAAAGTTTTACTCTTATGAATAGCAATAATAATGAAGAAGCAATGGAAGTTTTAGACAAGATTATTACAAAATATCAAAAAAGAGGTGATAAAAAATTACCTCAAACAGTACAATATTCTATTTTAAATAATATTGAACTCTCTATTATCACAAGTAATGATGATGAGAAATATGTTGATTTAGCCAATAAGTATCTATCTGAGAATAGTGACACAGCTCCTCTTCTTGATATGTTAAAGATTATGAAGAATGCTCAAGATTTAGACCAACATGATGCAATAGATAAATGGATGAAAGAACATAAAGATTATCACTTTCCTGATTGGGATTTTTCAGACCTCTCTGAGTGGGCAGATAATATGGAGAATCCTGAGGGAAAAAAGAGAATTAAAGAGTATTTAGATACTTTTTTAAAACAAAAATACTCTCGTCTCAATGAAAATCAAATTGTAAATAGCGAAGAGACTCCAAATTTAGAAATAGATAGTTATCCTAATAATTATGAACAAGATTCTAAAGAGGAGAATACTGAACAACAAATAAATGAAACCATAAAAGAAGAATCATCATATCTCTATGAGCTTAACCAATATCCTAATGATGATTCTTATGAAACAGATGATAATGCTTACTATCCAAATATATATGATACCGATAATCAAGTCTATCCAAATCCTTATAAAAATATACCTAATGACCCAAATGATGGAGTAACACATACAAATAATAATGTTACTCCCTATTAATCTAAGTTTTTAAGTATGTGAACTACCTTTCTATAAATGACAGAGCCTCCTAACTATTATTCAGATATTAAAAGGCTTTAACGGTAATCCCTACCCGAACTCAGGTTATTATGTATTTAAATAACTTATTTAATGATGTCTTTACCTAGTATAAATAGTACTTTTTGTCTCACATAAAAACCCCAAAAATCAAATAAAGTACAGTAGCCAAAAACGCCCCAATCAAAGCATAGGGCATCTGTGTTCGTACATGCTCAATATGGTCACAACCACTAGCCATAGATGAGATAATAGTCGTATCTGAAATGGGTGAGACATGGTCACCAAAAATTCCACCTGATATAACAGCCCCTATCATAAGAGGTATATGTAAATCAAAACTACCTGCTAACCCTAAAGCAATAGGCATCATAATTGAAAAAGTCCCCCAACTTGTTCCTGTAGAAAAGGCTGTAATGGCTGAGACCAAAAAGACCAAAGCAGGAAGTAGTGTTGCAGAGACATGAAGCTCTCTTAGTTGTGTAGCAATATAGTTAGCTGTTCCAAGCTCTTTAATAACATTTCCAATTAAAAAGGCTAAAAGTAAAATAAGAACAATAGGAATCATATCTGCAATCCCTTCATATAGAGCAGAAAAGTACTCTT
>JALWMP010000108.1:0-43322 GCA_026996165.1 Campylobacteraceae bacterium
AGCTTAAAAATGAAAATAGTTTAAACCTATTTCAGAAAATCACTTAAAAATTTCTAATTAAGTTCTCTCTTTATCGTGTTTTTATTTAAAAACTTCGAAAAAAACTCAAATAGACGTTTGTTTTGTTTTCTTATATTTAGTTGTTAAAGACCATTTAAAAACTCTAGGAACTTTATCGACTTAAACTCTAAGTAGTCCCCAATGTTCTTGGACGCGTATTATAGGAGATTTTCTTTTGCTTGTCAAGGGTTTTTTGAAATTTATTAAAAAAAATTCAAATTTAATGTTACAAAATAATTCACTTACTATATAATAGCTTTTTTATGTATCTCTTTTATAATACTCTTTAACTCTTTTCCCTCCATATCAATAATAACATCAGCAACTTTTTTATAAGCTTTTTCTCTCTCTTTATATAATTTCTTTGCTTTTTTAGGTTCTGAAAAGAGTGGACGCTTTTTTAATTTTGATTTTGAATTTTCTGCTGTAGATAATCTATTATATATCCAATCATAAGAAGCATTTAAAAGAACAACTGTTCCTAACTTCTTTAAATTATTTACATTATAGAATCCACCTCCACAAGAGATAAGTGTATTATCAACTGATTTTTCAATCCAATCTGCACACTCCTGTTCTAATGCACGAAAGTACTTCTCACCCTCTTTTTCAAAGATAGATTTAATTTTTCTATTTGCCTTAGATTCAATTAAATCATCTGTATCTATATTAAAACATTTATATTTTTCTGCATAGGCTCTTGCTGTTGTTCCCTTGCCTACACCCATAAAACCTATGAGAATAATATTTTTCTTCATCTTTTACCTTTTTTTAGTAAATTATACTAAATTTTTACTACAGACTTTCGATATTTCCCACAACTCTTCCAACAATTTCAACTTCACTAGGTGTAATTATCTCTGAACTATATGCTTTATTATCTGATATTAACTCTATCATTCCATCAGCACGTTGTCGAATACGCTTAATAAAGAGTCCTGCCGTAGTTGAAGCAACAAAAATTCCATCTTTATTAATATTAGTCTGCTCTCTATCAATAAATACTATTGAACTATCTTGAAGTGTAGGCTCCATCGACTCACCATCAACATTAATTGCTTCTAAAACCCTATTTGAGGAGGGAGCAATACTCTTCATAAGAGTTTTATCTATAGAAAGAACCTTATAATTCTCATCAAAATTAAATGCTCCTCCACCCGCACTTGCTCTTATATCTGAGAAGTAATGTACTTGAAAAAACTTATCTGTCTCCTCAGCTAACATTTCAATATCTTGATCAAAGAAGAGCCAATTTATACTTATCTTCTTATTTGCACAATACTCTAAAATCTCTTTAAAAGGAATAGAGTTTCTCTTTTTCATAGTTGCAAAGGTTGTTTGTGGAATTGCTAATGCGTTAGCTACATCTTTATCAAATATTTTTTTACCCTTTTTTTCTAATGCAATTATCTCTTTTATCTTTTTTATTACTTTTTTTAAGTCATACATATTTTAACCTTTTATTGTTTTTATCAAATTATATTACAATTTGACATATTTGTAACTTAACTAAGAAAAAAAGACTATAATCTTATGATATTTGAAATAAAAAGGATTTTAAATGAATGCAAAAACAAATAAAAAAATATTAAATGAGGCAATAAAGAGTGGATGTAAAACTGTTGCAGAGTTGGCACTCTATCTAAAAATACGTACCAACATCGTTTACAGAAAAAATTAATCTATAAGAAGTATCTTAACCTTATCTCCTACAGCTTTAGGTTCATCATCTTCAGATGTTACTAACAGAGCTGTTGAGCCTAACATATTAGTTAAAATTGCAGAAGTACCTGACTTTTTACCATCAAAGTCTACAAAATATTGACCATCTTCTAAACTATATCTACACGCTGTGAACTCCTCTTTTTTAATATGTTTATTAAAAGGAGAACGTAAAGTTGCTTCAACCGTATGTAAAGGATATGGAGCATTTTGCAACTTAGCAATTAAAGGAACTACATATAATAGAGCTGTCACGGTTGAAGAGTAAGCAAAACCTGGTAATCCTACAATAAATTTATCACCCTTTTTTGCAACCATAATATGTTGTCCAGGTTTTACACGAACTCCTTTAAATAGAACTTCACAGCCAAGTTCTACAATAACATCTTTGACAAAATCAAAATCTCCAACACTTACTCCACCTGTAGTTACTACAATATCACTCTGTTCTAATGCCAGAGCAACATTTTCTAAAATACTCTCTTTATCATCAGTAATACACCCTAACTGCATTGGCTTACCACCATATTTTCTAATCAATGCCTCTAAAATATAGTTATTTGAACTTCGTATTTGTGCATCTGAAGTCTGTATCGCCCCTAGCTCTAATAACTCGGAACCTGTAGATAAAATAGAGACTCTAGGTTTCTCATAAACCAAAGGAGAGACAACATTTAAACTTGCCATTACACCAATATCTGCAAAGTTTATTTTTGTTCCTTCTTTTATGAGTCTTTGCCCCTTTTCATAGTTCTCACCAACAGCTCGAACAGAAAAACCATAAGGAACATCTTCATTAATAACAATCTCATTACCCTCAACTGTTACATTTTCAATAGGAATAAGTGTATCTGCTCCATTTGGCATAAGAGAACCTGTAAAGGTCTTAATACACTGCCCACCCATTACCTCATCGGTTAAGCTAGAACCTGCGGGATTAATACTTGTAATCTTTAATCGTTTTAAAGGTTGGTCTTCATGTTTAATAGCATATCCGTCCATTGCAGAAGTTGGAAATTCTGGAGAGTTATGGTCTGCAATAATATCTTGAGCTAATACATAACCTAAAGTATCAGTTAAATATTTTTTAAATTTTTTATAGTTTCTAATCTCTATATTTTCAATAATCTCTTGTGACTCTTCGAAGTGCATAAATGCCATTTCGTTTTTCCTTTTTTAGTTGTTCCTAACGTTCTAGTTGGGAAGACATATTAGAATTTAATTTTTCCTCATTCCAAAGCTCTAGCTTTGGAATACTTATTAACCTGAGTTCGATGGAATATCATATCCACAAAAGCCTAAAAATAGGTAAGATTTTCAAAATCAAATTCGCAGGACTAGCCGTAGCTAATTCAAGAATTTTATTTGGGAAAGATTGCCTATTTTTAGGCTTCCCTTCGGGTTTTGTGAGGTTTCCCATATGCTTAGACAGATTTTTTTGAATTAACTAGTTAGTCCTGCAAAAATCTGCCGTTGCCTATGAAAAACCTCATAAAATTGTGGATATGATATTCCATCGAACTCAGGTTATTAGAGAAAAAATAAACTAAAGCTATTGTAATCTCTAATATTAGGTAACAAAGCAAGAGCTTTGTTACCAATGAAACCTACGCCAACAATCCACTACCACTCATAGGTGTACTTCTATCCTCTGCATAGATTCGTTTTCCATCTTTAACATCATACTTCCAAATTGGAGCATTTGCCTTAAAGTCCTCTACAAACTCATCAATAAGCTCTAAAGCTACTCGTCGTTTAGGAGAGAAGACAGCAGATATATATGAAGAGGTATGCACAGGTACATCACCGATAGAGTGAGCCATTTTTACTTTAGCACCTAACTCTTCAGCTCTTTTTACCCAACCTTGAAACCACTGTTCTAAAATAGGTTCATAAATATCAAAACTTAATGCTTCAATACCATCTTCAGCTCGAATTGTTCCTACAAAAGGAATATATGCTCCATAGTTAGAGTTCTTCTCTTCTTTTAACCATTTAGAAAAGATAGCCTCAATATCAAGGGGTCCATGATACAGCTCCATCTTAACCACCACACACAGGAGGAAGAATTGAAATTTTATCTCCTGATTTTAATATCATGCTTAAATCTGACACCATTTGGTCATTAACTGCTACAGCACACTTAGATAACCATGGAGCAATAGTCTCAATATTTTGTAGTTGAGTTGCTACATCTGCCAATGTTTTTGCCTCTAGTTCTAATACCTCTTGCGATATTGGTCCTAGAAATTCTACTTTTACCACGCACTCTTCCTTTTTTAAGATTAATACACGTTAGGTGATTATAAAAGTTGTTTGATATAATCATGCTTAAATTTTTTATGAAAGAGATGAACTGTGAAATTTGGCTCTATTAGCTACCTTAACCTACTACCATTTCAAGTCTTTTTAAAACGCTATCTTCCTGATTCAGGTTTAAAAAAAGGGTTAGCCTATAGAAGAGATGTTCCAAGCCAAATAAACAAAGCCCTACATAAACGTCAAATTAATGCAGGGTTTATCTCTAGCATAGAGTCAAAAAAATATAACTGTACCGATTTAGGAATTATTGCCAATAGAGCCGTTTACTCTGTATTTATTATAGAAGGGGAAAATAAAAGTGACCATGAGTCTGCCTCCTCTAATCGTCTTGCAAAAGTCCTAAATCTACAAGGAGAAGTCCTTATTGGAGATAAAGCACTTGTCTACTACTTAAATGGAGGAGAAGGCATAGACCTAGCCACCCAATGGTACAAAGAGACTAACCTACCTTTTGTCTTTGCACGTCTATGCTACACTTGTCATGGTAAAACTGTAGAAAAAATCGCAAAAAAGTTTAGCAAACAACCAATAAAAATACCCCAATACATTTTAAAACATGAAGCTCAAAAAAGAGGCATAACTCCAAAGCAACTACAATGGTATTTAAAGCACATTGAGTATAATATGTGTCATAAAGCTAAAAAATCTTTAAGACTATTTTTAAAAAAGAGTAATAAATTATGAAAATTGCCATTGTAAAACTCTCTGCCATGGGAGATATTATCCATGCTATGGTTGCCCTACAGTTTATAAAAAGAGCCAGACCAGATATTCAAATAGATTGGATAGTTGAAGAGGATTTTAAACAAATATTGGAGAATAACCCACATATTGACAATATTTTAACAATCAATTTAAAATCTATAAAAAAAGATAAAAAACAGCTCTTAAATGAGATAAAAAAGATAAAATTCTATGCCAATAACCATTACGATTTAGTTATTGATGCACAAGGGCTTATTAAATCTGCTATTAGCTCCAAACTATTAGGAGATAAGATTGTAGGATTTTCAAAAAACTCTATTCGCGAGGGGGTTGCTTCCTATTTTTACCAACAAAAAGTAGAGATAGCTTATAAAGCCAATGCTATTGAACGAAACATAAAGGTACTTTGTGAACCACTAAATATTGAAGTTAAAAAAGAAGATATTTTAAATAAAGAGCCTTTTTTATATTATAAATCTACCCCTAAACTACCTATAGAGAGCTATGTAGTCTTTGTAGTTGGAGCTTCTGTAGCACCTAAAATCTACCCAAAAGAGCTATTTTTAGAGGTAGCTAAGAGGCTCAATGAAAATATTCTTGTTATCTGGGCAAACGATGAGGAGAAATCTGTTGCCCAATTTCTAAAAGAGCATAGCCAAAATATAACCATTGCCCCAAAAGTAAACCTAGATGAGCTTAAAGCTCTTATTCATAAAGCCAAGTTAGTCATAGGTGGTGACACAGGTCCTACACACATGGCATGGGCATTAAATACCCCCTCTATTACACTTTTTGGAAATACCCCTGAGTATAGAAATACATATATAACCAAGATTAACAAAGTTCTAAAGTCTAGTTCAGTTGTCAATCCACTCAAACTAGACAAAAATGACTACTCAATTAAAGAGATAGACCCAAAAGAGGTAACTACCCTAGCTAAGGAGCTTTTAGATGCGTGATTACCTCTATTTAGGTCTCTACAAAACCTTCTCTTTTCTCTTAAAGGTTCTACCCCACTCTATGGAACGCTCCTTAATGAAAGCTCTTGGACGCTTTGCATACTTTGTTAGCAAAAAGCACCAAAAAATTATTAACAATAACCTTGATTTAGCTTTTGATAAAAGACTTACTAAAGAGGAGAAAAAAGAGATAGGTATTTCAGCTTTTATAAACCTAGCCGATACCACTTTTGGCATTATAAAGCGTGACAATATGCCAAAGGAACAAGTTCTAAAAAATGTAACCTTTGAAAATGAAGAGATAGTTAAAAAGTACCAACAAGAGAAAAAACAGTTTATCTTTATTACAGGACACTATGGAAATTGGGAACTTCTCTCACAAGCCATTGCTATCTATTTTGACTTAACTCTTGTAGGAGTAGGAAGAAAACTAGACTCTGATGTAATGGACGAGATTCTTAAAAAAAATAGAGAGCGTTTTAATGTAGAGATGGTCTACAAAAAAGGGGCAATGAAAGGGTGCATTAGAGCCATTGCCAAAAAGAAGACTATAGGTATCTTAGTTGACCAACATCTACCACTTGAACAATCTATTGTGGTAGACTTTTTCAATCATAAAGTAACTCATACCCCTATTGCCTCTATTTTATCTCGTAAGTTTGGGGTTGACCTTATTCCTGCTTTTATCTCAACTGATGATTATGAACAGTACACTGTTAGGATTTATGAGCCAATTAAGAGTATAAAAACAGAGAATCAAGAGGCTGATTTAGAGACAACGACCATTGCCCAAGCTAAAGTGATGGAGAGAATAATTAAAGAGAACCCAAAGCAGTGGTTTTGGATGCATAAACGTTGGAAAGAGTTTTATAAAAAAGAGTTGTATGACTACCTATAAAACCTAAGTTCGACAAAAAAGAAGCCTAAAAGAGTAGTCACCTTATAATTTTAAAGCCAAAAAAACAAAAAGGTGACTAAAAAAATGTTAACAAAAATATTCTTTGAGATAGATGACTTTATGCAAGAGTTTGAAGAAGAGTATAAAAAAAGATTATTGACTAGCAAAAAAGAGAGAGTAAAGTATAATTCACGACTTACACTTAGTGAAGTGATGAGTATTTTAGTCTATTAACCTGAGTTCGACGGAATACCATATCCACAAAAGCCTAAAAATAGGTAAGATTTTCAAAATCAAATTTGCAGGACTAGCTGTAGCTAATTGTCCTCACTTCGTTGCGGAGTTACTCCAAAAATTTTATTTTGGGAAGATTGCCTATTTTTAGGCTTCCCTTCGGGTTTTACGAGGTTTCCCATATGCTTAGATAGATTTTTTTGGTAAAACTCCGCAACGAAGTGAGGACAATTAACTAGTTAGTCCTGCAAAAATCTATCGTTGCCTATGCAGTGCTTTGCACTCTCTTCGAGAAAAACCTCGTAAAATTGTGGATATGGTATTCCGTCGAACTCAGGTTATCAGGAAAACTTTATGCTGACAAAGGGTATATCTCAAAAAAACTATTTGAAAATCTTTTTGAAAAGGGTATAACATTGGTAACTTCTATCAAAAAAAATATGAAAAATAGGTTGATGCCTTTATTCGATAAACTACTTTTACGTAAACGTTCTGTTATTGAAACTATTAATGACCAACCTCTTAATGTTCATAGTTCAAGTGATGATTTGGTGGGAATTAGATAGGATTTAATGTTGTCGAACTCAGGTTATAAAAAATATTGCTATCATGTAGATATAGTATTTAGCTAACTGTTTTATGATTTTCATCTGTTTTCCTTATATATTCACAGAATTTTACCTAAGTTTAGATAAAATTGACACTTTAAGGAACTATTAAAATTATGAATAAAAAAAGAGTACTTATTATACGTTGTGGGGCATTAGGCGATTTAGTCTATGCTACCTCTGTTATAGATGCACTAAAAAGAGAGTTTGGAGAGGAGACCACTATTGACTTTGTCTCAACTCCTGGTACAGCAGGTATCTTTAAAGCTGACCCTAGAGTTAACCATATCTACCCTCTAAAACATAAAAAAATACCAATCTTTTTGAGTTCTCAAAAAAAAGAAATTATCTCTGCTTCAAAAGAGAGTCCTTATGATATTCTCATTAACTTTGAGTTTGGAAAACAGTTTAAGAGTCTACTCTATGCTATTGAAGCTAAACAAAAGATAGGAGCTCAATTAGAAGAGATAAATTTTCCAAAAGAGCTAAAACATGCTGTAGAGATTACTAAATATATGTTTAAATCTATTGTGAGTCAAAAGGTCTTTCAGCAGAGCTTTCCACATCTTATTGGAACTCCTGAAGAAGAGGTAAAGAAGCTATACAATCTACCAAAAAAATATCTAATTATTAGTCCAAGCAACTCACACCAAAAACGAAATATCTTAAACTATCGTGCTTGGGAAAATGAGTATTGGAAGGAGCTAATTGCTAAATTAAACCAAGATATTTCTGTTGTAATTATTGGAAATAAGGGAGAAGATGAGTTTTTTACAAAATTAAAGCCCTACCCAAATGGAGTAGTTGACCTTGTGGGAAAGACCTCTTTGCCTGACTTAATTGCTGTGATAGAAGGAGCAAGTGGATTAGTTGCCACAGATACAGGTACTGCACATATTGCCTCTGCTGTCAATACAGAGGTATTTGCTCTAATTGGTCCAACACCTGCTGAGGTTACAGGTCCATATAAGACAGAGTATAACAAGGTTCACATTATATCTGCAAACCTAAAGTGTAGCCCATGCTACAAAACAGAGGTTATGAAAAAGTGTAAAGATAATATCTGTATGAAACAGATTAGTGTTAATCAGGTATACAATACAATAAAATTAACAAATTTAATATAAAATTTTAAGCAGGAGAAAAAATGAAAAAGAGAATATTAGTCACAGGTGGTGCTGGTTTTGTTGGTAGCCACCTTTGCGAACGTCTAGTTCAGATGGGTTATGAGGTACACAGTTTAGATAACTACTTTACAGGTAGCAAAAACAATCATATAGAGGGTGTCAACTACATAGAGGGAAGCACTAAAGATATTGCCAAACTAGTTAACTTTTACCCAGATATGGTCTACCACTTAGGAGAGTACTCTCGTGTTGAGCAGAGTTTTGACGACATGGACAAAGTTTGGGAGTACAACAAAGATGGTACATTTGCTGTTTTAGAGTTTGTTAGAAAAGCTGGTTGTAAAATTCTCTATGCAGGAAGTAGCACCAAGTTTGGAGATGGAGGAACAGGTAGAGTTGCCTCTCCATATGCTTGGACAAAAGCTACCAATACAGAGTTAGTTAAAAACTATGGTAACTGGTTTAATGTACCTTATGCTATTACCTACTTTTACAATGTCTATGGTCCTAGAGAGATAGAGAGTGGAAAGTATGCTACGCTTATTGCACTATTTAAAGAGAAAATGAGAAAGGGTGAACCTTTAACTGTTGTCTCTCCTGGAACTCAAAAACGTAACTTTACTCATATTGAAGATATTATTAATGGTTTAGTTCTTGTAGGAGAAGAGGGATATGGTGATGAGTTTGGAATTGGAAGCCAAGAGGCATTTACTATTTTAGAGGTTGCTAAGATGTTTGGTGGAGAGATAAAGATGTTACCTGAACGTAAAGGAAACCGAATGAGTGCCGATGTTGTATCAGCTAAGACAGAAGCATTGGGGTGGAAACCCAAACGTAAACTTAAAGAGTATATTGAGAGTCTGAAAGCAAACCAATGGGAGCATTAGTTCTCTCTGCTCTATAGTTAAAGTTTATCTCTCCACTCTATATTATCTTTAACTATTTTAGCAGGATTTCCTACACAAACAACAGAAGGTGGAACATCTTTTACAACGGTTGAGTTTATACCAACTACACTTCCATCTCCTATATTAACCCCTTTTAAAATTGTAACATTATCAGCCACCCAAATATGTGAACCTAACACTATATCTTTTGCCTTATTAATTCGTTTTCCATCTTTAAAAATTGGGTGTCCATCAGATGTCATTATCTTCACATTACGTGACAATCCACAATCATTACCAAAAACTAAAGCTGTTCCCTCTTTTACAGACAAATAGCAGTTATCGCCTATCATGCAGTTTTTACCTATTTTAACAGAACAGTTATCTCCTATAATTTCAACTATCATATTGCGTAATCGTGTACCAGACTGGACTACAAAGTGGTTATTTTTACCTTTAATTAAAATATGACAACCAACTATTTTAGATGATTTAGAAATCTCTACTATAGTAGAGTTATCAATTTTAATCTTATTTCGCAATCTCTGAATTAAACTAAAACTCATAATTTCATAATCCCATTTTTAGCTACAAACTCTTTTTGTTGTTGCTTTTTACGAATAAGCCTCATATTCTCCTCCTCTTCATCTCTTCTGTCATTTCGTGAATGGTTTAGATGAAACATATTGGCACAATACTTTACCGATACTAACTTACAACCAATGCCAACCATTCTCCACTCCAAATCGGTATCGTCTCTATGTGGAGCATTGGGTAAATCTTCATCAAAACCATTTACAGCAAAAATATCTTCTCTAAAACAAGAGAAATTAGAAGCTACTATGTGTACATTTTTATTTAACTTCATTAATATTTTTTGGACTATTCCATTAGCTTTAAAATAGAGTCCCTGCTCATAGTGGCGAGAGTTATCATCTTTAATTAAACGATAATATTTTAAATAGTGTCTCTCTAATTCATAAGCACTTATTTTTCCCTCTCTTAAAAGAGTTGAGACCTTATCTCCTAAATTGACTCTACGACCACACAAGACTACTCTCTTTTTAGCTAAAGCTACATGAGATTCAACAAAGGTTGTATAGGGAATAGTATCTCCATCTATAAAAACAATATACTCTCCCCTGCTCTCTTTTAATGCTTTATTCATAATAATAGCTTTTCTATTACCTAAGTTTTCATGAAAAAGATGATAAATAGAATATTTACTTTTATATTCTTTAAGAAAATCTTTTAACTCATTAGAGTTATCATCTTCAGCCACAATAACCTCAAAGTTTTGATATGTTTGAAGCTTTAGGGCATCTAAAATAAGTTCTAATGCTCTAATATCTTTATATGTAGGTATTAGTACACTAACTCTCATAAATCACCCCTAACAACCTCTCTAACTGCGTTTTAGCATCAAACATATCTCTAGCCTTTTTATACCCTGCTAAAGCCAACTGCTTATTTAATTTGGGATTTCGATACAACAGCTCTATATTTTTAGCCAAATCTTCACTACTTCTATCAAAGAGTAGACCATCTTTTTTATGCTCTATTATCTCTAATGGTCCTCCCTTATTAGTAGCAATAACTGTGACTCTATTAACCATAGCCTCAATAACTACCAAACCAAATGTCTCTTGCTTAGTTCCTAATACTACAGCACTACATAGACTCATATGAGCATTTACCTCTTTTGTAAAACCTGTAAAAACAACTCTATCTTCAATGCCCAAATCTTTAACTTTTTGCTTTAGAGTATTTAAATAGCCATCATCCATAGTATGACCAACTATCAAAGCCTTAATATCTAACTCTTTTAACCTAGCTATAGCCTCTAAGACCAAGTACTGCCCTTTACCCTCCTCTATACGCCCAACAATACCCACTACAAAACTATCACCAAGTGCATAAATCTCTCTAAGCTCTTCAACTCTTTCTTTTTGCTCTTTAGGCTCATCTGTTCCCATATAGACAACCTTAATCTTTGGACGAACATCTTGTGGAATAAACCTTTCTAACTGCTCTTTAACTTGGTAGGTTACAGCATGGAGTGTATCAATATTTTTGTAGAGCCACTTATGGTAAATATCATCTTTAAAACGTGTCATAGTCATATTTCTAGTCTGCATAATTTTAGGTTTTCTCTTACTTAGAGTTTTTGCTAAAACCACAGTAGCAATATCTCTTGTCCAATGAAAATGCACTATATCTATCTTATGCTCATCAATAAACTTTGCCAATTTAAGTGCAGGAACAATAGGAAAAAACTTATTTCTCTTTAGATAGAACTTCTCATCACTCTCAATATAGTTATCTAACTTCTTTTTAGGAGCTACTACTATTTGACAACCTGTTTTTGTTTTAAAGTAGTCATAACAACTCACCATAAATAGTTCCAACCCACCCAAATCAGGAGAGAGGCATATCTCTAATATCTTTTTTTGACTCATTTTTGATTCCTATACTCTATAAATTTATCTGTCTTCCCCTCAAAAAGAAGCGACTGAGAGACCTCTGTAAATGAGAGCATTCTATTTTTAAAAGAGCGTATCTCATCACTACACTCTATTTCATTATTTTTAAAGCCTCTTAACTCATAACATCTCTCTTTATTTGTCACAAGATTTAACTCTAATATTTTATCTTTCTCTACCCAACCTAAAATTCCATTATGATAATAATCTGCAAAAAATCGTTGGTCATCTAAAAGAGACTTTCCACTAAAGTTTATATTATCTTTTTTATAGTCTCCTATAGCTAAATCATATACGGTAGGAGCAATATCACGTTGAGAGAGAATAACATCATAACTCTTAGCCTCTAAATCTTTATGATAAATAGTAAAAGGAATAAGATAACTCTGAAAAGTAGTTCCCCTTACACCTCCACAATGGTCAGCAAAAAAGACAAAAAGTGTATTTGGGTACTTTTTTTCAACTCTTTTAACAAACTCACCTAAAGCCATATCGGCAAAGTGTAGTGCATTAAGCTGCCTATTGTAAGCTCTATCTTTACTAAATTCTTTAGGCTCAATACCTTTTGGCAAAATATCATCATGAGTAGTTGCTCCATTGATACCAATAACAAATGGCTTTTTCATACCATCTATCTTTTTTAGAGCAAAGTTATACAAATCTACATCTTGAACACCCCAATAGTTTTCACTATATTTTCTCTCTTTTATATCATGTTTACCATAACTTTTAGAAAAGCCTAAATCTTGTGCTAAAGAGCCTGTACCACTTGTCTCTTTTGAAGTTCCTTGAAAAAATGCAGACTCATACCCTTTTTGTTTTAAAATTTTAATAATTGAGGTATAGTCAAACCCTTGAAGATTGCTCTTTGCTACACTTCTGCCAAGTGGATTTTGATAGGAGACTAAGGTTGCAAATATTCCCTCTGTAGTTCTATGACCACTTGCCATCATTGCTTTTGGGTGAATAGATTTTTTTAACATCTTATCAAAAAAAGGAGTGGTTGCTTTAGGGTAGCCATAACTTTTCATATTGACAGCACTCCAGCTCTCTAAAAAGAAAAATATAATATTTGGCTTTTTAAGTTGTGGTGTAGTTTGTTTTCTGTTATCTTTAGGGTACAACTCTCTAAAAGCTACTGTTATCTTATCTTTATCTACTTTAGGAAGCTTCATCTTTTTTAGTTTTTTACCACTATTAGATAAAACGTAAAGTACATTATATGAGCTATTAAGTGCTAAGTTAGCTAACTTTCCCTCTCCTATTTGATTAGACTGCCAAGGATTTAAAGGAATATGCTGTGCCATTCCTCTTACAAAAAAAACAGTTAAGACAATGAGGATAAGTTTTTGAGCCACATAGATTTTACGCAACTTGGTTTTAGGAAACCCAATAAACCATCTATAGAGTCCAATAAAAAGAAAAATAGCTAAACTTAAAGAGCTTAAAGTAAGTATGGTATGTTGCCCATAAGCTGTCATAAAAAGGCTACTAGCATCGGTAAAGGTATCGGTTATCTCATAGCCAATGTGTCTGTTTGCTTCATTATAGTAGAGTATATCACCTATTTGTAACAGAAAAATAGAGACTACTAAAAGTGAGCCTACCAAAGCAAAAAGTTTTTTACTCCAATCAAAAAGAGTAGCTAAAAAAGCAACTACCCCTGCAATGGCAAAGTCAAATTTATAACCCCACAACATAGCATAAAAAGCCTCTTTAGAGGAGAAGTCGCTAAACTCTTTATGTAGATAAATATAAAAAACAACTTTTGTAAAAAGCACTACAATATAAACAGTTAAAAAGATACTAAAGTACTTTTTTAAGAAATCTAATTTCAAATATATCCTTGGAAAATAGCCTAGTTCAATAGAATGCTACCATTTAATAAATGTGCTATAATATCGAAAAACCAATTAGACCATTAAGGACTCCATTGCTATTTAATTCCTATGAGTTTATCTTTGCCTTTTTACCTATTACTTTTTTTATCTATTTTTTTCTACTTCAAAAACGATTTATTATAGGTGCTAAAGGTTTTTTAGTATTTGCTTCACTCTTTTTCTACTCATGGTGGAATATAGCCTATCTACCACTTATCTTAAGCTCCATGCTTTTTAACTATCTACTTGGCTCAGCACTCAATACACCAAATAGACTAAGCAAAAAAAGAGTTCTTAGCCTTGGAATTTTTACCAACCTTGCACTACTAGGGTACTTTAAATATGCAGATTTTTTTATAGAAAATTTTAACCATCTGACAGGAAAAGAGCTTCCTCTTCTTCATTTAGCTCTGCCTCTAGCCATAAGCTTTTTTACCTTCCAACAAATTGCCTACTTAGTCGATAGTTATAGAGGCGAGACAAAAGAGTATGATTTTTTAAACTATGCTCTATTTGTTACCTTTTTCCCTCAACTTATAGCTGGACCTATTGTTCATCATGCAGAGATGATGCCGCAATTTGCTTCAAAATGGAACTTAGCTAAAAAGTATAAAAATATTGCACTTGGTATCTTTATATTCTCTATTGGACTCTTTAAAAAAGTGGTTATTGCTGATACCTTTTCTATTTGGGCTACTAATGGATTTGACAAAGCAGAGACACTAAATCTCATTGAAGGGTGGGCAACATCTCTCTCATATACCTTTCAGCTCTATTTTGACTTTTCAGGCTATACAGACATGGCTATAGGCATTGCTCTTCTATTTAATATTAAATTACCTATAAACTTTAATAGCCCCTATAAATCTATATCTATTCAAGATTTTTGGAGACGTTGGCACATTACACTCTCAAATTTCTTAAGAGACTACATCTATATTCCTCTAGGTGGAAACCGAAAAGGAGAATTTAGGACATATACAAACTTAATAATAACTTTTCTATTGGGTGGTCTTTGGCATGGTGCAGGTTGGACTTTTGTTTTTTGGGGTTTTTTGCATGGTGTAGCATTGGTTGTTCATCGACTTTGGAAAAAACTTAATATTAAAGTAAATACTCTTTTAGCTTGGTTTATTACCTTTAATTTTATAAATATTACTTGGGTATTTTTTAGAGCTAAAGAGTGGAACGATGCAATTAAAGTTTTAAAAGCTATGTTTTTTGGAGAGTTAGTTACCAATGATATTTGGCTTAGTAATATATATGCTGACAAATATCTTATGCTACAATTAGCTCTTGCAGGAGGCTTGGTCTTTTTGGCAAAAAACTCTATGGAGTTACAAAAAAAGTTTGCAATAAACAACTATACACTCACCTTTATTGTTCTACTTTTAGTGAGTTCATTTTTAAATCTAAGTGGGGTTCATGAATTTCTTTATTTCAATTTCTAAACAGAGTTACTATCCAAAAAAATGGCTAAAAAGAGTTGCCCTTTATACAGCACTCATAAGTTTCATTATATTTGCTATTAACTACATTGTTGACCCATATAATATTACTAATCATAATCTACTAAATATTAAATATAAATTTGCAAGAGATGACCGAACCCAAAAAGTTAACTATTTTAAAACCCTACCAAAAAAAGATAATATTCTTATTGGAAGTAGCCGAGTATATAGTATAAACCCTCAAACAGTTACTAAAATTTTAGGTGGAACAACCTATAACTTTGGAGTAGGAACAGCTACAGTAGAAGACCATTTAGGTATTATTAAATATCTCATTAAAACCAATAAAATACCTAAAAATATTATTATTGGTGTTGATTTTTATACTTTTAACCCACAAATACCTCCTAATGGATATTTTCTAAAAAACAGAGAGTTAAACTTTCTCTCTTATGGTAACTATAAAGAGAATTACCTTGCTAAGTTTTTCTCTATTGATGCCTTTAGAGCCTCAATAAAGACTCTAAGTAGACATTTTTCAAATAAAAAAGAGAAACCAAGATTTGACAAAAATGGTTGGGCAGGAAAGTATGAAAACTATGATAATCGTAAACTAGAAAAAGAGCTACCAAAAGTAAAAAAAGAGATAAGTGAAAACATTGAGTTCTTCTATTCTAATATGAGCTATAATCATATTGACCCAAGACGAAAAGCATACTATCAAGAGTTAGCAAAAATCTGTAAGGAACATAACATCACACTCTATCTCTTTACTACCCCTCTTCACCCTCTTTTGCTTAAAAAGCTCAATAGTTCACCAAATACAGCTAATGCCCTTAAAGAGTTTATCTCTTTTCTCTCTACCTTTAAACACTTTACCAATTTTTATAATGATATGGAGTTTCAAAAAGAGTTAAGACATTTTCATGGTTCAAGCCATACTACTACTAATGCTGGAGATATTATTTTAGATAAAGTTCTAACAAAAAATTAGATAAAATACCTCATGATAAAATATGAGATAAACCCAAAATATGCCTTAGAGTTTACAGATTTTCTAAAAAATATTAAAGAGCATTTTTCAAAAAATAGTGATACTATTCATAAAGCACGAAATGAACTAAAAATTATTAGTCATAACAAGGTTGATACCGTAGTTAAATCCTTTAGAGTGCCTAATATTATTAACCAATTTGCCTATGCCTATCTGAGAGGAAGTAAAGCTAAAAAATCATATCTAAATGGAATAGAACTTCTTAAATTAGAGGTTGAGACTCCTGAACCTATTGGATATATTGAGTTTTATAAAAAGGGTTTATTACAAGAGTCCTTTTTTGTAAGTAAATATCAACCTTATGACTCTCTTATTCGTGAACCTCTTTATAATAGTGATTTTAAGGATAGAGAAAACATCATAAAACAATTTGCAAAGTTTACATATAAACTTCATCAAAAAAATATATTTCATAAAGATTATTCAGCAGGAAATACTCTAGTAATGTCCCAAGAAAATGGTAAATATGACTTTAGTATTGTAGATATTAACCGTATGGAATTTAGAAAGATTGATCTAAATCTTGCTATGCAAAACTTCAATAAACTATGGGCAGATAAAGCAACTTTAACCATCATAGCCAAAGAGTATGCAAAGATTGCACAGATAGATGAAGCTAAAGCTATTAAACTTATTGTGAAATATGACAAAGAGCTAAAAGCATTTGTAGAGAGACGACGAGCCATAAAAGCATTTTTTAAAGGGAAATAACTATGACAAAAATTTCAGCAACTATCATAACATATAATGAAGAGAAAAATATTAAACGCTGTATAGAGAGCTTAGATTTTGTAGATGAGATTGTAGTAGTTGACTCACTAAGTAGTGACAATACATCTACTATTGCAAAAGAGCTTGGAGCTAAAGTAATTGAGCAAAAATTTTTAGGACACATAGACCAAAAACAGTTAGCTGTAGAGAGTGCTAAACACGATTGGATACTAAGCCTAGATGCCGATGAGGAGGTCTCTCCTGAACTAAAAGCCTCTATTGTAGAGCTTATTAAGAAGCCTTTAGAGTATGATGCTTATGAGATGAAGAGGGTTAGTTTTCATCTTGGCAGATGGATACGCCATGGTGGCTGGTATCCAGACAAAAAAATACGCCTTTTTAACCGACAAAAAGCCTACTGGGGTGGCTACAATCCTCACGACAAAGTAATTGTAAATGGCAAAATAGGTATGTTAGATGGAGACCTAAAACACTATGTATTTACAGATTTACGACACAATATTGACACTAACAACTCCTACTCCTCCATTATGGCTGAAGATTTATATAAAAAAGGTAAAAAATTCTCTTATCTAAAACTCTTTTTTAAACCTGTAGGAAAATTTTTAGAGGTCTACATCTATAAAAGAGGTTTTTTAGATGGTACGGCAGGGTTTATTATTGCTGTTGGAGCTTCTTACTCTATGTTTTTAAAGTTTGCAAAACTTTGGGAGCTGGAGAGGGTTAAAAAGGAACAAGTATAAAATGAATATCTTAGTCACACGTCACGATAAAATAGGTGATTTTGTTACTATGCTTCCTGTCTGTAAAGTTCTAAAAGAGCAGACAGAGCATAAGGTAGTTATGCTTGTAGCTAAAGTCAATGTAGCTTTGGCTAGAGAGCTTGATTTTGTTGATGATGTTATTGAGTATACCACAGATAGTAAAGCCTTAATTAAAGAGATTAAATCTCATAATTTTGATGTAAGTATCTCTGGTTACATAGATACTACTTTAGGAAAAGTTCTTTTTAAATCAGGTATTCCACAGCGTATTGCACCTGCTACTAAAATAGCTCAAATTTTTTTTAACAAACGAGTTAAACAAAGACGTAGTGAAGTTAAAATGCGTGAGTTTGAATATAACCTACAACTACTTAAAGCTTTTAATAAAACTTTACTCTTAGAGTTTCAAAAACCACTGTTAGCAGTAGGTTCAATTTCATCGAACGAAAATTCCAATAGGCATTCTCAATCTAGTGCGTGTGGACGAGAAGATTTTGTTATTTTTCATGCTGGTTTTGGGGGTAGTAGTGATGGTAATTTAACCTTAGATGACTATCTTAGACTAGCGAAAAAAGCCTCTAACTACACAAATGTAGTCTTCTCTTTTGGTCCTGATGATAAAGAGTCAAAAGCCTATATAGAAAAACATCTAAACTTTAGTGCTACAATTAGAGATGACTTTAAGAGCTTAATGGAGTTTACCCTTTTTATAGCTAAATCTAAACTCTTTGTTAGTACCTCAACAGGTCCAATGCACCTAGCAGGAATGACAAACACCCCTACTCTTTCATTTTTTGGAGAAAATCTTTTTGCATCTGCTAAACGATGGGGAACAATTAGCAATGAAGAGTTGCAACATAACTTTACAGTTGGAGAAAATTATGGGAGTGAGGTCTATAGTAAGATTGAAAAAAAATTGGTGGATATTTTAAATGAGATTTAATTTTTCTTGGGACTCATACTCTGACCAGCCATATATTTTAAAAAAAGAAACTAAAAAAGCTTTACGAAATGGTCATACTTTTGACTATTTAAAGCTTATGGGAACTAACCTCATCTATTTCCCTTATCTATTTCTAAAATTTCTTATAGGTTCAATTTTATTGAACAAAAAAAACAACAAAAATAAAACTACAATGTTTTATGGTCTTTGTGTAAATTTTGACAAAGGTAAAGAGCAATATGAACTCATAAAAGAACTAGGAGTTAAATCTCTACAGATACGAGTTTTTTTAAATGATATAGAAAATATAGACAAATATGTAACTTTTGCAAAAAAATTTGGAGAGGACAAAGAGATACTTATAACCATTATTCAAAGCAGAGAACACATAGAAAACCATAAACTCTTAGCTAAAGATGTAACAACTATTTTTAAAAAGTTTAGAAAAATTACCAATGAATTTATGATAGGAAATGCTATCAATCGTATAAAGTGGGGATTTGTCTCTATGGAGGAGTATTTAGAGTTCTATAAAGTAGTCCAAAATATTAGAGATAGATACTTTAGAGATATTAAACTAATTGGCTCATCTGTTATAGATTTTGAGTACCACTTTACTATTAGAACCCTATTTAACCACTACCCAATTTTCTACGACAAAGTAGCCTCTTTACTCTATGTTGACAGACGTGGTAGCCCCCATTCTACTCAGATGGGTATTTTTGATTTAAAAAAGAAGATAGAGTTTCTTGATACCATTGTAAAAAGCTCCTCTAAATGTAACAATTATATCTATATTACAGAGACAAATTGGCCTTTAAGTGGTACAGCACCATATGCTCCTACCTCTGAAAAAGAGTGTATAGATGAAGAACTATATGCTAAATATATGTTGGAGTATTTTGAGATTGTCCTAAAAACTCAAAAGGTAGAGAAGGTATTTTGGCATCAACTTATTGCCCCTGGTTATGGATTGGTTGACAATAGAGACGGTAAAATACGCAAAACTAAAGCTTTTTATGCTTTTAAAGAGATGGTAAAATAATGACAAAAATCCTAATAGAAATCCCAACATGGCTAGGTGACTGCGTCATGGCAACCCCTGCTATTGAAAATATCATTAAAACATATCCAAATGCAAAACTAACAATATTTGGCTCATATGTATCAACATCACTCTTTGAAGAACACCCAAATGTTGAAAAGATTGTATTAGATGAAAGCAAAAAAGCACCCTCTAGGCTAAAATGGATTTACCAAACAGCTAAAAATTTAGGAGAGTTTGATGTAGCTATTAGCTTTAGACGTACACTTTTTGCTAAACTCTTTATATGGTTTAGCCATGCTAAAACTAAAGGGTACTATAGACGATATACAAAAAAGGTTATTCACCAAGCTATTCGCTATAATGATTTTATAAACAGAACCTTTAAACTAAATACCACAGCTCAAGATTTAAAAATCTACTTTAAACCTTTTAAATACAAAAAACCAATGCTTGGCATTAACCCTGGTGCTTCATATGGAAGTGCAAAACGTTGGTATCCTGATAAATTTGCAAAAGTAGCAAAAGAGATGAGTTCTACTTATGACATTGTTATCTTTGGTGGTCCTGCTGAGATAGATATTGCTACAGATATAGAAAATGAACTTAAAAAAGATAATATACAATGTATAAATTTAGCAGGAAAAACATCTATTAAAGAGCTATGTCAAAAAATAGCAGGATTAAACCTTTTCATCACAGGAGATAGTGGTCCTATGCACATAGCAGCTGCTTTTAAAGTACCAACTATTGCAATTTTTGGGCCAACCAAAGAGAGAGAAACCTCTCAATGGAAGAACCCTAAAGGAGTAATTGTAAAAAGAGATATAGAGTGTTCACCTTGCATGAAACGTACATGTCCCCTAAAACATCATGAGTGTATGAAACTTATTGAAGCTGAAGATATTTTAGAAAAAATCAACTCAATTCATTATCAATAACTTGACAAATGGTATGTCCAAAAAGTATGTGCATCTCTTGAATACGAGGGGTGTCATCTGATGGAACAACTAAATTAATATCACAAGCATAATTCATTTTTCCTCCACCTTTTCCAGAAAAACCTAAAGTATAAGCACCCATCTCTTTTGCTAAAAGAAGTGCAGAGATTATATTTAGAGAGTCTCCAGAAGTAGAGATACCAATAAGTAAATCACCTTCATTAACTAAAGCTTCTACTTGTCTATCAAATATTCTGTCATATCCATAGTCATTTCCTATAGCAGTCAATGCAGAAGTATCTGTAGTTAACGCAACTCCTGCTAAACCTCTTCTTTCAATTTTATAACGACCTGTTAATTCAGCTGCTATATGTTGTGCATCGGCAGCTGAACCACCATTTCCACAAAGTAGTATTTTATTTCCTCTTTTTAGAACCTCTACAGCTAAAGTTGATGCTTGAGCTAACTTATCTTCCATATTATCAATAACTGCCTCTATGGTCTCTAAATGTAGTTTTAATTCTCTAGCAATAGTTGTTTTTATCTCCATCTTTAATCCTTTCTATAGTCTTTGTAGTACTCTTTCCTTCAACAAAATTTACTAAGCGAAGCTCATCAACAATATCTTGACCTACTACCTCTTTACCTTCATAGTCACCACCTTTAACTAAAATATGAGGTTTTATAGCTTTAATAAGCTCATAAGGAGTATCATCATAAAATTTTACCACATAATCTACAGCCTCTAATGAGGCTAAGATATAAGCTCGGTCATCTTCTGTATTTACAGGTCGTGTAGGACCTTTTAGACGACTAACACTCTCATCAGAGTTTAATCCTAAAATAAGCACATCACCATAACTTTTTGCCTCTTCAAGATACTTTACATGTCCTACATGTAAAATATCAAAACAGCCATTAGTAAATACTACTCTTTTACCTCTTTTTTTTAGCTCTTGACTAAGTAATGTTATCTCTTCGAATGACTTAATATGAGAATCAGAAGTAGATTTATTTAAACTTGATTCATACTCTATAATCTCATTTAGTGTAGCTGTAGCTGAACCAATTTTACCAACTACAACACCAGCAGAAAGATTAGAGAATTTAACAGCTTTATCAATCTCATATCCACAAGATAAAGCAAAAGCTAAAGAGGCAATTACTGTATCTCCTGCACCTGTTACATCATATACTTCTCGTGCAACGGTTGGGTGTACTCTTAATTCATTATCATAAATAGCAATACCATCTTCACTAAGGGTAATAAGCCCTATATCTAACGAACAGTCATTTTTTAGTTTAGTAATTGCCTCTAAAAGTGTTGCTTCATCTTTAATATTTACTTTTGAAGCCTCTATAGCCTCTTTTTTATTTGGTGTCAAAAGGTAAGCTCCAGAGTACTTTGTATAATCTTTACCTTTTGGGTCAACTAGTACTTTTTTATTGTTAGCATTAGCAATTTCAATGAGATTTTGAGTTAGTTCTGTAGTTAAAACACCTTTTCCATAATCAGAGAAAATAACAATATCAGAACTCTTAATATGCTCTTTAAAGTTTTTAATAATCTTTAATTGAGATGCTTTAGAGATGTCATCAGTACTCTCTTTATCATAACGAACAACTTGTTGTTGAGAAGCAATAATTCGACTCTTTTTAGATGTATTTCTCCCCTCTTCAACTATAAGATTTTTACTATTTACATCAATTTTAGCTAACATCTCCTTTAACTCTTTGGCATTAATATCATCTCCAATAACACTTAAAACAGATATTTTTGCACCTAGCGTATATAAGTTATTAATAACATTCCCTGCACCACCAAGTACAGCTGTCTCTTTCTCTATGGCAACTACTTGAACTGGTGCTTCTGGTGAAATTCTTTCACACTTCCCCCAAAGATAGTGGTCTATCATTAAGTCACCTACAACTAAAACTTTTGGGTGTTTATTTTTTAACTCTATCACTTTTTTCCCTTATTGGTACGATAGCAATCGCACCCTGCATTTTTCAATATGCCAATTAGAGGCAAACACGGAGGTCACCCCTACAGTTCTTCTTTATACATTCTAATAATCTCTGGTAGATAATCTTTGATTCCCTCTTCTAACTCCCACTCTGGCTCATAACCTAAAAACTCTTCTGAAGTTGAAATATCTGCTTGAGTGTGCATTTGGTAACCTGTAAATGGATTTGGAAAGTAGTCTGTTCCATAATCTGTTCCTAGCTCTTTTTGTAAGATGTCTGCTATGTCTTGAAAACTTCTAGGCTTAGCTGTTCCTACATTGTAAACTCCTGATTTTTTAGCATCACATGCTTTGATATTTGCTTGAATAACATCTTTAATATAGACAAAATCTCTAACTATTTTATCACTTCCTTCAAAAAGTCTAGGTGCTTTTCCTGCTAATATTTGGTGTCCAAATTGAATAACAGTTGAAGCTGTTTTATCTTTAAAAAACTCTCTTGCTCCATATACATTAAAATATTTTAGACCAACAATATTCATAGCTGGGTTCTCTCTGATATATCGATAAGCAATCTGATCCATTGCATATTTAGAGAACCCGTAAGGATTCTCTGGAGACTCTTTACCAACTGTTTGAGGAGATGGCATAGAGCCATAAGTTGCAGCAGAAGAAGCATAAACTAAAACAGCATTATCTTTTTTAGCTTTTTCTAAAAAGTAGTAAAAGGAGTTAACATTAGTCTGCATAACTATCTCTTGGTCATAGACTCTTGTATCGGAAATAGCTGCTTCATGAAAGATATAATCAAAACTATACTCATCTAAAAGAGCTAAATCTTTAGCTGAATTAAGATTACCACAAACAGTATCTCCTCTATAGCCAATAAGATTTTTGTAGTGTCCAAAGCTTTGTAAGTTACCATTTGAAAAGGTAGATTCAGAACGAAATCTATCAAAAATAACTATCTTTGATTTAGGAAAATTATCTTGAAAGTAGAATGCTAAATTAGAGCCAATAAATCCTGCTCCACCTGTAATAAGAATAGTTTTGTTATTAAAGTCAATGTTATTATATTTCATAATGCGATTATATCCTTATTTTTTTCTAAAAACTCTTTAGACTCTAAGATTGTTTTAAAAGAATAATTAACATTTTCAATTTTTCTCTCTCCTATGGCAATAGTATTAGCAATTTTTATATTATAAGCTAAATCTATATCACTCTGTTTATCACCAATAAGCCATGATTTGTCTAATCTTATCTTGTATTTAAGAAGAATTTTTTCAATCATACCTATTGCAGGTTTACGACAACTACATCTCTCTTCGGGTGCATGAGGGCAATACTCTACAGATGTTATTTCAATCTCTCTTTTTTTAAACTCATCTAACATATAAGAGGTTAGAGTCAAAAAATCCTCTTTAGTGTAATAACCTCTACCAATTCCAGATTGATTAGTAACAATAAAGAGTAGGTAACCTTCATCTAAAAATAGTCTAAGCAACTCAAATATTCCCTCTGTAAATTGGAAATCTTCTACTTTAGAGACATAACCATAGTCAATATTTATAACACCATCACGGTCAAGAAAGAGAGCCTTTTGCATTACTATTCGTTAACTGTCTTCATATCGACTAATTCACTAAGAATATCTTTTGCTTCCTCTTCTTCCATCTCACCCGATTCAATCTCTGAAACAATATCTTTACACTCAGAGTGCATCTCTTGAAGCTCTTTAAGCTCCTCTTTGTCTGCAATAGATGCCATTTTAGCCTTCTCTATAAAAGCAAACATCTCATCTATTGCCTCTTCTAAATCGGGAATAATCTCTTGAGTTAGAAAGTTTTTAAGTTTTTCTGAATATGTCATAGTAGACCTTTTTTATGGGTATTTTATCTAAAAGTTTTATATATGGGGGTTATATTTTAAAGAGTAATTTAATTTTTAAAAAAAAGATTATATATACAAATACAATAATAGCCATAAAAACTATATATAGATATATAAAAAAGAAAAATTTTATAATAAAATTATATATGGACATATAAAAATGATAAACAGATTACGCATGTATCAACGAAAGTTTATAAAATGAACTACAAAGACCTATAGACGCTACCTCTTTAAAGAGGTTAATTTTGACAATAGACTTATTGGAATTGTTGGTGCTAGAGGAGTGGAGAAGACAACTTTTCTTATTCAGTATCTAAAGTTATCTCCTCTTTAATGTGAACCTCACTCTCCCAAATCAAAGATTATGGGAGAGTGAGGTTCACAAAAATAATGAAGCAAAAAAACTTGCCTCATAATTATAACTACTTCATACTACAAGCAGATACACCTGGAGGTGTTGTAGGTTGAATAGCTTGGTTATCAGCACCACCCTCTGCATTTACTTTATCAATAAAGGCTAAAAGGTTAGAGGCTGCTTTATGGTAGCGTTTTGCTGTCTCGGAATCTGGTTGATGGAAAGTAACAGGTTGACCAGTATCTCCACCTATACGAATTGCAGGTTCAATAGGTATTTGAGCAAGAAGTTCAGTATTATAAGCAGATGCAACCTCTTTACTTGTTCCCATACCAAAAATATCTGATTCAGTCTCACAATTTGGACATATAAATCCACTCATATTTTCAACTACACCAGCAATAGGAATATGAAGCTTTTCAAACATATCTAAACTTCTTTTTGAGTCATCAAGGCTTACTTGTTGTGGAGTGGTTACTACAACACCAGCGGTTACAGGAACTGACTGTGCAAGAGTAAGTTGTGCATCTCCTGTTCCAGGAGGCATATCTATAACCAATACATCTAGCTCTGACCATAATATATCACGCAAGAACTGCTCAATAGCTTTCATAATCATTGAGCCTCTCCAGATAAGTGATTGACCCTCTTCCATAAGAGAACCCATTGACATCATCTCTACACCATAGGCTTTTAATGGTTGAACTTTGTTTCCTTGAATCTCTGGCTTTACACCATTTAGACCCATCATTCGTGGAATATTTGGTCCATAAATATCGGCATCTAATATACCAACTTTTTTACCCTGCATCGCCATTGCAATAGCAATATTTACAGATGTAGTTGACTTACCAACACCACCCTTTCCTGAACTTACCATTACAAAGTTTTTAACTTGTGGGGCAATGTTCTTTCCTGAAACAGAGTTACTCATCTGTTTTGGAGGTTGTGGAGCTTTGATATTTACATTTATATCTGAAAAACCAAGCTTTTGTAACTCTGTAGTTACATCATTTTGAATCTGAGATTTTACCTCTTGAGCTGATGATGTAATATCTACAGTTAAAGATACTTTATCTCCATCTATAGCAACATCTTTTACAAAACCAAAAGTTACAATATCTTTTGTAAAACCTGGATATGTTACACTTTTTAGTGCTTCTAAGACATTTTCGTTTGTCATTAGTACTCCTCATTATTTTATTAAGCTTCATACTTTTATACTTAATAACATAAGAGTTTGCTTAGCTATGAAATTTTTTAAAGGCTTTCTTTTTAAAATTCTAATTCTTCCCAAATGCTTTTTAGTAGATTGTTTTTAATTTCTTAACTTACTTAATTACTAAAAAGCCCTCAAAATTCATATATTTTTGAACACTTAAAATATCTACAAACCCTGCACGTTTTAACATATCTATATTTCCTTCTGTAGAGAATGGTTCTAGCACTCCTTTTAGACTTTGTGCTTTAGAAATAATTTCATTGGCATCATAACCCTGCTCTAGTTTATACTCCATATAAAGGTTAGTGATTATATCTTGAAAACGTGCATCATTAGCACGTACTTTTTCATAAAAAATAAATGCTCCTCCCCAATTTAATGACTCATAAATTTTATCAATTAATTGCTGTCTTAGTTTTGGGTGAATAAACTGAATAGTATAGTAAGATACTATCAAATCAGCTTTTTCAAAATTGGCAATATTCATATCATCGCAAACAAAAGATAGGTTAGGAGCATGATAGAGTTCATTAGCCTTCTTAACCATATCAGGCTCTATCTCCATACCTATAAATTTTGCCCCTCGAAAGCGATGATGTTGTGCTAATTTATTTATTAATGTTCCTGCTGAAGAGCCTAACTCATAACATATAGAGTCATCTTTAACAAAATAGTCACTCAACTTTACAATAAGATTATGTCCTTCTTCATAAAGAGGAACAGACTTTTTTATATGTTCCTCAAAATGCTCTACCATTGAACCATTGAATTTCCAATTTGCATTTTTTGCCTCTATGGTATCTCCTAATTGTCCCATATTTAGACTCCCATTTTATTTAATCAATAAATCTTTTTTTAATCTATCAAAACCCTCTTTAATATCATCTTCATCAACATTTGAATATAAATCAACATAGTAAGAATACTCTACCTTCATACCTTTGCGAAGCTCTAATTTAACAAAACTTTTAGGGAATTTACCCATATTTTTACTCATAACATTATTTGTACTATTACAAACAATATCTTTTTTAGATGAAAGAGTTAAGGTAAATATACAACTCTGATTAAAATCATATAGTTTCTCTAAACTCTCTAGTAACTCTTTATCTCCACCTATTTTATTAAGTTTCATACAACTTATAGGTCGTTCTAAATCTGAGCTTATAATAACACTTGGTTTTTCCTTCTCTTCACAAGCAATAAATAAAATGAGAGTAATAATGTATAAAATCTTTTTCATAATATGATTATACTATCTTATATTTAAATAGATAATTTAAAACTTAACTATTTCGTATGGCTGTATACTCCTTAGGAATCAAATACTCTTCTACCTTAATAGGCTCAGAAAAAACACCTCTCTCAAATCCAAGTTTATAGAGCTTATCTAAAGCTTTTAGTTGTATTGGACTAAGCTCTACAGATTCATCTGAGGCATACATATCAAGATATTTTATTAACATACTATCAGAGATTCTTACTAATTTCTCCTCTTCAAGTCGTTTGCATAACTCATCTTTTTTTTCATTAGCAACCTTAACACCATCTATAAGTATATTTTCTATCTCAATAGCACGATTTAAAGGGAGTGAACGACGAATAACCATACCACCTAAAGGTAAAGGAAGCTCATTACCTGCAAGTTCTACCCAAATATCCCATATCTCTTTTTCTACCTCTAAACTATTATCAAAATCTAAAATAGACTCATGAATAAGTACTCCTGCATCTACTTTACCACTTACAACAGCCTCTTCAATCTCTAAAAAATCCATATATATAGGTCTAGCTTCAGGATAGTAAAGTCTAAATAGCATTGCATTAGTTGTATATTTTCCAGAAAGAGCTACTCTAAAATTTCGTTTTAATCTTTTATCTTTTCGCTTTATGAGTTTTGGGCCATACCCATTACCAAAACTAACTGCTGTTCTAAGAAGAGCATACTCATTTTTAATTAATGGATACATTCCAAAACTTATAGCACTCACATCATAAGTACCTTTTAAAGCTTCTACATTAAGCGTCTCTATATCTAATCCTATATTAGTAAACTCATAATCTTTAGTATCTACCCAACCAAATTTAATAGCAAAATACATAAAAATATCATCAGCATCAGGGGAATGGGCTAGTTCTATATGTTTCATAATCTCTCTTTACTCTCATTCCAAGCTTTAATATTGGAAAGAGAAAAATTTTTTTGTATTTTATCTAATTTTTTCCATAGCTCCCATTAGATAAATTACGAGCTACTCTAGTTAAAATTCCTAAAAAGTCTTAAAAGAACTTTTTAAGAGTATTAGAATATAATAATTTGTAACAAACTTAATTTAAAAGGAAATGATTATGGGTTTTTTTGATTTTATGTCAGATGCAGGTAAAAAGGTACTAGGTAATGGTAATGATGCCCAAGCAGTAAAAGAGGAGATTGAGAGTAGTTTTGATGAACTTCCTGTTGATGGTCTAACTGTTGAGGTAAATGGAGATACTATAACTTTAGCAGGTATAGCAAAAGATTATCCTACTCGTGAAAAGGTTATCTTAATTGCTGGTAATATTGAAGGTATAGCAAAAGTAAATGCAGACCAGCTAATTACTATGGAACAGATTTCAGAGGAGAATGTAAGAGAAATTCCTGAAGAGATTTTTTACACTATTGAAAAGGGTGATAATCTATGGGGAATTGCTACTAAATTTTATGATGATGGAAGTAAATATACACATATTGTAGATGCAAATATTGAGGTAATTAAAGATGCAGACCTAATCTACCCTGGTCAAACTATTAGAATTCCAGAAGTTCTTGCTTAAAAAAATGCCTATTTAGGCATTTTTATCAAGCTCTACATCAATAGCCAATGCCTCTATATCGCCATCAATCTCTTTTCTAATTTCAACCCCTTTTACACCAACATATTTTTGGACAACGTCCATAATTTCAGCTTTCATATCATCCATAAATGGGTATCCGTTAGTACGGTCTCTATCTGACATAATTGCAATAGTTAATCTATCTTTTGCAACAGAAGCACTCTTTTTCTTTCCAAAATTAAAAAAATTAAACATTATTTAAATATCCCTGCTATTTTTTTGAAGAGTCCACTATCTGAAATCTCAACATTTTTCATATCTACTTTTTGTCCACATAGACGACCAGAGATACGAGTATAGGCTTGACCTGCTATAGATTTCTTATCTAAAATAACAGGTTTTCCTTGGTTAGAAGCATCAATAACTCCTTTGTCTTCTGGTATTTTACCAATAAGCTTAATATCTAAAATTTCTAAAATATCATTACTTCTTAACATCTCACCACTCTCAACCATATCTGCAACAATACGATTGATAATAAGCCATTTAAGTACCTCTTCACCATTTTTAACTTTTGCTGACTTGGAGTCTAATATTCCTATTGCTCTATCTGCATCACGAATGGAAGAGACTTCAGGGTTGACTACGATAATAGCTGCATCTGCAAACTCAATAGTATGTTCAAATCCACTCTCAATTCCAGCAGGAGAGTCTAAAATAACAAAATCGAAATCCTCCTTCAACTCTGAAATAAGTTTTTCTACCTTTTTAGAATTAAGCACTGACTTATCTTTTGTCTGAGAAGCTGCTAAAAAATAAAGGTTTGGACTTACTTTACTCTTTATAAGTGCCTGTTTAAGATTTGCTTCTTCTTCCATTACTTGAACCATATCATAAACAACACGATTTTCTAAACCTAAAATCATATCTAAGTTACGTTGACCTATATCAAAATCAACCACCACGCATTTTTTACCATTTAAAGCAATACCTAAACCAAGATTTGCTGTTGCCGTTGTTTTACCAACACCACCTTTACCACTTATAACTGCTATTACAATGCCCAATTTATCTCCTTTTTTAATACAGGTGTTATTATGATTTCATCATTCTTTAACTCAACACGATTTAATCTATTTTCAAGTAGCGAATTGTCAACTTCTACATTATTAAAAACAATATTTGCTTTAGGTGAAGCAGTTAACATCATAAAGCTTCCATTACAGCGAATAGCACCCTCCACTACTTGAGTAATAATTAAATTTCCTGTTGTATTGATAGTCGCACCACTATTGACTCGATTTAACAATAAAAGATCTCCATCAATATTGAGTTCTCTACCACTACGTATCATACCATCTAAAACTGTTAGATTATTTTGTAATTTATGGGAAAGTTTTTTGAGTTCAGCCTCAGCTATCTGTTTAGTAACAGCAGACTCAATCTCTAACCTTTTAAACTCTTTCTCCAAGGCTTTTCGAGACCGACCCTTTGGTAAGTTCATATTTTGAAGATACTGTAACTTTTTATCTTTCAAATAGTTTTTAATATCATCACTCATTTCGCCTTGTATCAAAATAAGATGGTCTTTAAAGAGAGTATAGTTAATATTAAAGAACTCTTTAAACTCTTGCTCATCACTAATGGTCGTTTCAAATACTTTTACTGAATATTGATTACTCTGCACAAAAAACTCCCCAATGTTATTATTTATTATTTACTAACAGTTTATCAACTTTTTAATTAATTAATGGTTTAAATATTCAAATAAAATCATTTTTTTAGAGTTATATAATAAATAAATCGTAATAATCAGTAGATATTAAAGAAAAATTAAATAAGGTTCAACAAAGATGAGATTACTAAAAATAACATTAATATTAAGCCTACTTATTCTTATGAATTATTTCGGATATATTACATATAAAGAAGCAAAAATATATGAACAGCAAACTAAACAGATTGCTATAATGTCAGATGCAAATGGATTAGCTTCTAAAAAACTAGATAGCCTTAAATCTGTAATATCTTTAGGTTTTGTTAAAAATAAGAGTAGAGAAAAGTTAGAAGAGCTTAAACGTAACAAACAACTAGCCAATCAAAAGAGTAAAAACTATTTTTACTTCTTTCTCATAACTCTTATAGGAATCATTTTCCTTTCATTTAGTTGTAGTTTAAGAGGTGCTGCTATGTCTCTTAGTTTTTCAACTCTTATTACACTTATTTATGGTCTTATAAATCCTATACTTATGGTTACTATTCATAAAAATATAGAGTATCTAGGTGATGTAATTCTATCTTTTGAGTCAAAAGGAATTATTGGTTCTATCTTAAAACTTTTTGAATCAGGAGAGATAGCAATAGCACTAACAATTCTTCTTTTTTCAGTTACAATGCCCATATTAAAGAGTCTCACTCTTACATTTACTCTGCTCTTTTATAATAAATCATGGAGTATTAAATTAGTAAATTTCTTTAAACATTTAGGAAAATGGTCTATGCTAGATGTATTTGTTGTTGCAACTTTTCTAGTCTATATTACTACAAATCAAGGAGAGTTGACCCATGCAGAGATAGAGGTAGGACTATACTTTTTTCTTATTTATGTTATATTATCTATGATTGTAGCACTTTTAACTCAAAAAGTACTACAGAAGTATCACTCTTAGATAACCATCTTAACATCATCATGGTCTTGAAATGCTTTAAAAATAGCATTTCTATCCTCTTCTGACTCAACTTGACATCGCATATTGCAGGAGTGAAACTTTCCTTTACTAGAGCTATTTCCTTCTTTTTGTGTATACTCTCTATCACCCATAATTTCACAAATAACTGCTTCTAAAGCCTCTTTGTCCTTTCCTATAATCTTATAACCCCACTCACATGGGTACTCAATTTCTGGTCGTTCATTACATTTATCGTCTAAAATCACCTGATTTACCTCCTGATTTTTTTTCTAATTGTACATTTTTAATTATCATACCTTTATCAATAGCTTTTAACATATCATAGATAGTTAACAAACCTACACTTACTCCTGTTAAAGCCTCCATCTCAACACCTGTTCTACCTTTTAACTTTACAGTTACAGTTAGTTTAAAAGCAGGTAGCTCAGGTAACTCTTCTACATCTGTCTCAATAGAAGAGAGTAACAGAGGATGACACATAGGAATTAGTGTACTCGTTTGCTTTGCACCCTGTATTGCAGCAATCACAGCAGTTTGTAGGACAGGACCTTTTTTTGTCTCATTCTTAACTACTGCTTCAAACACTTCAGGAGTCACTTCGATAATACCAGAAGCAACAGCAACACGAGTAGTTTCATCTTTATTAGAAACATCAACCATTTTTGGTTTATCTTTCTCATCTAAGTGTGTTAAATTCATTTTTTACCTTCTTAAAGTATATAGTTTGAATTTTAACTAAAATCCACTAATTTCAAATTAAAACACTTTTTTTAATTTGATTTTCAAAAAAATTTCTTATACTCTTAAAATAATTTTTAACAAAATATTACATACTTTTTGTTATTATTTCATATATGCAAATAAGCTGGAGATTCAAAAAATGAAATATATTTTATCATTAATCATACTTATAATATTTAGTGGATGTAGTTTTAAAAACGACTATGTACTATTCAATGAAGCTAAAATAAATCAAAACAGTGAAGTTTTACAATCTAAAAATATCAAATTTGAATATAAAATTCTTCCTCATGATAGGATATCTGTTATTGTTTATAAACACCCTGAGCTTAGTACAGTTAGCTCAGGTAGTCTTCAACAAGAGAGAGGTCTATTAGTTAACTCTAAAGGAGAGATTAGATTACCACTTATCAAAAAAATTAAAATTGCAGGATTAACACAAACAGAGGCAGAAAATAAAATCTCTAACGCATTTAGAACATATTTAAAACATCCTGATATTCAACTTGAGGTATTAAACAAAAGAGCCTATATTATAGGTGAGGTTAATAAACCAGGAGCTATTCCACTCGATAATGAGCGTATGACTCTACTACAGGCCATTGCATTAGGCGGAGACTTAACAGTTCAAGCTAATAGAAAATCTATCCTTGTATTTAAAAGTGGAGATAGTAAAAATGTACGCTCAAGATTAGTTGATTTAACTAATAGAAACTCTCTAATGACAGCTAATTTAATGATAGAACCTAATGATATAATATATGTTATGCCAAATACAATGAAAACATTTAATAATAAAGTTGGAGAAATTAGCCCTATCTTTAACCTATTAGGTAGCATATTAAATCCATTTGTAACACTTAGAGTATTATCAGATTAAAAAAGAATATATAATGCAAAAAAATTTATCACTTAAGAAACCTAAAAAAGAACTAAAATTTCAAGATATATTAAATATCTTGAAAGCATATAAATGGTCTATATTATTTATTGTATTCATTACTACTTTATTAAGTTATATTTATGTCTACTTTCAAGCACCTATTTATAACTCTTATTCAATTATTAAAGTAAAAGCTAATAAAAATCAGCAATCAGAGGATGTAATTAATAGTACAACTGCTGCTGTTGATACCAAAGATGTTATTGAAGAGATAACTCTATTAAAGACATTTAAAATAAATAAGCGTTCTTTAGATAAAGTTAATTTTAATGTTGCCTATTTTGTAGATGAAGGCTATAGAAAAAAAGAGATATTTGGAGATTCTGTACCTATTGATATTACTAATATAAAAATTTTAGATTCAAATATTATTGGTAAGATGCTCACACTAACCCCTACAGAAAAAGGGTACAATATCTCTTATAGTATACCTTACATATCTAAATTAAAAAAGATGCTTTTTAAGAGTAATGAGTTTATTTTTCCTGTTTTAAAAAGTAGTAAGTATAACAATACAATTAAAAATCAATATTTTGAGTTAACAGTCAATAAAAAATTTAATTTTTCAACCCCAATACACTTTATTTTACACGGTGACACAAGAGATATATTTGAAAATATGATTCATGATAGACTTGACATTGTTCAGTTAGAACACGATACTTCACTTATTAAAATTAATTTTCAAGACACTATACCAAAGAGAGCAAATCTATATGTTGATGCCTTAACAAAAAGTTTTATTGACTATAGTATTGAGAGTAAAAATACACATAACAGTAAAACATTAAAGTTCATTACTAAAGAGTTAAAAAATATTGAAAAAGAGCTAAAAAGGTCTGAAGAGAGATTAGAAAAACAACAAATAGAAAAAAATATTGTAAAACCATCAGAAGAGGCAGCTCTTTATATTAAAAATTTAAGTAATATAGAGATTCAAATTTCAGAAAATAAACTTAAGAAAAAACTTATTTTAAATTTAATTAATTTTGTCCAGCACAATGATAATTTAGATGCTATTGCACCATCTGTCTCTAGACTAAAAGAGGACAACACCTTAGATTTAATTAAAAAATTACAAGAGCTTAAAGTTAAAGAGGCTGATTTAACACTAGAGTATACTGATGAGTTTCCTCAGCTACGTACAACTAGACAACAAATATCAACTATAAGAAATCAAATTATATATAATCTTAAAAGCCTTAAAGAGAATATTGAGTATGAAAATACAAATTTGTTAAAACAGCAAAAAACTTATGAAAATGATATGAAGAAACTCCCTTCAAAAGAGAGAGAATTAGTTAATATTAAAAGAAATTATGAAGTAAAATCAAAAATGTATGAATATCTACTTAAGAAACAAGCTGAAAATAAGATTATTCAATTAGCAACTTTTTCAAATTATCAAATAATTGATGATGCTTATAACTCAAATATTCCAATTAAACCAAAAAAATCATTGATTTTACTTTTAAGTCTATTTCTTGGTCTACTAATTGGTTCTATTTTGGCTTTTATTAGACACAATAGAAATAACTATATTCAAAATAAAAATGAATTAGAAAATCTTACCTCTTTACCTATTTATGGAAGTATTCCATATTTAAAACAAGATAAAAATAAAATTTATGTACACCAAGAGGTTAAGTCACCTTTCTCTGAAAGTTACAGAACATTAAGAACAAATTTACAATTTGTAAGTCAAAAAAATAGTGCTACAACTATCTTAATTACATCAACAGTAGCAGGAGAAGGAAAAAGTACAACTTCGGCTAACTTAGCAACCATACTAGAAATGGCTAAATACAAAACAGTTCTTGTAAATTTTGACTTAAGAAAACCTACTATTCATAAATTTTTTGATGTAGATAATGATATGGGAATTAGTAACTTTTTAGATGGAGAAGATATAACAGTAGATGATATTATTAAAACTACTGAATTTGCTAATTTAGATATTATTCCTTCTGGACCTATTCCTTCAGACCCATCTGAGCTTATTCTTTCAAAGAGACTACCTATACTTTTTAAAGAATTAAAAGAGAAATATGAATATATTATTATTGACACAGCACCAATAGGTATAGTTAGTGATACTAAAACTCTTATGCAATATACAGATTTAAACTTAATAATTATTCGTGAAGATTATGCAAAAAAAGAGTTTATAGATACGTTAGAAGAGATAATAGAAAAACATAACTTTAGAAATATTGGACTTATTCTAAATGCCTCTAAAGCTAAAGATGGTGAATATGGCTATGGATATAGTTATGACTATAAGAGTTGATTATGTTTTTTTCTTCTCTATTAAAAAAATCTAATCTAAAAGATAATAATCCCTTTAAGGTCGATATTCACTCTCATCTACTTCCTAAAATAGATGATGGAGTTCAAAGCTTAAAAGAGTCTATTGACCTTATAAAAAAATTTAAACTTCTTGGATATACAAAACTAATTACTACCCCTCATGTTATTAGTGACTTTTATCCTAATAATAGAGAAATTATTATAAATAAATTACATACTGTTCAAGATGCTTTAAAAGAGAATAATATAGATATTTCTATTGAAGCAGGAGCAGAGTACTATCTAGATATGTCTTTTTTAGAACTTATTGAAGAGGGAAAAGTTATAACATTTATGAAACACTATGTCCTTTTTGAAACTTCATATAATGAAAAACCAATTATTTTAGAATATGTAATAAATAGATTACTTGAAAATGGTTATATTCCTGTTCTAGCACATCCAGAACGATATAGATATTTACATAAAAATATTGAGAAGTATAAAAGATTAAAAGCACTAGGAGTACTTTTTCAAGTTAATGCAAAATCCCTTTATGACCATTCAAGAGTTGAATATAAAATTGCTCTTAAACTTATTGAATTAGGGTTAGTTGATTTTATAGGCAGTGATGCTCATCGAATGAGAGACATAAATAAATTAGAAACTTTTTTAAAGAGTCGAACTTGTAAAAAAGTAATTAAACTTAATCATATTAAAAACAAGGATTTTAATGCAGTATAACTATATTAGAGAACAGCTACTAAAAAATCAAAAAACTTGGTTAATTACAGGTGTAGCAGGATTTATAGGCTCTAATCTTGCAGAAGCACTCTTAAAACTTAATCAAAGAGTAATCGGTCTTGATAATTTTTCAACAGGACATAAGCACAATTTAGAACAAATAAAAGAGTCAATAACAGACAAACAGTGGAAAAACTTTAATTTTCAAGAGGGAGACATTACCAATTTTGAAACATGTCAAACTATAACTAAAGATGTAGATATTGTTCTACATCAAGCAGCATTAGGCTCTGTGCCTCGTTCAATAGATAATCCTATTTTAACCAATCATAATAATGTTACAGGATTTCTCAATATGTTAACAGCAGCAAAAGATAATGGCATAAAACGATTTGTCTATGCCTCTTCATCTTCTGTTTATGGTGACTCTCAAGAACTTCCAAAAGTAGAAAAGCGTATAGGTAATCTTCTCTCTCCCTACGCTGTTACTAAATATGTTAATGAACTATATATGGGTGTCTTTCAAAAATGTTATGGAATGGAAGCCATTGGTTTACGCTATTTTAATGTTTTTGGAAAACGTCAAGATCCAAATGGAGCTTATGCAGCTGTAATGCCAAAGTGGATTTCACAGATACTTAATGGAGAAGATGTCTTTATTAATGGTGATGGAGAGACGAGTAGAGACTTTACCTATATTGACAATGTAGTTCAAGCAAATATCTTAGCTGGGACAACTACTAATGAAAAAGCATTTGGAGAGGCATTTAATACTGCTATAGGAGGAAGAGAGACACTTAATAATCTATATCAAGCCATTGTAAAAGGAGTAAAAGAGAATCTTCCAGAGCTAGAGATTAAGAAACCTATCTACAGAGATTTTAGAGCAGGTGATATTCGTCACTCTAATGCAAATATTGATAAAATCCAAAAACTCTTAGGCTATAAACCTACACATACATTAGAGAGTGGTCTAAAAGAGTCTATAGAGTGGTACATTCAAGACATTAAAGGGAGAAAAAAGAGTGAATAACAAAATAGCAGTAATAGGGTTAGGTTATGTAGGATTACCTCTAGCTCATGCCTTTTCATCAAAATATAAGGTAGTGGGATTTGACATAGCCCAATGGCGAATAGATGAGTTACGCTCAGGAGTTGATAGAACACTAGAACTATCAACTCAACAAGTAAATGAAGCTATTGCCAATAATATGCAATTTACAAATCAACTAGATGATATAGCTGATTGTAATATATATATTGTAACTGTACCAACACCCATAGATAAACATAAAAAACCTGATTTAACTCCTCTTATTAAAGCGAGTGAATCGATTGGTAAAGTTCTTAAAAAAGATGATATTGTTATCTATGAAAGTACCGTTTATCCAGGTGCTACAGAAGAGGAGTGTGTTCCTATTTTAGAGAAGTTCTCAGGCTTAAAATTTAATGAAGATTTCTTCTGTGGTTATAGCCCAGAGCGTATTAATCCTGGAGATAAAGAGCATACCGTTACTAAAATTTTAAAAGTGACATCAGGTTCAACACCAGAGATAGGTAAGAGAGTTGATGAACTATATGCCTCAATTATTACAGCAGGAACTCACTTAGCACCTACAATTAAAGTAGCAGAAGCTGCAAAGGTTATAGAAAACTCACAAAGAGACATTAACATTGCTTTTGTAAATGAACTCTCTATGATATTTAATAAACTAGGAATTGACACCCATGCTGTACTAGAAGCTGCAGGAACAAAATGGAACTTTTTACCATTTAAACCTGGTTTAGTAGGTGGACACTGCATCGGTGTTGACCCATACTACTTGACTCATAAAGCTCAAGAGGTAGGCTACAACCCAGAGATTATCTTAGCAGGTAGAAGGCTCAATGACAATATGGGTATCTATGTAGCAAATCAAGTAATTAAGCTAATGATTAAAAAAGGTAAAAAGATAGAGGGTTCAAAAGTTTTAGTACTTGGTATTACATTTAAAGAGAACTGTCCAGACATTAGAAACTCTCGTGTTATTGATGTTATTCGTGAGCTACAAGAGTTTGGTTGTAACGTTGAAGTAAGTGACTACTGGGCAGATAAAAAAGATGTTCAAAGAGAGTATAATTTAGAACTAAAATCAGATACAAATATAGATGACTATGATGCTATAGTTCTTGCTGTCGCCCATGATAAATATAAAAATATGAAACTCAATAATAAAAATCAAGTTATTTTTGATATTAAGTCTATTTTAGAAAAAGCAGATGGAAGATTGTAAAAATAAAGTTCTAAGGTTTTATAGACTTTAGAACTTAGACTATTTCTCTTTACTAGAAACTATATCTTTAATAATCTGAAGCATCTCTTGAGCTAACCTTTTTCTATCATATGCCTTTGCAAGTTCTTTACAGCCTTTTTGACAACTATTATAGATATTTTTTTTATCTTTTAGTATTTTAAGTTTCAATAAAAAATCATCTTCATCTTCTGGTAAAAAACACAACCCTGCATTATATTTTTCAATAATCTTTTGTGCCTCTCCTTCTACTCCTAAAAGAGTTGGTTTTCCCATTGAAGATGCTTCAAAAATTTTTGAAGGGATTACCGTTTTAAAGTTCTCATTTCTCTTTAATGGAGCTAATGAAATATCACAGATAGAGAGATAATCAGGGACTTTATCTTTAGATATTGAATCTAAAAATGTTATATTGGTTAATTTTAGTTCATTTGCTAATTTAATAATTTCTTGTTTACTTGCACCATCTCCAACAAAAAGAAAGTGAATGCTACTATCTTTAATTTTTTTAATTGATTTAATAATAAAAGGTAAACTGTGTGCCATACCATGTGTTCCTATGTAACCAACAATAAACTTACCATTTAACTGTAATTCATCTATTATTTTTTGATTTTTAGGTCGTTCTCTAAAAAGTTTATTGTTAGAGCCATTTGTAATAACTGAAATTTTATCTGCTTTAATACCTCTAGCAATAAGATTTCGTTTAAAAGCCTCTGTAACAGCAATAACTTTAGTTGAATCTCTATATAAGCCTAACTCAATTTTCTCTAAAAAGTTAATAATATTCTCATACTTTATTGCACCTACGGTTCTTAAACTCTCAGGCCAAATATCTCTTAACTCAAATATCCATGGTTTTCTTTTTAATTTAGATAAACTCCAACCTGTCCATGTAGTAAAAAATTGAGGAGATGTAGCAACAATAATATCAAATTTTTGAAAAACTCCAACAAGTAATGCGACTATAGCATAACTTAAATAATCAAAAACTCGTTTAAAAAAACCTCTGTTTGCAGTCATATACGTCCAAATACGAATAACTTCAATTCCATCTATCTGCTCTTTTTGATAAAATTTATTTTTATATCCTTTATACAAGTGTCCATGTGGAAAATTTGGATTACATGTAATAACTGTTACATCTACTCCTTTAGAAATCCATTCTAAACAATGTTCATAAGTTCTAGTTGCAGGGGCATTCACTTCTGGTGGAAAATTATCTGTTAAAAATAATATTTTCATCTATGTTCTTTTTATTAAATTTTATAAGTTAAGTAAAAAAAATTATAACATAACTCTATTTAATTTAATTTTTTAAAACACAAATAGTTTTTTTATATTTCTAATTATTCTTTTTCATATTGTTATAATTTGTTTTATGTAATAATAATTTAAATAAACTATTTCAAAGGAATTTCTAGTTATGTCTATAAAAAATTATATTTTTTTTAAAATTTTATTCTTCTTTCTATTTTCTATTCAAATGCTATTTGCAAATATAAGTGGGGTTGTTTTTCAAGATTTACCAGTCAATGGTTCAATATTAAATCAATATGGAGTAAAGGATAGCAATGAAATAGGTATCAAAGGTATCAAAGTAACTGCTTTTCCATCTGGATTAACTACAATTACAGATGATAATGGTACTTGGGAACTCAATACTACTCAAAATTCAAGAATTGAGTTTTCAAATTTCCCATCTTATTTAAAAGAGAGTCCTAGTGCTAATATCTATAACAGTTCTGTCCAATTTGTTCATAATGGTCAGACTAACATTACATTTGGTCTACATAATCCTGCTGATTTCTCAAATACTACAAACCCTAAATATGTATCTAATTTACAACAAAATGGTACACATCTAACAAGTGATTTACAAAACTTACAGACAGTTCATTATAATGCCAATGGACTTAATGCTGACTATTCAACACATACAGGAGTACAAGGGATAGGAGAAGTTCCACAAGATTCAATCTTAATGAATAGCTTAGGTTCGGTATGGGCTAAAGCATATCAAAAAAATAAAAAAAGACTTTTTGTTGCAAGTATGCTTCAACGTCATGTTGGTTTTGCTAATACTCCATCTGATATATACGTTATTGACTACTCTTCAGGTAGTGCTGATAACCTTCTTGGGAAATTTCAACTACAAGGAAGAGTACCAGATAATGGTGGAGCAGTAATTGATGTAGGAGATGTTAATCGTACAGTTGGCAATAGAGACTATGAGTTATATGATGACCCAACACAACCAAATATTGACCTTGATGCTTATGCTAAAGTAGGTAAAATATCTTATGGGGGTATGGATATTGACTATACAACAAATACCCTATGGTTAATTAATCTTAATCAAAAAGGAATTATTTCTGTTGATATTTCAGGAGATGTTGACTCTCTTAGTACAGCTACAACTAATCAATACCTTATTGAATCTCTACCAAATGCACCAACTTGCAACAATGGAGAACTTAGACCTTGGGCATTAAAAATTCATGAGGGCAAGGGATATATTGGAACTATATGTGATGCTTCAACTTCTCACTCTACAAATGATTTATCAGCTGCTATTTTATCTTTTGATTTATCTAATCCATCATTAGGTTTTCAAATAGTACAAAATTTTCCACTAAATTATGCTCGTCAAGTCAAAAATTGGGAAGCATGGGAAGATAGTTACTTTGACCCTACCCCTCCTAAAACTAAATATGGAGTTATCTATAGTGAACCAATTTTAAGTGATATTGAATTTGATAAAAACAATAATATGTATATTGCATTTTTTGACCGATATGCAACAAAATTAGGTACAGATAACTACCGTGCTATATCTGGTACTACAGAGTTTGAAGGCTCTTACGAATATGGAGAGATTTTAAAATTTTGTAACAATAATGGTAATTATGAAAGAGAAGGTACAGGAAATTGTCTTACTACTAACTATTCAGACTTGGGTATTTCAGAATTTTTTAATGACCAAGCAGGAGACAGGAATAGAGAAGGCTCTCTTGGAGCATTAGCTATTCTTAAAGGAAGTAACCATTTACTTCTTTCTACCATAGACCCACATCCCGAATCAACTACAGGAAACAATATTAATACCTATTGGTATACACAAGGAACACATACTTTAAATTTAAAAACTGGTTCTATTGATAATTGGTACTCTTTTGCTTATACAAAAGGAGATGGTTTAAATGAAAAAGCTAATGGTTTAGGTGATATAGAGCTTATTACCGATGCAGCACCTATTGAGATAGGAGATAGAGTGTGGAATGATGCTAATGCAAATGGTATTCAAGATGCAGAAGAGAGTACAATTTCAGGTGTAACTGTAAATTTAGTCTGTGCGGGTACAACTGTTGCTAATGCAATAACAGACTCGAATGGAACTTACCTCTTCTCAAATGATACAGAAGGAGTATCAACCAATAGTCAAAAATTTAATATTTCACAACTTGTAGAAAACAATGAAAATAACTGTAGTATTGTTATTCCAAATGTACAAGGAGTCAATCAACAAAATGCTCTCAATAATTATCAACTAACATCTCCTCTCAAAGGAGAAGGTATTAACAAAACTCTAAATGATAGTAATGCTTATCTAAATGAAAATAATGCAACTATTACAATTTCTCCAAATGATATTCCTATTGCAGGAAACAATAATCATAGCTTTGATATTGGGTTTAAAAAATTATCTAATGTACATACAAACCATAATCCTAATCCAAACCATAGTACAAATATAAACCATAGAATAAATATAAATACATCTACACTAGTAACAAATCTAATTTTAGGAGACTATCTTTGGTTAGATAGTAACCATAATGGAGTTCAAGATAGTAATGAATCTGGTATCAATGGGGTACATGTAAATCTATATAATAATGCTGAGTGTTCAGGAGCTACTCTTAGCTCAACAGATACAGCTAATGGTGGAACACCTGCACGAGATGGATTCTATCAATTCAATAATCTTAGTGCAGGAGACTACTGTATTGAGTTTATTCTTGATGACAATATGACAGTCTCTCCTAATAGTGATGCAGATAGCTCTAACAACTCTGATGCTAATGCCTCTGGATTTATTACCAATATTCACCTTACAGCTAATGATTTAGATGAAGATATTGGTATCTACCCTACACCAATAACAAATCTAATTTTAGGAGACTATCTTTGGTTAGATAGTAACCATAATGGAGTTCAAGATAGTAATGAATCTGGTATCAATGGGGTACATGTAAATCTATATAATAGTGCTGAGTGTTCAGGAGCTACTCTTAGCTCAACAGATACAGCTAATGGTGGAACACCTGCAAGAGATGGATTCTACCAATTTAATAATCTTAGTGTAGGAGACTACTGTATTGAGTTTGTTCTTGATGACAATATGACAGTCTCTCCTAATAGTGGTGCAGATAGCTCTAACAACTCTGATGCTAATGCCTCTGGATTTATTACCAATATTCACCTTACAGCTAATGATTTAGATGAAGATATTGGTATCTACCCTACACCAATAACAAATCTAATTTTAGGA
>JALWMP010000108.1:43422-43863 GCA_026996165.1 Campylobacteraceae bacterium
TTGATGACAATATGACAGTCTCTCCTAATAGTGGTGCAGATAGCTCTAACAACTCTGATGCTAATGCCTCTGGATTTATTACCAATATTCACCTTACAGCTAATGATTTAGATGAAGATATTGGTATTTATAGTACTATAGTCAAGTCAACTACAATTCAAGCAGATACAAATTGCTCTTGTTCAGACTATACGGAGTCATCAGTTTCAATATTTAGCAATCTATTGACTCTAATATTTTTAATAGTAACTACTTCAATGCTAGGTATATTTTTTATTAAAAGAGAAAGCTTCTCTTTATAAAATTTTACCTTATAACCTGAGTTCGACGGAATACCATATTCACAAAAGCCTAAAAATAGGTAAGGTTTTCAAAATCAAATTCGTAGGACTAGCCATAGCTAATTGTCCTCACTTCGTTGCGGAGTTACACCAAGAATTT
>JALWMP010000109.1 GCA_026996165.1 Campylobacteraceae bacterium
ATTGAGCTTGGACGCAAAGTTGCCCTTGCAAACAAAGAGTCATTGGTAGTTGCAGGTGAGTTTATTGACATGAGTAAAATTGTCCCTATTGACAGTGAACACTTTGGTTTGTGGTACTTAATGGGTGAGCGACCATTCTCTAAACTCTATGTTACTGCTAGTGGTGGAGCTTTTAGAGATTGGGAGCTAGACAAAATGAAAACGGCAACATTCTCACAAGCCCTAAAACACCCTAACTGGTCAATGGGAGCAAAGATTACCATTGACTCTGCTACCATGACAAACAAACTCTTTGAACTACTAGAAGCCAAATGGCTCTTTAACACAACCAATATTGACGCTCTCATAGAGAAAAAATCCATTATCCACGCTCTAGCTGAGTTTAAAGATGGCTCAACCACTGCTCACTTTGCAGGGGTAGACATGAAACTGCCTATCGCTTTTGCCCTAAGAGAGAAGGTAGAGGAGGAGATTTTACCCCCTGTTAATCTACTAGAGATTGGAGCTTTAGAGTTTATACCTATTGAGGCTTCACGCTACCCTATTTGGGAGATAAAAGAGCATCTTCTACACAACCCTCACTTAGGTGTAGTAGTCAACTCTGCAAATGAAGAGGCTATTAAGAAGTTTGAAAAAGATGAAATTAACTTCTTTGGAATGGGAGAAATGGTTTTAGATGCTTATAAGAAGTTTGAAGATGTAAAAGCTAAAGATATATCAGAGATTATTGAGATAGACAAAGAGGTAAGAGGATATGTCAACCAATAAAACCCTTATTTTACACGGCTGGGGTGGTTCAGACTTCCCCCATTGGCAAAGCCATCTAGCTTGTGAAATAGCTAAAAACTACGGAACAGTCTCATTCCCCCTTTTAGACAACTGCCACTTCCCAAGCAAAAATAGATGGGTCAAACAGGTCAAAAAGATTTTAGAAGAGTTTAAACCAGACACTGTTGTCTGCCACTCTCTAGCCAATACCTTATGGTTTTGGCTCTGTCAAGAGGAGATAGCTACAGTTGAGAGGCTATTTATGGTCTCTCCTCCTAGCCTTAGAACTACTGAACCTACCATAAAAACATTTTTCCCTTGTGAAATTCCAAGCAATATTTATGCCAAAGAGGTTCAGCTAATTGTCTCAGATAATGACCCTTGGATAGAGCTTAATGAAGCAGAGAGTGTGGCTAACTCTATTGGGGCTACCTACACTGTTATAGAAAATGGTGGACATATCAATGCCGATAGTGGGTTTGGCAAGTGGGCGTTGATTGAGGAGTTAGTTTTAAACTACTATCCTTAAGCAAGTTTGTATTACAATGTGTAATACACTTAAAAGGAGTACCTCATGTTAGCTGTAAGACTCAATAAAGATTTAGAAAATGAGCTAAACTACTATAGTAAACTAAATGCTAAAACTAAAACTCTTGTAGTAAAAGAAGCTTTAGAACTCTATTTTAAAACTAAACGAGAACAGAACAAAAAAACTCCTTATGAGTTAGGAGAAGATTTGTTTGGTCTTGCCTCAAGTAAAGAGAGTGACCTCTCAACAACCTATAAAAGACGACTAAAAGAGAAACTTAGTGCAAAATATAGCCTTAATAGATAGTGGTCCGCTTATTGCCCTTTTTGACAAGGGAGACAAGTACCACTCTAAGATGATAGAGTTTATGAAAGAGTATAGAGGTAAGTTAGTAACCACTTGGGCTGTCCTAACAGAGGTATCTCACATGCTTGATTTTAATCTAAATGTGCAACTTGCCTTTTTAAAATGGATAGAGCTAGGAGCTGTAGAGGTCTATGAAATATCACAGAGTGATTTGAGTGAGCTAATCTCTATGATGGAAAAGTACACCAACGTTCCAATGGATTTAGCAGATAGTTCACTTATGTTTGTGGCTACTAAGGAGAAGATAAAAGATATTGTTAGTATAGATAGTGATTTTGATATTTATAGGACTTTGAAGAGTGGGTTTTTGAACAATTTGTTGAGGGAATAGAAGAACTTAAACATTGTTAAAATGACTAGTGCTGATTTTGATATAATGTGTTATAATAATTAAAAAATGAGAGGTTTAAAATGCAACTAAATGTACAGATTACAGATGTCAATCTTCAAGAGCAACTTACTCAATATATCTCTAAAAAAAAGATAGAAGCTAATGAGCTTTTGGTTGAGCTTCTTAGAGATTTTTTTAATAAAAAGCGAGAGAATAATATCTATAAACTCTCAAAAGAAGAGATAAAAAAAACTGTTGAGAACTCTCAACGAATTGAGGGGTATGAGCCTGTTTCCAAAGAGTTTGAAGCTGAAGTTAAAGCCTTTATGTTAAAGCACAATGTCAAAATATCAGCTTAAAAAGAGCTCTATCTACATAGATGGGACAGATATACCTTACAACAAACTTGGTATTAAAGATTCAAAATTTCTACATACTTTAGAAAAAAAGCTTTTAGATGCTTCCTATGCTAAATTTACACAAGAGTTAAATACCAATCCTATTTTAAATGAAACCTACTTTATAAACCTTCACAAAAAAACTTTTGAATCTCTCTACGATTTTGCAGGAGTATATAGAGATGTAAATATGAGCAAAGGAGATTCTCAATTTTGCTTAGCTCAATATCTTCACAGTGAATCTGCTCGAATTTTTAAAGAGCTTGAAGATGAAAATTATCTTTCAGATATAAAAAAGAAAACTCTTTTTGCTAAAAGGTTAGCCTACTATCAAGGTGAACTAATTGCACTTCACCCTTTTTATGAACTCAATGGGAGAGTTATTCGTCTTTTTTGTGATATGTTGGCTCTTAAAAATGGTTATAAACCTATTGATTATAGTGGAGCTATTGATAATGGGGCTTATATTGAAGCTTCGATTGAGTGTGTGCAGTATGCTAATAGTTCTAGGTTAGAGAGGATTATTTTTGAGGGGTTGAGGGAGTCGTAGGGCTTAACGATGGTTTTGATATAATGTGATATAATAATTGAAAAAAGAGGTTTCTAATGCAAACTGTTACACTACCAACCATAGAAGTTGATAACTCTATTTTGCTATCTCTAAAATCATCAGCCGAAGAGTTGGCTTATAAGATGAAGTTCTATACTGCTGTTGCACTTTACCAAAAACGAAAACTCTCATTGGGAAAATCGGCTGAATTTTTAGGAATGGATAGATTAGATTTTATTAAGGCTCTGCAACAAGAAAATATACCTATTTTTGATTACTCAAATAATGAAATCAATGAAATAGTAGATGATACAGAGTCTCTTTCAAAGCTTTTAAAATGATTGTTGTCTCAAATAATAGAAAAAGGGCGTTGGATTAGTAAAAAAGTTTGTAATGATGTTTTGAGAATTTGTGGGGAGTTGTAGGGTGCTGTTTTCTAATGCACCGTTAAATGGAATTAGCATATAGGGAAGTTTCGCCGAAAGGCTTAACGCTGATTTTGATATAATGTG
>JALWMP010000110.1 GCA_026996165.1 Campylobacteraceae bacterium
TTGGATATTGCTTAAGTATCTCTTCACTACTATCTCCTGCACTTAAAAACTCCAAAATAGTTTGTACGGTTATGCGTTGTCCTCGAATAGTAGGTTTTCCATTGCAAATATCTGCATCTATAGTGATATTTCCATTAAAATATGATAGTTTTTCTGACTGCATGATTAATTCCTTTTTGCAAATTGTTTTAGTATAGCATATTTGCCCCTAAACAATGCCCTCTACCCTTCCAAAAGCAACCCCAACAACCCATCAGAAACTCGAAAATTAACCTCTCGCAACTCATCAACAATCTCTACTATCTCAGCATTAGAGAGATAACCCCTCTTTTTGTAAACCAAAAGTATACCAATCAAACCAATAGCCTCTATTCCAAAGGAGAGAGCTATCTTTTTACCTTTTTTCTCGTCTATAATAAGAGGTAGATTTTTCTCTTCTGCTAGTACAATAGATTCTGACTCTCCTATATCTAAACGAATAAGTAACTCTTTTACTTTTTGACTGTTTTTTACATCACTAACCACTACTTTAGAGAGAGAAATATACTCATCTAAAATTCGTTTGGCTGATTTTTGAGCTGTTACTTCACTATAGACAGAGGGGGTTACTATGATGGTATCTGAAAATTTAAAAAGAAGCTCAAACCTCTCAATGTTTATCAAAGAGATAAGCGTGGTACTATCTGAGATGACAATGGAGTTTAAAGCCATCTACTAGCCTCTGCTTTTATACTCTCAACGTCATCTTCTATCCATGAAATATTTAGCGTATTTAATAGACTCATAGCCTCTTGTTTTGGTATCTCTAACATCTCAGCCATTTTACCAAGAGAGATAATTCCCATTTTATAGAGTTCTATAGCTACTGTTTTTTTCAGACCTATAGAGAATATATCATCATTAATAGGAAGTGTAATACCTATAGGCTTTCCATGTCGTGTAACAAAAATAGAACTCCCCTCATCAAGATATTTTGTCATAGATGATGGATTGTTTTTTAAATCTCTTATAGATACCGTTTGCATATTTTACCTTTTAATACGTTTTGTAGGAATATTATAGCTTGGTTTGGCTTAAGATTAAACCCCAACAAACTCAACCCCCTCCTCCAAAAGGTAAACCAAAATCCCAGTAGTAGGCTTCTTAACAATACTCTCAATAGCCCTCTTATAGTGCCTAACCTGACGCAGATGTTTTTGGTGGTACTTTTTAGAACTCTTATAGTCAATCACCACGCATTTTTGCTCATACTCCAAGAGTAAATCTATCTGCTTTAGCTCCTCATTAAAAGAGAGCGACTGTTCACGTTTCATATCTGCTCCCTCTAAAAGCTTTTTTCTCGTTCCCATCGCTCCTGCGTGGGAATGCATACGAGAGTAACAATAACAAAACGTATGCATTCCCACTGAGACGGTAGGAACGAGGAAAATTATATTTTACAAAAAATAATAATTTCTCAATACTCTTCCTATACGAGGATGTTTTAACTTCTTAAGTGCAGATGCTTCTATTTGTCGTACTCTTTCTCTTGTTACTCCCAAAACCAATCCTATCTCTTCTAGTGTAAGGTCTGAAGAACCATAACGTTTTAGGGTGTAGTTAATGCATTTAATATTGCTATTACACGTTAAAAGACGACTCATCATAATATCATTACGATATTTTTTTCTTAAATTAATCTCTTTTTGGATATTTGCCATGAATAAATCCTTTTTAATCTAATATGTCCAACTAATACAGTTAAATACTCCACCTTTATCAGAGTATGAACCATCTTCCTCTATCTCAACAACTGTAAGCCCATTTTCTACTAAAATTTTTTTGAACTCTTTAAGATAGTTATTATTTTCCTCATATTTAGGAACATAACAACTATTTTCAATACGTAAATAGTTTAGCAAAATACCTTTTGCACTCTCTTCATTTAATAACTTTTGTTTAATGACTTCCTTTTCAAAATTTTGTTCGTTAAATATTTCTTCTAAATATTTTTCATATTCTTTAAAATAATCTACATCAATAATCAATTTTTCTTTAGATAAAAATCGAAGTGTTCCATCTAAATGTCCTGTTGTTTCATCTTTTTCTGTAGGTAAAATATATAGCTTTTTTAAATTTAATCGCTCTTCAATAGTTGAAATTAAAGCTTTAATAGAGTCTTTTTTTAGTTCATTTTTTAATGATTTTGTATCATACTCTTTAAAAATCTTGCCTATATTTTCAATATTTTCAACAAGCACTCTAGCAGATATAAAAGCAATCTCTCCATTATGAATAATATTTCCACCATCTAAAATAATAGCTCTCTTTTCTACTGAACTATTAGCTAAATAGTCATCATCTATACCTTCATACCAAAAGCCACTACCACTTTTACTAAGATAGTTGTATGTTAACTTATTTGATTCTAAAATATAAAGGGCAGAACGATTGGATTCAAGGCTATACTTTCGGTATTCTTTAAAATATAAAGGGTAATAGATACATTTAGTAAATAGTTTATCTTTCTCATTTTCTTTTTGTAAAACTAATGGCATAAAATCTCTAACCCATACATCATCTAAGTATGGATTAGCAGTAAGAGTTACTATCTTTTTTCTCTCTTCAGATATTTTTTTTATTGCTTTATAAACTTTTCCACTCTCTTTATAGAGTAAATAAATGTTTAGATTTTGATGATTTTTGTCTATTTTCTCAATCAAATTAAATAATACTCTTTGTGTCTTTTCTTGGTTGCTAATACTATACATATTTTCAGGAAAAGCAAGATACAGATTAGATACACTATCCCAATCTGTTTGAAGTCTGTAACCTTTTAAATCCGATTTTGTATCTGTTTTTTTTCTTGTTTTAAAAGCTTTTTTTATATGAGGTGCTATCTCTTTAAACTCATCATAGGTAAATTCATCAGTTTTTGCATTATTACACCAATAGCAAGAGAGTACAATATTATCTAAACTATACTCTCCATGTCCATCTTTTCTATCTACTTCCATAGTACGACCACGAGAAGTTAGGCGTTTTGTATTGATATTACCTTCTCTTATAAGTTTGTCAATATCTTTTTCTGTGATACCACAGTATTCACATTCTCTATTAAAAGAGTCTTCTTTGTAAAACTTATAAAAAGCTTCTTTTTTTAAATATTCTTTTACTGAACTATTTCTCGATATGATACTATTGTATCTCTGTTCTGCTATTTTAAAATGCATAATGGTAGCTCCTCTATGTTAAATATAGAAACTTAAAGTAGCTGAAAAATATTTAAAATTTACTTGCAAAAATACATATAAAATATTACTTAAGTTTATTTTTATATATAAAATATACCCTAAACCCCAACAAACTCAACCCCCTCCTCCAAAAGGTAAACCAAAATCCCAGTAGTAGGCTTCTTAACAATACTCTCAATAGCCCTCTTATAGTGCCTAACCTGACGCAGATGT
>JALWMP010000111.1 GCA_026996165.1 Campylobacteraceae bacterium
GAAACTCTAGCATTAGTGTTTGAGTCTTCTCCATACTATTGACACCATCTACCTGAACAAAATCTGCTCCTGTACGACGTTGAACAGTCAAAACTTTCTGCCCTGCTATCTCATCTATCTCTGGAATATAGTCAATATTTTTCCCTGTTACTACTAAGGTCAATATAACTGTGTCACCCTTAAAGACCTCTTGTCTATCTACAGTAGCAGAGATACTACCAGCTATTAATAGACCAACAGATAAAAGAAGGCTACCAAGGATTTTGAGTATCATCACGCTCTCCTTTTTTTAACTTTGGTCGATACATCAATGTTGGCATTTTCTTCTTAGACAACCTGTTCATCATATGTCTTAACTCTTTTTTTATTATATCTTCTCTTTTTTGCTTTGGGTTCATTGGCTTATCTGCCTTTTTATCTCTATTTTTCTTATCATTCTGTTTATCTTTTTTAGGCTTCTTTTCTCTCTTATTTTGCTTCTTTTTATTGTTCTTCTTTTTATCTTTCTCTCTTTTTTTCTTTTTTGCTAACTCTAAATTATACCGAGTATCTGCATCTTCTCTCATCTTCAATGCTCTCTCATAGCTCTTAATAGCACGAGTAAAATCTCTCTTTTTAAAGTAACAGTTACCAATATTGTGCAATCTCTCTGCCTCATTAAACCCTTTTATTTTAGCATACTCTTTTAAAGCATCATCGTAATACCCTGCTTTATAGAGTGCATTAGCTCTGTCATAAACTACAGATGGGTCATCTTTTTTTAAAGAACCAAAGAGTTTAGCTGACTCTCTAAACTCTCCTCTTTGGTAGGCTTGGTTGGCTTTGTCTATGGTTTGAAAGTCGAAGAGGTCAGCTTGTAAAAATAGGGTTGATAGGGTTAAAAGTAGGAGTAGTTTAGTCATGGGTTTCCTTTTTTGGCAAATCATTAGAGTTTATCTGCATTAGGTCGCCATAGTTTACCTCATCTTTTCCGAAAAACTCTCGGTAGGTTAACTCTGCGTCTTTGTCTATTTCGCTAAAACCTAAGCAGGTCATACCTAAGTTCTCTAAGCCGATTCTTCCTCCTCCTATTCCTGAGCAGAAGTCTGTGAAGGTTATAGATTTAATCATATTTTACTTTTCAAATATATAATCTCTATGAAACTTTAAATATTTTTTATGTTCATATTCAATATTAATTTTCATATTTTTATTTAAAAATAATTTTTCTTTATCTTTAAGATATTTAGAAAACAAAATATAACCTTTATTATCAAAAGAAATATAACCTTTATCAAATAGTTTATCTAAAGTCGGAGTTAATAATAATCCATTATATATATCTAGCTTTTCATGATTATTTGAATCTTTCCATGGCTTAATATGTGAGGCAATTAATACTTTTTCATCTTTGTATTGTGTAACGGAACAACCCTTCCAATAATTGATAAGATTTTGTCTAAACTTACTTTGACCTATTCTAACTTTTATTAATGCCTCTTTTTCTGTAGAAGATAATTTTTTTGAATTTTCTATATTTTTTATTCCATCTATTAATTTAATATTATCTAAAAAATCATATACTTTATCAATATTATTATCTTTTAAAAGCATATATCTTTGTGGATAAAAATTTAATTTATATCCAACAAGTTTATTAATCTCTTCTATAGGAACATTTACATATTCTATATTTTTCCAAAAATATCTTAAAGGATAATCTTTATTAGTATTATCATTCTCTTTTATATCTGTAATTATTGCCATTGCTATAATTCTTTTATTTTTTATAAACAATACTGTATCGCCAAGACTATCTTTAAAAATTTTTTTATATTTTTCTTTTTGTCCCCATGAAGTATTTTGAGCCTCTATAAAACCCTCTTTATTTATTTCTCCTATTGGTTGTAAAATTATTCTTCTCATATTCTTCCTTATTTTTTAGAAATATTTAACTTGTTAACAACAAAAAAAGCTATCAATTAAAATCATAACCCACTCATCAATTTCATCTCACTCTCCAACTCACCCTCATCATAACTAATAACAGGTATCTTATTTTTTTTACACTCGTCCATAAAATCATACAAAGAGAGATTTGCAAAATGACTAGCTTGTTCTATGGAAAACTTACCATTTTTAAAAAGCATTAAAGCTATACTTGTTTTAATGGTCTGTTTTAACTCTTGCATATCTTTATTTAGTGTTAATTGCACAGTCACTCCTTTTGATGTTTTTAGTATATCAAAATTCTCCTCAAAACCATTAAATACAACCAATCCTCTACACCACCCCCTTCTCAAAAAACAACCCCAAAGAGGCAATCCCATTCATGACCATATGCATTGTCATAGGAACAAAAAGAGACTGAGTTTTTATTCGTGCATAACCAAAGACCAAACCTATCATAAAGATAACAGCCACATAAGCAAACTCATACTGTAAGTGCATAACTGCCCAAAGTAAAGAGGTAAGAGCCACTGCTCCCTCTGCTCCCATAAATGTTTTAGAGAACCCCTTAAGCAAAAAACCTCTAAAGACCACCTCCTCAATAAGTGGAGCTATAAACATTACTGAAAATAGTAAAAGATATATTGAGAATGTGTTAGGGTACTCTATATTTAACATAAAATTTGGTGTCTGTTTTACTCCCATAGCTTCAAGAGCAACCCCTTCAACTATAAGTAGAACAACTAAAACACCCATCCATCTCCAAAAGGTTCTCCATGAGTAACCTCTTAGGTCAAAGTACTCTTTTAAAACCGAGCCTCTCTTTAACTTTGCAATACCAAAAACCAAAGGGACAACAATAAAAGCAGAGCCAATTACACTAACAGAGAGCAAGTAAGCATCTCTCTCAACCTTTTGAGAAAAGAGAATAAGGTTTTCAACACTAATGACTTCTCCTGTTACTTTCATGTAAATTAGTAGAGGAATTATTTGTCCTAAAAATAGAAAAACTCCTATAACAACTCCCCATAAAAGCGTTCCCCAAAAGCCCCATATTTTTGAACTATTCATCTCTTCTCCATTTTATTGTAGCTATAGAGGAGAGACTTAAGAGTAGCAAAAAGAGTCCAAAAGCCAAAGGGTAGTAGAACAACTCATCACGGTCATATAGAGTCACCTCTTTGCTCTTTTTGCCCTTATGTTGAGCCTTAATAGTGGCAACCAAATCTTCAATCTCCCTGCTTCCTGCACTAGCAACTACAAAAGCTCCTCCACTCTGCATGGCTACCTCTCCTAGAATATCTTCTCTTTGGGTAATGGCTATGCTACCTTTGTAGCTTAAGGGTTTTCCTTTTTCATCTAAGACAGGAGAACCAGCTTTTGTTCCTACCAAGACTACATAGAGTGAAATATTTTGCTCTTTTGCAATTTTAGCAAGTTTCTCTACCTCTTTTTTATCTCCACCATCAGAGAAGAGAATAAGAATTTTAGGTTTTTTCTTCTC
>JALWMP010000112.1 GCA_026996165.1 Campylobacteraceae bacterium
AGGGGTCTGCCTCTACTCATGGTGCTCCTCTTGGAGAAGAGATTATTTCTCAAGCAAAAGCCAAAGAGGGCTTCCCTGATGAAAAATTCTATATTCCAGAAGATGTTTTAGTTCGTTTTAGAAGTGCTGTTGAGAGAGGAGAGATGCTAGAGAAGCAGTGGATTCACCTTCATAAACAAGCCCCACTAGTTGAACAGAACTTAGCTATGGAGAGACTACTTAACCCAGATGTCTCTACTATTGAGTTCCCTGACTTTACAAATGAGCCATCTATGGCGACTAGAGACTCTAACGGTAAGATTTTAAATGCCATTGCTAAAGCTCTTCCTAGCTTTGTAGGTGGTTCAGCTGACCTTGCACCATCAAACAAGACAGAATTAAAAGATATGGGAGACTTTCCAAAGGGAAGAAATATACACTTTGGAATTAGAGAACACGCTATGGGTGCTATTACTAATGCTATGGCACTCTATGGAACAATTATTCCTTTTAATGCAACCTTCTTTGTCTTCTCTGACTACTTAAAACCAAGTGTAAGAATTGCTGCACTTACTAGTATTAAAAACTTCTTTATCTGGACACATGACAGCATTGGGGTTGGAGAAGATGGACCAACACATGAGCCTATTGAGCAGTTAAGTCAGTTTAGAGCTTTACCAAACTTCTACGTTTGGAGACCTGCTGATGCTACAGAAAATGTAGAGGCATGGAAGACAGCACTTAAGATGGACGCACCTCATGGATTTGTACTCTCACGTCAAAAACTAAAAACATTAAAACCCCAACGTGACTTTGGAGATGTATCAAGAGGGGCATACCTAGTAAAAGAGAGAGAGGGTGCAGGAGTAACAATAATGGCTTCAGGTTCGGAGTTAATGCTTTGTCTAAATGCAGGTTGTGTATTAGAAGATAATGGAATTAAAGCCAATATTGTCTCTGTTCCATGTCTTGACCTCTTTAATGAGCAAGATGAAGAGTACAAAAAGAAAGTTGTTCGTCCTATGACAAAAGTACTTGCTGTAGAGGCTTCTAGTGCAACAGAGTACTACCGTTATGCAGATGATGTTTTAGGTATGGAGAGTTTTGGAGCATCGGCACCTGCTGATTTACTTTTTGAAAAGTTTGGCTTTACGATTCAAAATATTGTAAAAAGAGCAACAGCTTTAGTATAAAATTTAACAACTATTAAGTATAGTTGTGTAATATAAGTAAAGAATTTATTAATGAAATGGTTTACAAGTTGTTTACCATTTTCATCTATAATTAAATCAAAAATATATAAAGGTTATAAATGATTAAGAAAATTGCATTAGCATCAATGATGTTATTAACAGTAGCACAAGCCAAAGATAATTACGGAACAGTTAATGGTACTCCAATTACAGAAGAAGATGTTGCATCAACTATTGGTCAATCAGGAGTAAGTTTTAAAGCACTTAACCCAGAGATGCAACAGAGAGTCCTTGATATGGTAGTTGACAGAAAACTACTTACTGAGGCTGCAATAAAGAGTGGAATTGAAAATACAAAAGAGTATAAGACTCAACTAGAGTCTATGAAAAAAGATTTAGCTCTCGATTTATGGATGAGAAAAGAGATGAAAACACTTGAAGCAAGTTTTACAAAAGAGAAGCTTCAAGAGGAGTATAAAAAAAATAAAAAACTCTATTCAATACCCAAACAACTAAAAGCAAGACATATTCTTGTAAAAACAGAGGCAGAGGCTAAAGATATTATCAAAGAGTTAGATTCTGCAAAAGATAAAAAAGCAAAATTTATTGAACTTGCAAAGACAAAATCAACAGGTCCTTCAGGTAAAGATGGTGGGGATTTAGGTTGGTTTGACCTCAAAATGATGGTACCAGAGTTTTCAGCAGCAGCTGATAAACTAAAGAAAGGTGAATATACTAAAACTCCTGTTAAAACACAATTTGGCTACCATATTATAATGCTTGATGACAGAAAAGAGGCTTCTACAAAGCCATTTGAAGCAGTCGAAGCTCAAATCAAAAACTCTTTAGCTACTAAAGCATTTGCTGATACAATAAAAAAGAAAACAGATGAGCTTAGAAAGAGTGCTAAGATTGAGTTAAAAAATAAACCATCTAGTACAATACATCAGTAGCTATAACTCTATTTTTAAATAGCTCTCCTATCTTGCAACCAAAAGGTTGCAGATTGGAACTTATGTATTATAGTAAATTTGGATTGTTGATATTTTGTCTAACTCAGGTTTAAAGCTATTGTTTAAAGTAACAATAGCTTATAGAAGATTAAAAATGTGTTAACATTTTATTTTGTATTAAATGTCTTAACTTCTTCGCCTTTGGTGATGGTGATTGAAGTAATAAGTATACAACTGTAGTTGAAATTCTTCTCATATTTTTTCTCCTTATGAAGTTCCTTTGTAAAAAAATTATATTATATAAATTAGTAATAAATATGAAAAAATATTTAAGATTTTATAAAAAAATAAATTTATTTTAATATTAACCTGAATTCGACAGAATACTATATCCACAAAAACCTAAAAACCTGAGTTCGACGGAATACCATATCCACAAAAACCTAAAAATAGGTAAGATTTTCAAAATCAAATTTGCAGGACAAGGGTAAGCTACTCTTTTTTTGTCGTATGAAAAATAGTTAATCTAATAATTAGGAGTAAATATCTCCTAATTATTGACTTTTCTCAATTTATCCTAATTTATATTGTGCTATAACATTAACAAGACAACTCCAAATAAGGATAAAAAATGGAAAATAAAGAGTTAAACAAAGCCGTCTCTGGTGAGTATTCTCTTGGTTTTGAGATTGACATTGAAACCGATGTAGCCCCTCCTGGGTTAAGCGAAGAGACTATCGCCTTTATCTCTAAAAAAAAGGGTGAACCTGATTGGATGCTTGAACTTCGTCTTAAAGCCTTTCGTAAGTGGCAAACAATGAGTGAGCCTCATTGGGGAAAGTTAGAGTATGAGCCGATTGACTATCAATCTATCTCCTACTTTGCTGCACCTAAAAAAGCACCTGAGAGTTTAGACGAGGTTGACCCTAAGATTATAGAAGCCTACAATAAGCTAGGTATTCCACTTGAAGAGCAAAAACAACTTCAAGGGATTGCTGTTGATGCAGTTGTAGACTCTGTTTCAGTTACCACTACCTATAGTGAAGAGTTAAGTAAACATGGGGTGATTTTCTGCTCTATCTCCGATGCTATTCGTGACTACCCAGAGTTAATTAAAAAGTATATGTTCTCTGTTGTTCCTATGAATGACAACTTCTTTGCTACGCTAAACTCTGCTGTCTTTACCGATGGAACTTTTGTCTATATTCCAAAAGGTGTGCGTTGCCCAATGGAGCTTAGTACCTACTTTAGAATCAATGCTCTTAATACTGGGCAGTTTGAGCGTACATTAA
>JALWMP010000113.1 GCA_026996165.1 Campylobacteraceae bacterium
GTTTTCCATCGCTGCTTATTGCTACAGAGAGAACTTTATTGGTATGTCCTTTGAAAATTTTAACAACTCTTCCTCTCTCTATATCCCATAATCTTAAAAGAGTATCATCAGAAGCAGAGACAATATAACGACCATCTTTACTTATGGCTATATCGTTAACAGGACTACGAGTGTCAATAAAAAAGTCTTGACTGTTGTTAAAGTCTTCACCATTTATATTTAGAGGGGGTAGTATAATTGGATTTGAAAATAGTAGTGTTTGAAGCAAAGAAAGGAGGAGTAGTAAGCTTTTAGAACTCATGTTTTATTCACTTTTTTAATAATATTATAACCAATAGTAACAAAATTAAATATAAAATATTTTTTTAATATTAAGTACTTATCCAAATTTAAAAATATTGGTTAAGTACTTATTCTTTATTCAGCAATAGCTTGTGCAGCTCTCATCATAACTAAAGGATTATAAGCTCCGACATAGACAGGTATTGGTTTTTTACCACAATCAAAAAGACCATAAACAGCCTCTTGAGCTGAACGGGTAGAGTACTCTACTGTAAAGACACAATCATCTTCTATCTCTGTAAACTGCCCTAAAAATGCAAAGTTTTCAGAACCTTTTGGAATGACAAGTGGTCGGTCTCCTTTTGCTCTAGGCATAAAGAGTGAGTCTACAAATGGCATAGCAGTTGGAATGACATTAATCAGTTTGTCGCTCTCTACAATAGGTTTCATAAGCTCTTGAATTTTTAGATGATAAAATAGCTCTTGGAGTATCTCCTCTCCATTACATTCACTCATCTTTTTGTTAACATAGTTTCCCACTCTGTCAGGATATAGCCCATATCCCCAAAATATCTTAACATCTTTTGGTTGGTCAGGAAAGTGAGGTTGTCTTGCTATAACAATAGACATAAGCTAATTTGAGTCAGTCATAGTAACTAACCCTCCTGTACCATCAGTATTGCCAGAGAAGTTCTCCATATAGTCATGAAAAGTATCATCTCTAAGTGTGACTGTAAATGAGTACCACTTTTGTAAATCAATCTATTCACAAAAGACATCAGGGTTTCCAAATGCAGAGTCTTTTTTAGCTATAGACTTCCAAAGTTGCCATGCTCCTGAATATTTTACACCGTTGAACTCAGGTTTATAAACATATCATTGCTATAATTCAAGATTCTATAAAATAAGGTCTATTTATTGTTTAATAAAATTACTATAAAACAAGACAATCCAATAAATAACTATAAAAATGTAGCTCACGCATTTTTTCTCTCTTTAGCAATTACCATAGCAGAACCTTCTACAGTATTACCACTTATAATTGAACACTTTAGCAATAGTGTTATTGTTGTTGGATTATTTGTATCTTTATTGCGTGGTGGAGCGATACTTACACAGCTCTATGCAGCATTTTATGCACAGAGTTATAAAAGAGTTTTACCTTACCTAAAAAAGGTTTTTTTCTTTCGTTGGCTCTCTTGGTTTACTATAGGTCTAAGTATTTTTATTGTTGGAGATACTAATAAAACATTAACTTTACTCTTTATAGGCTTGGGACTTTTTGGTTTTTCACTTTGTGCTGGATTTGGAGCAATATATTTTAAAGAGTTACAAGCAAAGCTTTTTTCTAAACAATATCGTGGAAAAACAATGGCAAACCGTCAAGTAGCAGGTTCTTTTGCTTCTATTATTAGTGGGGGTGTAGCAGGATATATTTTAAATCATTTTGAAGCACCTCTTAATTATGCTTATCTTTTTATTATTAGTAGTTTTATTATGGGGATTGGTTTCTTTATTTTTACAACTATTGATGATGAGCCTTTAAAGAAAAATGTGCAAGAGAAAGAAAAAAATTTTGGACTTTTTATTAAAAATGCTTTTCTTATACTAAAAAAAGATAAACGTTTACAACAGCAGACTTTAGCTATTTTTTTAAGTTTTGCTTATTATCTATCTATCCCTTTTGTTATTTTAGAAGCAAAAAGCTCTGTTACTATAACAGGTTGGATTTTAGGTAGCATTATAACAGTTCAGATGATAGGAAGTATCTTAGGTAGTTCTTTGTTGTGGAGACAAATAGACAATTATGAGAAAATGCTCTCTTTGAGTTTTATTTTTATGATACTTACATTTACTGTAGCACTATTTGCAACTAATAGCTATATGTATGCTTTAGTATTTTTCTTTTATGGTATTGCTCTTGATGGGTTTAGAAATAGTGGAATGAATCTAATTATAGAGATAGCACCAGAAGAGAAACGTCCAATCTATACAGCTATACAGACAAATCTTAGTTCATTTGGACTTTTCTTTCCTATAATTGGTGGTCTATTACTCAAAAGTTTTGAGAGTTATGGAGTTATATATTTCCTAACTATTTTACTTCTTTTCTCAGGTTTAGTTATTAGTAGAAAATTGAAATAATTAAAGCCTAAAAATAGGCTTTTTACTAGAAAGGAAATCTATTTTAAACGGTAAGTTACACCAGCAAATAGATTTTTATTCCAATCCTCTTCCTCTCCTGGTCCACTATTGATTTTAGATACACTAAAAGTTGTATCAAAAGATATTCTGTTTGCAATATAGTATCTAAAACCTGTAGAGAAATTATTACTTAAAAAGTCATCAGCTACATCGTTTTGTTGATATGATAATAGCCAATTATTTTCCCAGTCAATTCTATCAGATAGTTCATAAGTATAACTCATAGTATTTGTTAAAGAGAATTTAGTATCTGTATCGCTATCTAATAATTTAGACATTCTTAAATTTTCAGTATATTGAGATTCATGTCCAATAGGTAAACCATACTCAAACTCTGCATCTACTGTAGCATCTTCACTCTCTCCATCATAATTGCTAAGTATTTTACCAAATCCACCTCTTACTTTCCAGCCATGTGTTCTTGTACTTACTCTTTCTATATCAAGAATCTCATTAATTCTTACAATACCAAATGCACCTAAAGAGTCTTTTTTTAAAACACCACTCTTTTTAAATACTTTTTCCATATCTTCATACCAATATTTTTTGTATTCGGTAAGTCCATATTTACTCTTATATTCATCTTCTTTGTCAATAACTGATGCTAAAGATATATAGGCTTTATCTGATAGGTCATTTTTGATTAATTTGTATTTTAGTAAATCTTCTACTATTCTAAGAGCTTTTGCTAAAGGTGTAGCATCATAAACACGACCATAACCAGCACCTGCTCCAACTTTTACAAAAGGGTCATCTGCATCATCTGCATCAGCTCCTTTTCTGTATCCTAAGTCACCAGAACCATAGAGGAAAAATTTGTTGTCATTGTTAATATATTTATCAAAATGTCCTGTTGCTGTTGTATCATAACTGTCTACTGAATCATCTGTATCATTTGGACCTTGAGAAAAATCACTATTTCCATCAAATTTTAAATCAAATGAATATGGAAGTGTAGATTTTACTACTTCTGCATTTGCATTTAGATGTAAGTTATAGCTTGTTTGGTCTTGATTTCCACTATCTATATTTAGATTACCGTTAAGATAAGAGTCTTGGTAGAAGCTATCGACTACTTTATAGTCTGTCATCTCAATAGCATTTACACTTGTCAATAGCGATGCTGTTGTTACTGATAATATAAAAATATTTTTCATTTTAATTCCTTTGAAGTTTAATTTAGAACAAATCATAGCACTTTATTCTTAAATAGTATTATTTTTTGATGATATTTGTTCTATTTTGAGTCCTATTTTTCTTTAAAATTATAAAAAGTATTTTTAATGGAGAAATAATAGTATACAATATTATTATTTAAAGTCCTATTTTGTTTTTTATACTATTAATAATCCCATCTTTTTTTTCTTCTACTCTATCATCTTCTTTAATTTTAGGTGCATAAACATCTTCTGGCATTTTGTTTTCAGGTGTGCCATCTACATTAACAACATTTAAAGTCGGAGAGATAAGCTCACGTAACTTTCTTTGCACAACCATTTTTGTTGTCATTAGACTCATAGAACATCCACCACAAGTACCAATAAGTTTAATATAGACTGTACCATCTTTCACTCCTAAAAGTTCTATCCCTCCACCATGAGAGTTAACATACTCACTAATTTGTGGAATATAGTTTTTTACAGCTTCATAAATATCTTCATCTGAAAATTGCATTTTAATCCCCTTTCATAAAAAAGATATATTATAGAATATTATAATTAAAATAAAATAAGATTATTTTTTATTTAAAATATTTTTATAATTTTATGTTCTTTCTGAAGCTCGGTCTTTACAAGCTTTAACATCTATACAAAACATGCCTTTGCCTTTTTTAGCAGGTTTTAGCTCTTCAAGTACATCATGTCCACACTTTTTACACTGTTTAGTTGGGTCAACTTGTGAAGTTTGAGCTACAGGTGCTTCTGGTCTCATAGCAGGGAAGAGTAGTACATCTCTAATAGTATGTTGATTGGTTAACATCATAATAAGACGGTCTATTCCAATTCCCTCACCAGCTGTTGGAGCCATACCGTAGCCTAGAGCTTTTACAAAGTCTGTATCCATGTGCATTGCTTCATCGTCACCTGTTGCCTCTTTTGCATCGACTTGTGCTTTAAATCTTTCGTATTGGTCAAGAGGGTCATTAAGTTCCGAGAAACCATTTGCCAACTCTGCACCTGCAACAAAGAACTCAAAACGCTCTGTAATCTCAGGGTTTGTATCACTTCTTCTTGCTAGAGGAGAGATGTCTACAGGGTAGTCAGTAATGAATGTTGGGTTAATAAGTTTAGCTTCAACATACTCATCAAATAGCTCTGCTTGAGCGTAACCTAGTGTCCAGTTTTCATCATATTTGAGGTTGTTTTCTTTTAAAAATGCTAGAGCTTTATCCCTATTTTCGGCTATTTCTCTTGGAATACCTCCAATCTCGACAATAGCATCAATCCACGGCACTCTTGCAAATGGAGTTTGAAAGTTAATCTCATGCTCACCATAGGTTAAGGTTCGCTCCAATCCAAGAGTATCGAAAATATAGTCAAATAGCTCCTCTGTAAGCTCCATAAGTTCAATATATGTTTTGTATGCCCAGTAGAACTCAATAGCTGTAAATTCAGGGTTGTGTGTAGCATCAATTCCTTCATTTCTAAAGTTGCGGTTAATCTCGAAAACAGCATCCATTCCACCGACAATCAATCTTTTGAGATAGAGTTCAGGTGCAATTCTTAGGTAACGGTCAACTCCTAAGGCGTTATGATGGGTAATGAACGGTTTAGCATTAGCTCCACCAGGAATTGGGTGCATCATAGGCGTTTCTACCTCTAAAAAGCCTTTATCTTCAAAGAAGCGACGAATGGCAGAGACAATTCTTGAACGTAATTTAAAACGTTTTGTTACTTCTGAATCCATAATCATATCAAGATAGCGTTGACGATATTTAATCTCTTGGTCTTGAATACCATGGAATTTTTCAGGAAGAGGAATAATGGCTTTAGTTACTAGATTAACTTCTAAACAGTGAAGTGTTAACTCTCCTGTTCCTGTGACAAATGGGTAACCTGTCACCTCAATTATATCACCAACTTCAAAAAGTTTTTTAACTATATCGTTATAGTAGCCCTCTGGTAGGTCATCACGGTTAAAGTAGATTTGTACCAATCCATCTTCATCTTCTATTTTAGCGAATGAGGCTTTTCCCATAATTCTCATAAACTTAAGCCGACCTGTTAGTGTATAACTTTTGGTTTTATCTTGTTTCATCTCATCTGTTTCGATGTCATGAATATAGGCACACTCTTTTAAAAACTTTACAGAAGGTGTACCTTTTTTTATTTGGTTTGGATATGGGTTAATCCCTTTTTCTCTTAATGTTTCCGATTTTTTAATTCGCTCTTGAATATATTGATTATTAAATATCAAGAATTTCTCCTAGATTTGATTTTTTGTTTGAAGTTTTTAGATTATTTTTTCTTTTGACAACTTTCACATATACCTGTGATTTTCATAACATGATTTGTCATCTTAAAATTGAATTTTTTAGCAATTATCTCTTGTTGTTTTTCAATAGTTTCATCGAAAAACTCTTCTATTCCACCACACTCTAAACATACTAAATGGTCATGATGCTCTTTTAGTCCAAACTCATATTTTTTACCTTGTGTTCCAAATGAGATGGAACTCACAATATTAGCATCTTCAAGAAGAGTTAGTGTACGATAAATTGTTGCAATTCCAATTTTAATATCAGGGTAATTCTCTTTGATAAGATTATAAATATCTTCAGGTGTAAAATGACCATGATTCTTATAGATGATATTAAGTATAAGCTCTCGTTGAGCTGTATACTTAAGATTGTTTTGTTTTAGTAACTTTTTAAAATTTTGAAGAACATCATTATAAGATATAGTTATGCTCATTTGTTCTCTTTAATTTGTTAAGTTATTCTCTTTATCAGAGAGGTTTTCATCTGTTGAGTTAAGGCTTTTTTTACTATTGTTAATATCTACGGCTTTAGTTTCTTTTTCTATATGATTATTAAGCTTTATAGTTGAACTATTATTCTCTTCAACTGAGTTATTTAAATCTACATTTAAGATTTTTGCTCCTATTTCTGTCATAGGAACAAAAAGTTTAGTCTCTGTTTTAAGTTTTTTAGCTTCATTTTTGAAAAAATCAGATTGATTAATGCCAAAAATAATAAGTGCAAAGATAACAAAGTAACGAACTGCTGAAATAATGTATCCAAAGATTCTGCTAATAGGAGAGATAGTTGGAGAACTAAATTTATTAATAATAGAAGAGATAACACTTATTATTATCCATACAGCTACAATAATTATAATAAAACCAACAATTTTAGCATAACTATCTGCAATGGTTGGAACAATATGTTGTTCATTAATAAATTTAACAGCAGTTGTATTAAAGTTTGCAGCAAGTGCAATTCCTCCAACAATGGTTATAAAGTTTAAAAGCTCTTTTGAAAAACCATTTATAAGTCCTTTTATTGCTAAAAATAGTATAAGTACAGCTATAATAATGTCAACAGTATGAAAACCCATAAATTCCATAATCTACAAACCTTAATAATAATCCATAATTTTATACAGATTAATTTTTCGCAGATTATATCAAAAATTATCTAAAATTGATATTTTTCTTTAGTTCATCTGGTTTATTTGAATATTGTAAGGCATCTTCTCTTGTAATAATATGACCATTGAGCAGTTTAAGTAGTACCTGTGTTTGAGTCTGCATTCCTGTTACTCCTTGTCCAAGTTGCATTTGTGAATAGATTTGATGTATTTTATCTTCTCTAATAAGGTTAGCAATAGCATGGTTGGTAACCAATATTTCAGGGACAGCAACACGACCTCCACCTATTTTAGGTAGAAGCATTTGAGAGATAACAGCAACCAGTGAAGTTGAAATCATAGTTCGTATCTGTGCTTGTTCATCTCCTCCAAATACATCAATAATACGGTTAATAGTCCCAGGAGCAGAGTTGGTATGAAGAGTTCCAAATACTAAGTGACCTGTCTCAGCTGCTGTTAAAGCTGCTTCAATAGTCTCTTTATCTCTCATCTCCCCAATCAAAATAATGTCAGGGTCTTGTCTCATAGCATACTTTAGAGCAGAAGCAAAACTTTTCGTATCTCGTCCTGTTTCACGGTGTGAGAAGACAGATTTTTTATTTTTATGAATAAATTCAACTGGATCTTCTATAGTAACAATATGTTTATGTTCTGTCTCATTAATCTCATTAAGTAGTGCAGAGAGAGTAGTTGATTTACCTGAACCTGTAGGTCCAGTAACCAATATAAGTCCTTTTTCTCTCTTTATAAGTTCTTTATATATTGCTGGAGCATTTAAATCATCTAGTGAGGGAATCTCTGTAGGAATGATACGAAAGGCAGCGGCAATATCTCCTAGAGTACGATAGTAGTTTGCTCTAAAACGTCCAATACCTGGAAGCATAAGAGCAAAATCAAGTTCCATATGCTCCTCAAATGCTTTTTTCTGTTTTTCTGTAAGTAAAGAGTAAGCCATCTCTTCAATATCTTCACCTGTTAAAACAGGAAGATTAACAGCTCTTAAAGCACCATCAATACGTATTTGAGGTTCAGAACGAGCCACAAGATGAAGGTCAGATGAACCATGAGCAACAACAGATTGTAGAAGTTTTTTTATATCTATAGCCATATTAAATCTTTCTTGAAGTTTTAATAAAACTATATAGAAATTATTCTTTATATTTATTTAAGTTATTCAATAATCTTAGGAACAATAAAGAAGTCATCTTCAGTTTTAGGTGCATGAGAGAATATATCTTTAACAATTTCAGGTTGTTTTTGAGGTATGTCTTCTCTCATTGGTGTACCTCCATCAAGTGTTGAGAAAGAGGGGCTAAGCTTGTCTGTGTTTAACTCTGATAGATTTTCAACATAAGCCAATATTTCACTAAGTTGTTCTGCTAACTCATCTTTTTTATTATCTTCAATCTTTAACATAGAGAGTTTTTCTAGTTTTTCTAGTACGGTGTTATCTATAATCATAGTAATCCTTTAAAATAATTATCGTATTATATTAGAAGTTAGATTAAATGTGTTAAAAGAAGATAAACTACTACTCTTATATTAGAAAAATTGATAGATAAAACTACTTATAATATATTTTTCTGTAAAGTGCCATATAGTTTATTTAAAGGAGTTATTAAATATGAGTGAACTTTTGAAAAAAACAGATATATCTTCAGAAGAATTGGAGCTACTACTTAAAGAGAGAGCCAATGGAAATGCAGATTTTATTTTAGTAGATGTTCGAGAACAGATGGAGTATGATGCTGGTCATATTAAGGGAGTAGATTTATTGAAGCCAACTTCAATGTTTCAGTCTTGGGCTCAAGCATTTCTTGATGAGAACAGAGATAAAGCAGTTGTTTTTACTTGTAGAACAGGAAGTCGTTCAGGTCAAATTCAACATATATTTAAACAAAATGGTATGGAAAAGGCTATTAACCACTTAGGTGGAATAGTGACTTATAGAGGTGAAATAGAGTAATATATATTTTAATAGGTAAAAAAAGCATACTATTTATGTTTTTTTTGCTATGCTTGTATTATGAAAAAGATACTTGTTTTATTAGTTTTAATTATTGTTATGCTTCTTGCTTGGTTTTTTCAACCAAAAATTCTGCCTTATTATAAACAACTTACAAAAGAGCGTGTTGGACTCAACATTGATTTACAACCAAAAGCACAAAAAGAGGCTAAGTTTGTAGGCTCTAAAAAGTGTCAAGAGTGTCATAAAGAGCAGTATAATACGTGGAGTCATTCGCGTCATTCAAAAATGATACAAGATATTAGAAAAGATAGCTCTGTTGTAGTAGCAGATTTTTCTAAACTACCTCATGATGCTGACTTTACTTTAAAAGATGCTGTATATACTATTGGTTCTAAGTTTAAACAACGTTATATGATTCCTGCTAAGATTAATGGAAAAGATGATTTTAGATTAGGAAACTACCAATGGAATGTTGAAACTCAAAAATGGCAACATTTTAAGCCATATAAGTATTGGTATAAAGATGCTTATAAGCATGATAACCATGATTTTCCAACTTCAAATACATGTGATGGTTGCCACTTTACAGGTTATATGTCAACAGAAAAACGTGTTGAACCTGCTATAGCTTGTGAGAGTTGTCATGGTCCTGGAAGTAGACATGTTGAAGATTCTAATAGCCTTATCTATAAAGCTACTATGTCAGACCCGATTCGTGCTACAGAGGTATGTTTACAGTGTCATATGAGAAATAGAGATAAGAGATTAGATGAAAATATTTCTGTTAAAGACTTATGGGGTGTTGCAAAAGATTATCCTTATGGATATGAAGCGGGAAGAGCTTTGATTAACTACAAAAAAGTAGCTCCATTTACTCTAGGCAAAGAGACTAAAGAGTTTTGGGCAAATGGAACAGCTAAAAAGAACAGAACCCAAGGAAATGAGTTTGTGCATGATGCTATGTATAAGCATGGAATTACCTGTGTCAACTGTCACAACCCACATAGTTTAAGTAACAGAGCAGACAAACCAGAGGGTAATCAAGCGTGTCTAAAGTGTCACTCATTTGGTTCAATTATTGGTCCTCATCAATCCTCCCTAGAGGCACACACCCACCACAAGCCTAACTCAAAAGGTTCACTTTGTATTGAGTGTCATATGCCAAAGACAGGACGACACACAGGTAAGTCACCTCTAACTGTTCGTTCTCATAAGTTTGAGTTTACCTCACCTGCTGAGACGAAGTTTTACAAAATGCCAAAAGAGACAAATGCTTGTGCTTCATGTCATAAAGAGAAGAGTTTAGATGAACTTCAAAAAGATTTGGAGAGTTGGGGTATGGTTGAGTGGGGGAAAATGTAGGTTAGTCCCTCACTTATTCTAAGCTTGTAATCCGTAGGTTTGATTTTATCGAACCTATGGTTATTTTAAACTATTGTAAATTTTTTCAAATTTATCATAACTTAAACTTCCACGATATGCCAATTTTGGGTTACCTTTTTTATCAAAAACAATAAAAAATGGTAGAGAACCTCTCCAATTTGCTTTTACCTTTATAAGTTTAATGAACTTCATATTGTCTTCTCTTGTTAATAGAGTATAGTTAATCTTATGTTCCTCTTTAAATTTTTTTAAACCCTCTTTGTCATAACCATGAATATCAAAAGCTAAAAGTTTTAAATCTTTATACTTTTTATTCATAAGTTTTTTTAGAGTAGGAATTTCATGTAGACAAGGTTTACAGTTATGTCCAAAGAAAAATAGTATAACAACACTATTGTTGTACTCATTAAATATCATACTATCTTTTTTTACATTAACTGTAATATTGTTATCTTCTATAGTTTGAAGAGTAAAAGTATCGTCTGCAAAGACAAAAAGTGTTGAAGCTATATAGAAAAATAGTAAAAAAAGTTTTTTCATAAGGCAACTCCTTTTTTAATGCAATTATAGTTTTATAAAGATTAAAAAGAGAATAGATAAATAAATCTTATAAAAAATATAATATGTACTTATGATTTTGACTCTTTTAGTTGTTTTAATATTTATCAGTTATAATTTTAACAAAGGTTAAAAGATGTTTATAGGTTTCAGAAAAAAAAATATTCAATCTCTATTTATATTGTTTATTATTTTTTTAGTTAGTGGGTGTGGGTATCGACCCTCGGCTCATTTTGCTAAAAAAGTACTAGGAGAGAGAATCTATACTAAAGTTGATGTCTCTCTTGCTACACCAGAGAACTCTGTTTTAACAAAAGATGCCCTAAACAAAGCTCTACGAACACGTCTAAAGACAATAGTTACTCGAAAAGAAGATGCTGACTCAATGCTCTCTGTTGCTTATGAAAATATTAGTTTTATACCTATTCAATATGACAAAAATGGATATGTTGTTGAGTATCAGGTTAATATGAAGTTAAGATTTACTTTTGAAAAAGATGGTAAAGTAGAGACAAAAAGAATTACAGGTCGTTATGAGTTTCCTATTCTTCCTAGTGCTATTATATCTTATGATGTACAGTTAAAAGCGATTGAACAGAGTTCAATAAAAGCACTAGACCAGTTTTTTGCTTATCTTACTGCGAAAGGGTATTTTGTTGACAAACAGAAGTAGCTTTGAAATATTTATAGAAGAGAAGCCACTCTACTATAAAGAGATAGACCATGAGAGAGTTCATAAAGCCTATGCACTTTTAAAGCCATATATAAAACAACCATTAACTATACATATTGTAGGAACTAATGGTAAGGGGAGTACAGGTCGGATTATAGCTACCCTTCTACATCTTTCAGGAAAACAAGTTGGACATTTCTCTTCACCACATATTTTAAAGTTTAATGAACGTATTTGGATAAATGGAGAAGATATTGATGATAAAGAGCTAGAGATAGCTCATCAAAAACTCTATAAAATTTTAGGTAAAGAGATGAGTAATGCACTGAGCTATTTTGAGTATACTACTCTTTTAGCTTTTGTTGCTATGGAAGATTTAGAGGTAATGGTGCTAGAGGCTGGATTAGGTGGTGAGTTTGATGCAACGAATGTATGTTCTAAATCTCTCTCTATTATAACTCCTATTGGGCTTGACCATCAAGATTTTTTAGGTAATAGTATAGAAGAGATTGCTACAACAAAGATGAACTCAATAAATAATGATTTTATATTGGCATTGCAGAGTGAACAAGAGGTATATAGAGTTGCTAAACAAGTTGTTAAAGAGAAAAATGTTATATGCTATGATGTTCAAAGCTTTAAAAGTGACTATTCAAATAAATATCAAGAGGTTAAAACTCTTTTAGAGGAGTTAGATTGGGCATCTTATCTTTTTGAAAATAGCTTGACAGCACTTTTAGCATTAGAAAAATTGAACTTAACTTATGATATTAAATATCTAAAAGAAGTTAAACTCTTTGGACGTTTCTATAAAGTTCTACCAAATGTAATTATAGATGTAGGGCATAACCTTTTAGCTGCTAAAGCAATTACAAAAGTATTAAAAAAAGAGCAAAAAGAGCAGATTGTTTTAGTTTATAATGCTTTAAATGATAAAGATTATGCTAATATTCTCAAAATATTTAAGCCTTATATTAAAAGAGTAGAGATAATTGAGATAGAGACAGTTCGAGCAATAGAATTGGAAGTTTTAGAAAACTCGTTAAGAGGTTTAAATATACCCTTTAAAAAATTTGATACAATAGATAAAAATGAAGAGTATCTTGTCTTTGGTTCGTTTTATGTCATAGAAACATTTTTAAACAATAATAGACAAAACATAAATTTACATTAAAAATAAATAATAATTGGATATAATACTTTATATACCATATTACAAAGGACAAAAAATGGCATTTTTTGGAAAGAAGAAAAAAAAACCAACTACTGTAAGTTCAGCGAGTATTATTACTCCAGGAACTTTTATTAAAGGTGAGATTCGGTGTGAAGGAAATATCCTTATCAATGGGGAAATGGAGGGAGGAATTTTCTCTCAAAGTGAAGTTGTTGTAGGTAAAAGTGGGCGTGTAACTGGGGAGATACAAGCTCAAAAACTACTTGTATCTGGAGAGTTTAGAGGAAACTTTACGGGTGAAGTAATTGATATTATGCCTTATGGTAAAGTCTATGGTGATGTTAAAGTAAATAATATTATTATTGAGCCAAATGCTGTTTTTGAGGGTGAAACCAAAATTGTCTCAGGACGAGTTCAGCCTGATGATATTTCAGACGTACATATTGTTCAACCTAAAAAGATAGGATACTAAAACGAATTAAATGAGACAATCTGATGTTTATGAGTATCTCCAAAATGGAGATGCTAAGTCTAAAAGTAATATACTTTTTGTCTGTAAAAATGACAAAGAGTCACAACAAGCTGCTGATATTTCTACTTTTTTAAACTACCAGACTTTCAGACTTCCTGATTTACGACTAAGTGAGGGTGATGACTTACGCCCATTTCAGATGGAGATTTATGAGCTTATTGAGGCACTTCATGGTTACTATAGTTGTAACAAAAAAAAGTTACTGGTCTCTCCACTTAGAACACTACTTTTACCTCTACCTAAAGAGAACTATTTTAAAACTATCAAAATAGAATTTGCTTCTAGTTTAAATATTAATGAGTTAAAAGATACGCTCTACTATTGGAGTTACCACTTTGTAGATATTGTCACTCAAAAGGGTGAGGTCTCTTTTCGTGGGGATATTATAGATATTTTTCCTCTAGGAGGAGATGAAGCCTTTAGAGTCTCTCTTTTTGATACAGAGGTTGAAAG
>JALWMP010000114.1 GCA_026996165.1 Campylobacteraceae bacterium
AGAAGACAAAACTAGAACGTATACTTGAAAAATATGAACAAGCACATGCTTCTGTCTATGATGCTGTAGAGTATTTTGAGATGGCAAAGGCAGAGTCAGATGAAGAGACACTAGAGATGCTTTATGATGAAGCAGATAGTTTAAATGAGAGTATCAATGCTTTAGAGGTTCAAATGATGCTTAGTGGTGAACATGACTCAAATAATGCTATTGTCTCTATTCACCCTGGAGCTGGTGGAACTGAATCACAGGATTGGGCTAGTATGCTCTATAGAATGTATCTACGTTGGGCAGAACGTAAGGGGTTTAAGGTTGAAGAGCTTGACTATCAAGCTGGTGATGAAGCAGGTATTAAAGATGTGAGCTTTATTATCAAGGGTGAGAATGCTTATGGGTATTTAAAAGTTGAAAATGGTATTCACCGTTTAGTTCGTATCTCCCCTTTTGATTCTAATGCTAAGCGTCATACCTCTTTTTCATCTGTAATGGTCTCTCCAGAGATTGATGATGATGTTGATATTGTGATTGAAGATAAAGATATACGCATAGATACTTACCGTGCAAGTGGTGCAGGTGGACAGCATGTTAACAAAACAGAGAGTGCTATTCGTATTACTCATCTTGAGACAAATATAGTTGTTCAGTGCCAAAACGATAGAAGTCAACACAAAAACAAAGCAACAGCTATGAAGATGTTAAAGTCACGTCTATATGAGTATGAGATGGAGAAAAAACAGGCTAAACTAGATGGTGTAGAGAAGAGTGATATAGGCTGGGGACATCAGATTCGCTCTTATGTTTTAGCTCCATATCAACAAGTAAAAGATACACGAAGCAATATACCATATTCAAATGTAGATGCTATTCTTGATGGTGACTTAGATAAGTTAATAGAGGGTGTTTTGATTTCTCAATCAATTCAAACTAAAGTGTAGTTAAATAAAAAATATATTGGTTTAAGTAGTCTACTATCTTTAGAAAATATAGGTATCATAAAATAGTGATAGAGATGAAATACATTAACTTTGATTTTTATTTAGCCAAATAGTAAAAAAATATTAATGAATTTCTAAGATATTTATGTTCTATATGAATTACTTAAAATTTTGAATGAATCTATTAATGATGGCTATATTGTTAGATACTTAAAACCATAATTTATGAAAGGTGATATAATGAAAAAAATATTAATTTTATTAATTTTAAATATGAACTTGTTGTTACTTTATGCAAATGAACCTATTTACATAGATGCAAAATTAGCTATACAGATGATAGAAAAGAGAGACATTACCTTTGTTGTTGCAGAGAAGATGAAAGAGATAATTAGGGGTAGTAAAATGGTTGATACATCTACTCTTTTTAGCTCCTCCATTTTAGGTGATATGCCTTGTTCTCCTCTTTATAGTTGTCCTTTAGCTGTAGAAAAAAAACTTTCAAAGTTAGGGATAAAAAGAGATGATTTTTTAGTTTTATATGATAAAAGTTATGGAGTTTATGCTTCAACACTTTATAGTATACTTGAGAGTTTAGGACATCAAAAAATGACCATTTTAAATGGTGGAGCAGAAGCAATTTCAAAAATTGACCCAAATCAAAAACTTTATAATAAGTATATTGATGAGATTATTAATTTATCTAAGGAAGAGAAATCTAAACTTGAAGATATTCAAAAAAAGTTAGATATTTTAAAGCCTCATTTATTAGTTCAAAAAAAATCTTTAGAAACTAGTAAAATTCTTGAAAAAAATAGTTATAAAATTGGTAAAGGTAATATAGATTTTTTACTTTCTAATAATGATTTAAAAAAGGTAATAAGAGAAGCTCAAATGGGTGATAAGAATATTACTATTGTTGATACTTGCCCTATGGTTGATATAGTTGGTAATAAATATGGAAACTATGAGCTAGGAGTAAAGCCATTTAGTTGGAAAAAAGTTATAGATATAGAAGATAATAGAATTAAATCTAAAGAGGAATTAAATGAGCTTTTTAACTCTTTTGAAAAAGATAAAGAGTATACATTGTATTGTATGGAAGATAGTAGTAAAGCTCTTTTTATGATGACAGTAATGCGTTATATTGGATATAACAATGTAAAAGCATTTACAGGAAATTGGAGTGTTTGGACAAGAGGTAAAGATGAAAAATAAAAGTATAGGTGAAGTATTAGAACTTTTTATATCTGTTAAAGGTAATAGCTCTCGTATTTCTAAAAGAGTTGTTGAACTAAATAAAGATGGAGTTATTGGCGATAAGTTTTATGCTAAAGATATAGAACGTTCTGTTTTACTAACAAGTATAGATAGTTATAGTATGGCTTTAGCTAACAATATTGTGATACCTTATGGTAGTTTAGGAGAGAATATTTTAATTGACTATAATCCCTATTCACTATCTTTAGGTACAAAGATACAAATTGGAGAAGTTTTTTTTGAGATAACACAAAATTGTACTATTTGTAATCATCTCTCTATTATAGATAAGTCACTACCAAAACTTTTAAAAGATGATAGAGGTATTTTTGTAAAAGTAATAGGTGAAGGTTATATTAAAAAAGGTGATAAAATTTATTTAAAGGATAGAAAATGATAGATTTTAAGGAGATAGAAGCAGAAGAGAACTTAGATAATTTTATTAAGATAGTATTTAATAGTGATTTAAAGGTATCTGGTGCTTGGGGCTATAGTAAACCCTTAGCAACTATTATAGAGAAAGGAAATAATGGTTCTATTGGTCAAATAGAGTTTACATTAGCAACTATGAGAGCTTACCTTGAGATGAATATGACCCTCGAAGAAGATAAACGTTATGGAGCAATAAACCTTAATGAACTTTCAAGAGTTACTGATGGTGAGTATGAAAAAGTTACTTATGAAGTATCAGCAATAAAAGAGTTAGAGTATAAAAAATTTATTGATGAATATAAAAAATATTCAGAAAGCCCTAATTTTGATATGATGGAACATTTTAATCGACGTAAAGAGTCAACATTAAAAAGAGAAGTAATTTATTGGTTTAAAGTGCTGTAGATAATGACTGCTCCATAAAAGGAGCAATTTTATATGAGTCTCATATAATCAAAAGGATTATTTAAGACCTTTGATTTTTTTAGATTCAGTAACTTCTTTACCTGAAAGGTCTCTCCAATACATTGTAAGTTTGTCACCTTTTTTAAGACCATCAGCAGGTGCTTCAAATTTAATAATTGGGTTTTTAGACAAGAATTGACTTGTAGATGCTTCAAATACAAGTCTGTCTCCAACTTTACCTGTTACATAGGTAATAAAGTTTGCATCAACACCTTTTTTCTTTGCAACATTATATGTAATCATATCATGTTTCATTTGAACTTTACACTTAAGAGTGTCACCTTTAACTTTTGCTTTAATTTTCATGTTTGCCA
>JALWMP010000115.1 GCA_026996165.1 Campylobacteraceae bacterium
GTCGCTAGTGGTTCATCAGTTATATTTGCTGATGTTGCTACTAAAGGACGATTTAGTTTGGTTAAGAGGAGTAGATGTAGAGGTGTGTAAGGTAAAAATAGCCCAATACGTGAAAGGTTTGGAGCAACTTGAGAGTTAAGAGTTAAGAGTGAAGAGTTAAGAATTACTATTGGGCGTTCTTTTGATAGGAGGAGAGCTTCCTCTTTTTTTGAAATATCTGCTAACTCTCTAGCCATCTCTATATCTTTAACCATTACAGCAAAGGGTTTTGTAGGTCTCTGTTTTCTCTCTCGTAACTTTAAAACAGCCTCCTCATTAGTAGCATCACAAACTAAATGATACCCACCCACACCTTTTATGGCTAAAATTTTCCCTTGTTTTATAAGCTCAACAGCCCCATCAACAACCCCACGCCTATCAACTCTTAACTCTTCCTTCTTAACTCTTAACTCTAAACTCGCTCCACACTCCCAACACCCAATAGGTTGAGCATGATAGCGTCTATCCAATGGATTGGTATACTCCTCTTCACAAGCTTTACACATCTTAAAAAACTTCATAGAGGTATTGCCCCTATCATAAGGCAAATCATAGATAATTGAGTAGCGTACTCCACAATGGGTACAGGTAATAAAAGGGTAACCATAGCGACGATTGGAGGGGTCAAATAGCTCTTTTTCACAAGCTTTACAAATGCTTATGTCAGGAGGGATATTAACTGTTTTTTCTCCACTACTATCGGTTTGTATAATCTGAAAATCATTAAACTCTTTAGCTTCAATCTGCTCTATGCTAAGTCTATCTATAGAGGCTAAAGGAGGAAGTTCATTTTTGATGGCTTCTATAAACTCTTCAAGTTTATCTTTAGAGACATTTACTACTATTTCTACCCCTTGTGTTCCATTAAGAACTGTTCCTTTGAGGTTAAATCTTGTTGCTAGTTGGTAGATAAAAGGGCGAAAGCCTACGCCTTGGACTATGCCTTTTATGGTTAGTTTATGGGTTTGCATAATTTTTTAATTAAACTCTTTTTGGCAACCGTCAAAAAGTTGAGTATCTAACTCCTCTTCAAATTCTAAAATTTTATCAGAAGTTGAAGCTCTAGGAGGATGTTCAGGATTCATTCCAATACATAAATAAGCTTCTATCTTTTTATCTATATCAAACTTTTCTCTAAAAATTTCAATGGTTGATTTTAACTGACTAATAGCTGTTTTTTTATTGGATTTTCTCTGTTTAAATTTACAAGCTTTTATCTCTACAAAACAGATAGTATCTTTATCAAATACAACACAATCACACTTTTTAAATTTATCACTATCAAAAAACAAGCATTTATCTATGGCTAAAAAAGTTATCTCTTTTTCTAAACTATTAACAACTTTAAATTGACCATACTCTGTAGCAATATAACATCTCTTTTCCTCTTCACAATCATAAATTTCAAACTCTTTTTGAGTTAGTGTTTCCATGCAATTATTAGTTTTTATATTAGGAAAAGCAGTTTTTAGCCTATTTTGCATATTTAAACTCTCTATAGATTTGCATTAAATCATCAAATTCTCCTGTAATCTCTTCACTAATATCATCTATTTCATTATCACTTATTAAACCTCGTTTGCTCACTATATTTTTGGCTATACCATCTTCTAAATAATATGCTGAAAACTCATTAGGGTTTATCCATTGTTCCTCTTTTATCAGCTCTTTTACTTGTTCTTTTGTCTCTTTACTCATTTGAGCTACTTTGTATGCCATGATTAAATTATTTAAAGTGCTTAAGACATAAGGACTATGGGTCATCATAAAAAGACTATTATAATATGATACTTGCTCAATAATATATTTTATAGTTTTAGCTTGTGCTTTTGGAAAAAGATTTTGTTCAGGCTCTTCTATAACAATAGCATGATGTTTTTTAGCAAAATATTTAACAGTTAAATAGAGAGGTAAAGCAGACTGAATACCACTTGAACTAAACTCTAATGGTAAATAGTCTTCATCATTAAAATAGACCTTATGTCTATCTAATCCATCTCCATTTACATACTTTACATTTAAGAACTCTAACTCTTTTAGTTCATTTCCTGCTTTTTCAAATTCACTCATAAAAGAGAGAAGAAACTTAGGTAGAGGAACTTCTGCGACTAAAATACTACTAATTGACCTATTGAAAAGTGATATAAAGTTTCTTTCGGCAGGGATATATTGTGAATTAAATCTTTCTTTCATCTTATTAATATCTATTTGAGATATAAACTTTTTAAATTTTTCAATCCCTTGTGTAATCTGTTCTGAATTTGCATTTAAAAAATCTAAAAGTTGTGTTTCTATCTCTTTAGGTAATTTAAAAGAACCCTGAATATCCTTTTGAATTTTATTTACCTTTTCTACATCAATTTCTGATTTTAAATCATTATGCAAAAAAACAGTTTTATTTTTAATTTCTACAAGAAGTTCATCTGTAATATAAAGCTGGATAAAGGTTTCTTTAGAGAAAAATTTTATATTGTAATCACTAAACTTTTTTAATATTTCTTTTTCATCTCTTTCCCTAAAATCCAATAAAATAGTAACAATCTTAGCCAAAACACTCTTACCACTACCATTCTCCCCAATAAAAAGATTAATCCTATTAAGCTCAATATCGACATCTTTTAGTGGTCCAAAGTTTTTGACAATTAGTCTCTCCATAATTCTCTACCTCATTTTAAATTCTGATATTATAACATACTACAAATACAAAGCCCCATAAACCCCACTCTCCTTACCAATAGGTAAATTAACATTCATCAAAGGCTTATAAATTCCCAAAGTTCTATTTATTCTAGCATAGAGCGACTGATTTGCAAATGTTTCACCTGTTAAAACTACAGTTTTAGTCTTGACCTTGTTAATAAGTTGAGGTACTATCTCACCTATATAATCTCCAAAAGACTCATAGATACTATAACACATATAAGGGTTCTCAACTCCACCTAACTGATAGCTCATAATAGAGCTTAAAAACGCATAGTTATCAAATCGGTTGTCTTTTACTCTTGTGTCTATCTGTAAGCCACCTTTGCCTAAAAAGCTTAGTGCCTCAGCAGAGATTCCCTCTAAGCTCTCATCTTCTAAACCTAAGGCAATGGCTGTTACTTCAAAAATATCCATGTCCCCCTCTAACTTATCTAACCTCTCCCAAACTTTTGGATAGGCTCTCTTGTAGTTCTCAACCAATCGGTCTGAACCCTCTCTTAGGGTAGCTATCTTTTCCCACAGATTATCTGACTCAAAAGGAATTGGAGGTACAGCATCTATTACACTCTTACCGTTATAGTATAAAAAGTGCA
>JALWMP010000116.1 GCA_026996165.1 Campylobacteraceae bacterium
CTCTAGTATTGTAATCAACACCTGTTGCATCAAGAATTTTTCTTGAAGTATGTAAACCTATACCATAAATATAAGTTAGTGCATACTCAATTCTCTTTTTTTTCGGTAAATCAACACCTGATATACGTGCCATGCTTATCCTTGTCTCTGTTTATGTTTTGGATTTTTGCAGATAATACGAATAATACCTTTTCGTTTAATTATCTTACAATCATCACACATTTTTTTTACTGATGGTCTAACCTTCATTGGTTACTCCTATGTGTTTTTATGCACCTATTTTGCGTCTATGGTTGGAGGAGGTAAGATATTAAAATTCACACATAATAAATATAATTCTGTTTTGATATTCGATAAAATCGAACCTACAAATTTTATCTATTAAAATAATACTTATTATCCAACCAACTCTTATATAATCGGTGCAAATTATATAAAAATTCTTCACGCAGACTTACTAAACCTAGATTTAGGTCGCGAATGTTAACAAAAAGGTTATAAAATGTTGCTTATATAGTAACAAAAGCAAAAAAAATTTAAAAGATATTTTCTATTAAGAGACACTATTGCTCTTTTATGCTATAAATATTTAAATCAGATAAAGAAGGTCTTAATTATGGAAGAGCTAATAGAAGTAATAGAAAATGATAATATTGTTGCCTTAAAAAAGTTATGCAAAGAAGGGATTGACCTAAATCAACCTATAGATGCAGGAGCAGAGTATGGACTAGAAGAGCCTGACTATATACCTGTTCTATTTTTTGCCATTAGAAAACATGCTTCTATTGAATTTATTGAAACACTTTTAGAAAATGGGTTAGACCTACATCAAACAGATGATGATGGACTTAGTGCTATTGATATTGCTATTAAATTTAAACGTTTAGATGTGGTTCAGTACTGTATTGATAAAGAAGTAGATATAAACAGTACAAAAAGACCTAGTGGAATTAAGCCTATTACCCTTGCTTCTTGTTTTAACAATACGGAAATAGTTCAACTTCTTCTTGACAATGGTGCAGATATTAATTCTAAAGACAAAATGGGAATGAGTGCTAAAGATTATGCTAAAAAATTGGGACAAAAGAAGATGTTAGCTTACTTAGATGAAAAAGGTGCAAAGTTTAACTATTATGCACAAGATACTAAAGTTGAACATATCAAAGAACAAGGTAATATGAAAAATCGTCAAACCCCAACTGATGATATGGGGTTTGACTCAATATGAACTACCAAAGCTTCCTAGAAACTCCGAACTATTGCTTTAACTGTAGTCCCTAGCCTATTTATACTAAATAGGTTTAATATCAAAAGCTAAACGTGCTGGTTTTTTAAGGTCAAAAATTCGCACCTTTGCTTTCTGTCGTAACTTAATACTAAATCTATATCCATTATCACTCTTATGCTCACTAAAGACTATCTGCTTTATAACAGAGTTTAAAGGAAAAGAGGGTAATGGAGCTGAAAACTTACTATAACCATTAAGATTTACTACAATTTCATCTCTATTGGGATAATATTTTGCACTATAAGAGCCAACGGAACTTGCTTTATGAGAACCTTCATAAATATCCATTACCAAGCGTGTATAGTCATTGTGTTGCCCTACTCTAATATTGTGAACATCTAATTTAGAGCTACTACTTACTATCTCTTGACTATCAAAAGTATCATCACCTTTTGTATCATCAACATAGCCTTCATCAATATACTCTTCATCATCAACATATGCCTTATCTGGTACAGGATCAGTAATAAGAACATCATCATCTTCTAGCTCTTCATCATCAGAAACTAAATCATTAATATCTTTAGGAAGTTCATCACTTCTATCAGTCAGTATAACTTTTTTACGTGTTGTATTTTTGTCATACTTAGTTCCAGTTTCACACGCTGTAAAAAGCGATAGTATCATTAGAAATAAAATCGTTGTTTTCATAATTATCCTTAAGATTATAATAACCTAATGATATGATGAAAATTTATATAAACAACTTAAATAACAATTTATCATAGAACATTTTTAAACAATAATGTTTTTTAAATCTAATTTTACAACTGTACCAACTCCCTTTTTAGACTCTATATCTATTTTTATCTTCTCTTCAATACAGTAGGCTTGAACTAATGCTAAGCCTATACCTTTACCTTGTATACTACTATCTAACTGAAAATAGCGTTCATAAATCATAAGTAACTCCACCTCATCCATACCTACTCCTCTATCCTCTATAGACAAAATATTGTTCTTTAATCGAATAGTAATTGGACTATCTTTAGAAGAGTACTTCATAGCATTAGTTAAAATATTATCTAGCATCTTCTCAAATCCAATCTTATCAACTAGAATAAAAGATGATGATTCTAACTCCAACTTAAATGGATTTCGGTTAAGCTGTTCCATTATGCTTACTCTCTCTCTAACCAAAGCAATTACATTAATCTTTTCACGTTCTACTGTTTTTATCTCCTTTTTTATACTATAATAAAGCTCCTCATAGAGACGCTCTAAGCGTTTTGAAGCATCTTCAATTCGATTTAAACGCTTTAGTAGTTTTTCATCATCTTTAAATTGTCTCCGAATTAATGAAACATTTGATTGAATGGTAGATATAGGAATATTTAACTCATGAATAATCTCTTGAGTTAGATGTAAAAGATTTTCATCTATTTCATACCTTTTTTTAAGAGAATCAGAATTTAATACAAATAGTGTTATTAACAAAAAAAGTAGACTCAACACTAAAGGAATAGCAACAGCTACCTCTTTATAGAAGAATCCATAAAGCACAATAATAAAGAGAAGTATATATATTATAATAGATAGATTGTTTTTCATAAAAAGATAATATCTATGATTTGTTTAACACTAAATTAACACTACTTCCCTATTATTTAAAATATTTATTAAAAAAAGGGAGTTATATCTATGAAAAGAGAAGTTGTTTTATCACTTATTGTAATTGCTAATTTACAAGCTGAAGAGGTACTAGATGATATTTCAGTAGTAGAAGAGGGAACAACCCAAGTGGTTAAAAATATCTCAGGAGAAGAGCTAAAGTCTGCTGACCTTGCTGATGCTTTGCAGAAAAATGTACCAAGTATCTCAATGATACGACGAAGTGGGATTGCCAATGATATTGTCTTAAGAGGTCAAAAGAGAGATAATATAGATGTTACGATTGATGGAGCAAAGATTTATGGAGCATGTCCAAACAGAATGGATCCTCCTACCTCTCATGTTCTTACAAATGCCATTGATGATGTAATAGTTCAAGAAGGACCTTTTGATATTGAAGAGTTTGGAGTGCTTAGTGGCTCGGTTAAAGTA
>JALWMP010000117.1 GCA_026996165.1 Campylobacteraceae bacterium
TACGAATTAAAAGAGTCATATTTTCAAGCAGTTTCAAACTCTAGTTGGGCGAACTATGGCTATCTTGTTGCTTTTGAAATCAATTCAGCTTTAAAAGATGAAATAGAAAGATTAAATCAATCTTTTGGTATTGGAGTTATTGAGCTAAAATCTAATCCCTTTGAAAGTGAAATACTATTTTCATCCAAATATAAAGAGTTAGATTTTAAAACTATTGACAAACTTTGTCATATTAACACCGATTTTAAAAAGTTTATAACTGATATAGATGAAATTATTACAGCTAGTGGAAAAAATTATATTCGTGCAAAAAAAGAGTTTGAACTAGAATTTTGTGATAGTACTCTTGATGGTGATTTAGAAATAGAATCTTACTGTAGAGAAAAAAGTATTCCGTTTGAAGATAATGATTAATTTTAATATAGATTCCAAAACCAAAGCTTGTGAACAAGGGAGAAGCCCTGTAGGGTGCGATTGCTATCGCACCATCTATACAACATTCAAAACAAAATTTCAATTTTTCTTTATGCCTATTTTTGGTGCGATGGCAATCGCACCCTACAAATATTACAATTTGACATCTTTCTTTCTCTTTTTGTTTTTTAATGTTAAAATGGTAGAAAAATATAGGATATTAAAATGCCAAATATAGAAACAAAAAAAGATATATCAACCCTATACAACAACATTAAAAATATTATTGATACCTCAAAAGAACAAGCCATTGTTCAAGTTAACAATACGATGATACTCTCCTATTGGAAGATAGGCGAACGACTAAAAAAAGAGATTTTAAAAGATAAACGAGCCACTTATGGTAAAGAGGTGGTTAAAAAAATATCTGAAAAATTGACATTGGAGTATGGGAGAGGGTATAGCAAAGCAAGTCTTCTTAGAATGATACAGGTCTATACCATTTTTTCAGATAAAGAGATTGTCGTGACCCTGTCACGACAATTGAGTTGGTCACACTTTATTGAGTTTATTAAGATTAAAGATGAGCTAAAAAGAGAGTTTTATATTGCTATGTCGGTTCATGAACAATGGAATGTACGAACACTTAGAGAGCGAATAAACTCTATGCTATATGAACGTACAGCTATTTCTAAAAAGCCTGAACTTACTATTCGACAAGATTTAAAAGCTCTTAGCAGTGATAATAAAATGAGTACCTCTCTCTTTTTAAAAGACCCATGTTTACTTAACTTCTTGGAGCTAGAAGAGAGTTATAGTGAAAGAGATTTAGAGAGTGCTATTTTAAAAGAGCTTGAAAAGTTTATTTTGGAATTTGGAAGTGACTTTGCTTTTTTGGCTCGTCAAAAGAGGATTCAGATAGGCAACAGTGACTATGTTATGGATTTACTCTTTTATCATCGAAAACTCAAAAGATTGGTACTTGTAGAGCTAAAGATAGGTGAGTTTATACCACACTATAAAGGTCAAGTGGAGCTTTATCTTAAATGGTTGTCAAAATATGAGAAGCAAGAGGGAGAAGAAGAACCTATTGCTATAATTTTATGTGCTTCAAAAGATAGTGAAGTAGTAGAGTTGATGGATTTGGAGAAAGACAATATTCATGTCTCTGAATATTGGTTACAACTACCACCTAAAGAGCTGTTAGAGCGTAAATTGCTTAAAGCAATTGAGCGTGTTAAACAATAAAAAGTGAGAAAGCGAGAAACAATGACAATAACCTTTCTATGGACAGACATTATGATATGGCTCTTAGTCATAGCTTTAGTAGTGTGGAGCAGAGTTATTTTACGCTCCCCACAAGTACAACAGCAGTGGAGGGCTATTTTTAAATCCTCAGTAGCGATGATTTCAGCTATTGTTCTGCTTTTCTATCTGCTTTTTGCACTGCTAGATTCCGTGCATTTTCAAAAGGCTAACTCTTCAGAGATGGTAAGTCTGCTAGATATGGCATTTGAACATCGCATAGCCAATACAGAGCGAACCTACTCTGCACCTTTTGCTACACATGAGTATACAAAAACATTAGTAGTTGAAGATGGGGTAAGTTTGCAGAAGTATCTGCCTTTGAAGTATGTTAATAGTAGTGTTAGTATTGCTACTAAAACTATGGTAAGTGTTGGTGTGGGGGTTGCTATTAGTATGGTTTTAATAGGACTACACCTTTTATGGAGAAAGAGGCGAAAAGAGAAGAGTGAGCTTCCTTGGAGAACAGCTTATGTGACAGTTACTCTGCTTATAGTCACCTTTACATGGCTATATATGCTTAGTTTTGACTACCATGTTTTAGGAACAGATAAGGTGGGGGGTGATGTTCTTTACCAAAGTTTAAAGAGCATAAGAACAGGTGTTCTTATTGGGACTTTAACGACTTTGGTAACTTTGCCTTTAGCTATATTTTTGGGGGTTACAGCAGGATTGTTTAGAGGGTGGATTGATGATGTTATTCAATATATCTATACGACACTAAACTCTATTCCTTCTGTTTTACTTATTGCGGCTGCTGTGTTATTAATGCAAGTGATTATGGATAATAATCCTCAATGGTTTAGCACTACCCAAGAGCGTTCAGATGTACGTCTGATTTTTTTAGTACTGATTTTAGGTATTACGTCTTGGACAGGACTTTGTAGACTACTTAGGGCTGAAACGCTAAAGATTTCACAAGTAGATTTTGTAACATCTGCTAGGGCATTTGGAGTAAGCAAGATGGGAATTATACGAAAACATATTATTCCAAATCTTATGCATATTATTCTTATATCTGTTGTTTTAGACTTTTCAGGTTTGGTTTTGACTGAGGCTGTTCTTTCGTATGTGGGGGTAGGGGTTGACCCTACTATGCACAGTTGGGGTAATATGATAAACCAAGCACGGTTAGAGATGGCACGAGAGCCTATGGTTTGGTGGTCGTTGTTTTCAGCTTTTGTTTTTATGTTTGTGTTGGTATTGTCTGCTAACTTGTTTTCCGATAGGATTCAGATGGTGCTTGACCCGAGGAATGATGTATGATATTGAAAATTTCATATTTAAATTAGAAATGATATAAGAGTATTTTAAAACTCATGTAAATATCGGTGAACCTCTCTCCCAAATTATAGGATTATGGGAGAGTCTAAATGGTGGTACTTTGCCTCTAAATTTATATTTTTAAATGCTTTTGTTGATATAAGTGAAAACAGAGGAGTAACCTAGGCTGTCGAAAAAAGCCAATTTAAGCAATTATTGTACCCCCTAAAAATGGATATAAAAAAATCGAATAAAACAAACAATAAAAAACATAATTTTTTCGATAAAATAAAAGAA
>JALWMP010000118.1 GCA_026996165.1 Campylobacteraceae bacterium
CCCTTTGTTGGGTTTGAGTCGTCCTAAAAGTAGTTTAAGTAGAGTCGATTTTCCTGAACCATTGTGTCCGACAATGGCAATTCTATCGCGTTGTAAAATACGTGTAGTAAAGCCCTGAATTAAATCTTTACCCCCAATAGAGAAGTGTAAATCTTCAATATCAAAGAGCATCTTCTTTCTATTTTTCCCTTTCTCTTCACCACGATTAAAGCTCTTCTTCTCTCGTTCAAGTTCAATCTTCATTTTACGAATAAGTGTAGGGTCTTTTTTAGCCTTCTCTCGTAGCTCAAAGACTCTAGCTTTTCGCCCTTGGTTTCTAGTAAGTCGTGCTTTAACCCCACGTCGTAGCCACTCCTCCTCTTTTTTGAGAAAACGCACCAGTGTATCGTAGCTTTTAGCTAAACTCTTCATACGCTCCTCTTTAAGCACCAAGTAGTTATCATATCCACCATCATAAGAGACAATATTCATATTTTCAACCTCAACAATACGTGTAGCAATGGAGTTAATAAAGTGTCTATCGTGAGAGATAAGAAGTAGTGTAAACTTCTCTTTTAGCAGAATCTCTTCTAAAAACTCCACCATATAGACATCTAGGTGATTGGTAGGTTCATCAAGTAACAAGACATCAGGCTTTTTCAAAATTAACGAAGCCAAAGCAACACGACGCTGTTCTCCACCAGAGAGCAGATTAACATCTCGATACTCATACTCTTTGAGTTTAAACTCTTGAAGCACACGTTCTACTTTGTCATCTAAGTTCCAAGCGTTGTGGTGGTCAAGGTAGTTGGTTATTTTGGCATGTTCTTCAAGTAGTTTTTTGTTTTCAAAATCTTCACTAAGAAGCAGAGTTAGCTCCTCATAACGCTCTTTTGCCTCTTTAAGCTCGGTTAGTTCATTCTCAATCGCATCACGAACATTTAACCCCTCTTTAAAACGAGGGTTTTGGTCAAGCGAATCAATAATAATACTTCTGTCTGCTATACGTTTTCCCTCATCTGGCTCTATGCTACCAGCTAAAATCTTCATAAGTGTAGATTTTCCACAACCATTCTGCCCAACAATCGCCACACGCTCACCCTCATTGAGCTGAAAATCTACCCCTTTTAGAAGCTGTTTTACGTCATAGTTTTTTGAGATATTGAAGAGACCTACTAGTGCCATTTGAAATCCTTGAAGCTAATAAATTATTTTGTGATTATATCTAACAATGATGACAATTTGACATATCTGTAGGTTATCTTTAGTTTTTTTGGTAAGATTTTATTAAATGTAAAATATAGATAGAGAGGAAAACATTATTAACCTGAGTTCGATGGAATATCATATCCTCAATTTTATGAGGTTTTTCTCGAAGAGAGTGCAAAGCACTGCATAGGCAACGGCAGATTTTTGCAGGACTAACTAGTTAATTCTTAAGCCTATGGCTAGAGTTGGTAGGGCTTATGCCTTTTTGGGTGAGGAGGTTAAAGCTCCTACTATTTTATAAACTCAACAACCTCTTCAAACAGTAACCTAATTTGTTTAGATTGTTCATTGACTCTGTATCCAAAAGGAAGAAGCATAGCGACTTGATATTTAGTAGTATCTATCTCTAAAAGCTCTTCTACTCTATCTTTTTCAAACCCCTCAATAGGACAAGAGTCTATCTCTATATAGGCTGCTGCGGTCATCATATTGGCAGCAGCTATATAGGTTTGTCGTGCTGTCCACTCATAGATATTTTTGTCTGAGCTAAGTGTCTCTTTTAGATGTTGAGAGTAGAGTTCTATATATCTATTTTTTTGCTCTTGGTTTAGTGGTCTTCTTGCAAAACGTTTTTGAGGTATGCCAGAGGAAGGTTTAACAGACTCTATTCCTGCTAATATGACAACCAAGTGTGAACAAGAGGTGATTTGAGGTTGATTCCAACATAGAGGTCTAAGTTTCTCTTTTAACTCTTGGTTAGTAATGACTAAAAATTTCCAAGCTTCCATACCAAAAGATGAGGGAGAAGTTCTTCCTGCTTCTAAAATATAGTGTATCTCTTCATCTGGTATTATTTTATTTTCATCAAATAGTTTACAAGCATGACGAAATGTCATTGCTTTAGTGAAGTTATTTTTCATTTTAATTTCCTTAGTTTTAATAACAAAACTTTAACACAAAAAATAAAAAAAGTCATTAATGTATTTTTTTAAATTATATATAACTGAAAAATGTTATAGTGTTTTATCTACTTTAATATCTATGAAGGAAACATAGATGAAAAATAAAATCAATTTATTTACAAGTAATGATATAGGAATAACTTGTCCAAGAAAGAAGAATTGGGAAGAGATAAAATAGGTCATAGGTGGACGCTTTTATGATGGTTGTAATGAAAAAAATCTATATGTAGAGGGTTAGTAACCCTCACTATCCCAAATCAGAGATTATGGAAGAGGATTGCAAGAAAAACTTTGTTCAAAAGGTGAAGTAATGGCACTTCAAAGAGAGCTTGGAGAAAATATTTGCGTAGCAATTAACAAATCTAATAATAGTTCTGTTATAGTAGGCATACCAAATTTTAGAGATTAAAGAAAGAGATTTTATTTGAATAATATTAAAGAGATTTTAGAACAAGAGGTAAAGAAAAGAGATGTCTCAAATGAGATAACCAAGGAGAAGCCTGACCCTCTCTTAATTGCAAAAAGGTATAATGATGAGACTATTTCTCTTGTTTGTGCTTTGTTTGCTTATGGAAATGTAAAGGCTATTATTAAATTTTTGGACTCTTTAGAGTTCTCTTTACTTGAAGCCTCTGATAAAAAGATAAAAAAAGAGTTGTATAGTCATTATTACCGTTTTCAAAATGCCCAAGATGTATCATCTATTTTTATTGCTCTAAAACGTCTAAAAGAGATTGATAGCATAGAGAGTATCTTTTATGATGGGTATAGAAAAGAGCAAAATATTTTAGATGGACTTTGGAACTTTATAGAGCATCTAAAAGAGGTCTACCCTTATGAGAGTAGGGGCTATAAATTTTTAGTAGGTTCAGTACCTAAAAAGTTAACAGGAGCAGGAACATACAAGCGTTATTTGATGTATCTGCGTTGGATGGTGAGAAAAAATGAACTTGACATGGGGTTATGGTCAAAGATAGATAAAAGAGATTTGCTTATGCCTTTAGATACACATACCTTTAAAGTCTCTCAAAAACTTGGATTACTAAAGAGAAAAACTTATGATATGAAAGCTGTATTAGAGTTAACAGAGACTTTAAAAAAATTTGATAAAGATGACCCAATAAAGTATGACTTTGCACTCTATAGGTTAGGGCAAGAGGGGATAGTATAAAATTAAAAAGTTTAAATCTACCCATTATCAACTTTTAGATAAAATCGCACCAATAAAAGATTAGGACATAAAAGATTATGACAAAACCACTTCTAATAGAGATAGGTGTAGAAGAGTTACCTGCTATACCACTACTTAAAATTGTAAAAAATATTGAAAAATCATGGAAAGAGCTACTTATAGAGTATCATTTAGAGAGTGCTTTTGAGTTTATTTATACTCCACGTCGTTTGGTACTTAGACATGAAGCAATACCATTAACACAATCTGACCAAACTATTGAGCTTGTAGGACCTCCTGTTATGGTTGCTGTTCGTGATGGTGAAGTTACCAAAGCAGGTGAGGGATTTGCTCGTAAGTGTGGAGTTACTTTTGAAGAGCTTGGACGCATAGAGAATAAAGGGAAAGAGTGTCTTTACTTTAAACAAGAGCAAAAAGGTTTAGAGACAGTTACTCTTCTGCAAGAGATGTTAGAGAAATGGTTAGGCTCAATGGCATTTGGAAAGATGATGCGTTGGGGAAATCGAAAAGATGAATTTATTCGCCCTGTTCGCTGGGTGCAGGTTCGTTTAGATAACGATGTAGTAGATGTTGAACTCTTTGGTGTACAATCTGACTCTAAAACTTATGTGCATAGAATGGTTAACTTTAATCCTATAGAAGTTGCTAATGTAGGTGAGTATGATACTATTTTAGCTGAGGGTGAAGTTATGCTCTATCATAACGATAGAAAATCTAAAATCTTAGCACAGTTTGAGGTATTGGAGCAAGAGAGTAGCATTAGTATTGAGAGAGATGAGACTCTTTTAAATGAGGTTGTTGCTATTACTGAAAATCCAAAGGCATTGCTTGGTACTTTTGATGAACTCTTTTTAGAGCTACCACCTGAGGCTATTATTGCTTCTATGAAAGAGCATCAACGCTATTTTCCTGTATTTGAAAATGGAAAACTCTCAAATAAATTTATAGTAGTTTCCAATGCTGTTACTGATGACTACAGTAAAGTTGTAGCAGGAAATGAGAGAGTTTTAAAACCACGTCTAGCTGATGGACTCTTTTTCTATAGAAATGATCTAAAACGAGGACTCTTAACTGATGGTTTAGAGAAGATTACATTTATGGACGGTTTAGGTTCATTGACCGACAAAATTGAGCGTGAAAAAAAGATAGCTCTAAGACTGCTTGAACTCTATATGGAGCAGGTTAAGAGAGAGACAGGAAAGAGTGAAGATGAACTAAAAGAGCTAATGAGTGAAGCTATCTCTTTAGCAAAAGCTGACCTTACTTCTGAAATGGTTTATGAATTTACTGAACTTCAAGGACTTATGGGGTACTACTATGCTAAAGCATTAGGTAAAGATGAGGTGGTTTATCAAGCAATTAAAGAGCAGTATTTTCCATTGGGTGAGGGTGCAGAGCTTCCTAGTTCAATTTTTTCGGCTATTGTTGCTATGGCAATTAAACTTGATACTCTTATTGGACTATTTTCAGTTGGAAAGATTCCTACAGGTTCAAAAGACCCATTTGCCTTGCGTCGTGCCGTTAATGGTATTGTTAGAATTGTTATTAAGTACAATTTACCATTTAAAACTAAAGAGATTATAGAGATGTTAAATGAGCTTTATGAACCTTATGATATTCAAAAGCTTATAACCTTTATAGTTGAGCGTATTAAAAAGTCTTTAGATGCTAATCCTTCGGTCATTACAGCTGTTTTAGAGTCAGGAGAACAAGATATAAATGAGATTGCTAAAAAGGTATTAGCTCTAAATAGTATAGTCTCTTCTAATGATTTTAAAGAGCAGTTTTCTACCTTTAAACGTGTGGCAAATATCTCAAAAGAGATTAATCTGGATAATGAATTAACTGTAGACAAGTCTCTCTTTGTTGAGCCTATTGAGAATGAACTTTATGATGAATATAATTTAACTATAGATAAAGAGTATAACTCCTATGAAGATAAACTTTCGGCTATGTTTGCACTTAAACCAAAGCTAGATAAATATTTTGATGATGTTTTAGTAAATGCAGAAGATGAAGCTTTAAAAAACAATCGTAAGAATACTATTGGTTCTATATATAAGTCATTTAGAGATATAGCAGATATTAAAGAGATAACAATATAGAACAAAAAATAATTATATTTTTAATTTTTGAGATGAAAAATATAAATTTATTTATAATTCAGTTTTAATTTGGCAACTTTGTATTATAATAAATTAAATAATTAAATATATACTTTTATTTAATTTTAATATAAGGAAGTCACAATGAAAAACTTTGACGGTAACATATTAAAAATTGCGATAGAGAATGGTTGTAAAACAGTTAGAGATTTGGCTGAGTTTATAAGAAGTTACAATCCTCAACCATTAATAGTAGCATAGTTTTATGCTCGTTTAGCATAAAACTCTTTTTTAAACTCTGTAAATGAGTTGTTTAAAATAGCTTTTCTCATCTCCTTCATTAGATTTAGATAGTAGTAAAGGTTATGAATAGTTCCTAACCTAAGATAGGTAATCTCTTTTGCACGATATAGATGACATAAATATGCCCTTGAGTATGTTTTACATACCATACATTCACACTCTGGGTCTAGGGGTCTATTGTCTTCTTTAAATCGTGCAGATTTTATATGAACTTTTCCATATGAAGTAAAGAGTGTTCCATTTCTTGCATTTCGTGTTGGCATAACGCAGTCAAACATATCTACCCCACGTTCTACATTCTCTACTAAATCTTCAGGAGTTCCTACTCCCATCAAGTAACGAGGTTTATCTGTTGGCATAAACTCTGTTGTCCATTCTACTGTATCGTACATCTCTTGGTTAGCCTCTCCAACACTCAACCCTCCAATAGCAAAACCATCAAAGTCTAAAGCACAAAGTTCTCTAGCAGACTTCTCTCTAAATGCTTTGTCCGTACCACCTTGGATAATAGCAAAAATATTTTGGTTAAGTGATTTTCCCTCAGCTTGGTTTGAACGGTGGTATTCAATAGACTCTTCAGCCCAACGAGTAGTCCTTTCTATACTTGCTTTTATACGCTCCTGCGTAGCAGGTAGAGCAACTAGGTCATCTAGTATCATCATAATGTCTGAGCCTAAATTATACTGAATATCAATTACTTTTTTAGGTGTAAAGTAGTGTTTACTTCCATCAATATGACTTCTAAAAGTAATACCTCCTTCATCTATTTTGACATTGTCTGAGAGAGAAAAGGCTTGAAAACCACCAGAGTCTGTTAAAAAGCTCTTTGGATACTTAGTAAAGCCATGAAGTTTTCCCATTTTGTTAACTATATCATCACCAGGACGTAGGTATAGATGATATGTATTTCCTAAAATAATCTCTGGTTTTATAAATGTTGCTAAATCGGTAGCATCAAGTGCCTTTACCGCTCCAACTGTTCCTACAGGCATAAAAACTGGTGTCTGTATGGTTGAGTGAGCAGTTTTTATGGTACAAGCTCTTGCTTTACCATCGGTGTTGTCTATTTTAAAATCCATTAGTTCTAATTCCTTAAAAAGTGTAATTATAGAGTTCAAAGATTAAAAAGTTAATTAGTCATTTAAACTAAAAATGAGGAGATAAATCCAATTAGTCCACCAAAAACACCACCCCAAACAACAAGCCAACCTAAATGAGTATGTATAAGCTCATGCACTAAGTCACTTACCATGCTTGGTGTTAACTCATTTAGACGGTTTGTTATAAGCTCTTCAATAGTATTTAAAATATCATCATTTAGAGAAGAGTTTTCTATATGGTGGTTGATTTGTGCTTTGAAAGTATCTGAACTTACAATGCCAACTACAGCAGACTTTAACTTTTTTGAAAAAGGTTCTTTTAGTGGTTCTAGGGCTTGTTCTCCTCCAAACATGTTAAGCATATTGCCTAATTTTGACTCCATAACACTTTGACTAAGAGCATTAAAAGCAGGTGAAAAATCAGCTGATTCAACTAAAGGAGCAAGGTCAATCTTTTTCTCTTCTCCTTGAAAAAAGGCTCTAAGTTGCTCTTTTGTAAAGAACTGTTTCATAATCATATTTTTAATAGAAACTTTAAAACTCTCAAAGTTCTCCTCTATAACTCCTGAACCATATAAAAATGGAACTTTATGAAAAAGCATAAATATAGCAAGTTGATTGGTAATTGCTCCTGAAAAAGCAAAGAGACCTGTGTAGAGTATAGGGTCAAGATAAGATGCAAAACCAATACCTATAAGTGTTACTGAAGCAATATCGGTTAATGTTGATTTATTTATTTCCATTTTATAATTCCAAAATTTTCTCTTTTAATTTATCAATAGAGTGAATAGCATCTTCATAGTCTGAAAAGCCCCAGTTTATCATAATATAGTCTATGTTTAAACTATTTGCAGCCATAAGGTCACGTTCACTATCTCCTACAAAGATAGCTTCTTTGGCTTCTACATTAGTATCTTTTAGGTTTTTCTCTAACATATCTGGAGCAGGTTTTCCTCGTCCAACATCATCATAACAAGCAATACTTGAAAAATAATCAAGAATATTTAAGTGGTTAAGTGATTTGAGAGTTGAATCTCTATAAGAGTTAGTTGCTATTGCAAGAAGATAATCTTTTGTCTTTAACTCTTTTAGTAACTCTTCTATTCCATCATAGAGTTGTAACTCTTTTTCATGATTATTAGTATAGTATTCAGAGAACCACTCCTCTTGTTGTGGTGTAAACTCTTCTGTCTCGTAAAAGAATAGAGCAGGGTTTAGTTCTGGGTCATTTACTTTAGTTAAGATAATATCTTTTGTCAATGGAGGTAAAGAGAGCTTATCTCTTACGTAATTAATAGCATTTACTATAGTAATAGAGCTATCAACGAGAGTTCCGTCCATATCAAAAATAACTAATTTCTTTGAATTTTTCATTAATTTAATACTCCTATTGGTTCTGAAAATTTTACTTTTTGGTTAATGTTTACTTGTGGTGTAAAAGAGCCTTTTTGAGAGAAGAGTAGTATGGTAGAACCCATTTCAAACCAACCAAAGAGTTCTCCTTTTTCTAAAGTTATATTTTCATAAGTATAGTGTCTTGGTTCTCTAATCTTTGAATTGGTTTGAATTTTTCTCTCAAAAGTGATTAACATTTTTCCTACATTTAAAGCTCCGACTAAAACCATAATAAAAGTTCTTCCTTTTTTATCTAAACATTCAATAATAACACGTTCATTTTCTATAAAAAGGTCTTTTTTATTTCTAAGAAGTGGAAAATTAACTGGGTATAGCTTTCCTGGAATATGTGTTATAGATTGAATAGTTAATCTATCAGGAGAATGGTAACGATGATAATCTTTTGGAGAAAGGTAAAGGTTAATGAACTCTCCACCCTCTACATCTTTAACAGCATCTTGATGATAAAAACCAAAAAGTTTCTCAATACTGTACTCCATTCCTTTTATTTGATAAGCTTTTCCATCTTTAATCTCTCCATAGTCAGTTACTAAGGCATCAACTGGTGAAATCATAACATTTTTGTCAACATTAATCTCTCTAGGTTTTATAAAGGCTCTAGTAAAGAGTTCATTTAGTGTTGAATACTCAGATGGGTTTTTAAATTCACTCATATCTAAACCCATAAGTTTAACATAACCATGGTTGATAAGTTTCTGAAGAGGTTTAGGAAATTTTTTAGAAGCAAAATTCCCAAATGTGCGAGAGATAATAGCAGTGTAGTGTTTTTTCATGTAAGTAGCTTTTCCTTATGATAATTAGCGACATTATAGCAGTTTATATTTTAGAATTTTGTATTAAAATTTGTCTAAACTCTTTATCATTTTTTTTTAACACGCTATAATAACGCTAAAAACTGGATATTTTAGATGAAACGACTACTTATATTTTTTATTTTACTTTTTTCTTTACATCTTTCTGCTGCTATTGTAGATATGAAAGCAGACCATTTTTATGCAAACAATATTAATCATGAAGCATTCTTTGAGGGACATGCAAAGATAAAGCAAGGAAAAAATGAGATAAATGCTTCTAGAGTAACGGTTTTTTTTAATGACCAAAAAAAAGCTTTAAAGTATGAAGCATATGGAAATGTAAAGTTTGATTTGACTGAAAAAGGGGTTCACTATAAAGGTGCATCTAATAAAATTACTTATGCTCCAACAAGTTCAAAGTATTACTTTATTGGGAATGTTGTATTAATTGACTTAACAAACAATAGAACCATTAAGGCTGATAAAGTCTCTTTAGACTTAAAGACAGGCTTAGCAGATATTAAAGGTAGTGTTAAAAAACCTGTACACTTCATATTTGAGATTGAGGACATAAAATAATGGCAACACCTAGACTTGTAGAGGCTCATTTTATAAAATCGGCTCAGGCATTGAGTGACTCGGTAGATGATACTGTAAGTGAAGTAGTTTTTTTAGGGCGTTCTAATGTTGGGAAAAGCTCAACTATTAATGGACTTACTTCTCGTAAAAATTTGGCAAAATCTTCAGCAACACCTGGAAAGACACAACTTATTAACTTTTTTGATATTCGGTATATATATAATGAAAAAGATTGGAATATCCGTTTTGTAGATTTACCAGGGTTTGGCTATGCTAAAGTCTCCAAAGACCTTAAAGGAGTTTGGCAAAAAAATTTAGTTGAGTTTATAAAACATAGAGTCTCTATTCGTGTTTTTATTCATCTTCGTGATGCACGTCACCCTAATGCTCAGATAGATAAAGATGTTGAAGAGTATGTTAAAAAATTTATTCGTGGTGACCAGCTCTATCTAAATGTATTTACAAAGATAGATAAGTTAAATATGAAAGAGAAGACAGCTCTTAAGAAAAAATTTCCTGGCTCTATTACTATTTCAAACTCTAAACGAATTGGTTATGAACGTATTCATCAAAAGATATTTGAACATATTTTTGGGATTGATGAATGGTTAAATTAGTAAAAGCAACGCTTAAGGATATTCCTTTTATGCAAAAAATGGTGGCTCAAGAGGTAAAAGATGGGGTTATTTTAGAGCGTAATGAAGATGAGGTTGCTACTAATATACGCTCTTATGTATTAGCAAAGATAGATGATGAACTAGTTGGTTATGCTGCATTACATATTCACTCAGCACGTTTAGCTGAGATTCGTTCTTTGATTGTTTCAGATAAACATAGAGGTAAAAAGATTGGTAAAAAGATTGTTGAGTTTACATTAGAAGAAGCACGAATTTTAGGTGTTGAAGAGGAGGTACTTGTTTTAACATATTTACCTGAATTTTTTAAAAAAATGAATTTTATAGAGATTGCAAAAGAGACTATTCCTGAACATAAAATTTGGACAGACTGTATAAAGTGTATTCATTTTCCTGTTTGTAATGAAATTTCTATGGTTTATAAGTTAGTAGGATAGTATGGCATTTAGAAACTATAATAAATTTGATGATGAAGGATTTGGTTTTAGAAAGAAGTTATTTTTATTTTTATTTGTGCTTTTATATCCTATGCTTGTCTCAATCTATACAATCTTACCTCCTCTAATTGGATTGGCAGGGTATATTTTCATTGTTAATATAGATAGTAAAAAAATCTATTCAGTAAGTGCTTTTTTTTATTTAGTAAATTTAGATTTAAATTTAACTCTTCCCCTTTTTTTCTCAACAGCAGTTACTATTTTAATTTTAATATTTGTATATAATAGATTGAAACTTTTAATTCGATGTAGGGTATGTTTGATTTTTACACTTATTGTACTTATTGATTTTATCTATTATATAACTCTCTTTGTTTATGATTTTATTTTTAATACATCAACAGTTATAGGAGATATATTGTTGGTTTACTATATTGTTATAGATATTTTAGTTGGGGTAATGCTGTGAGATTTGTTATTGTTATTACGGTTTTTGTACTATTTTGGATTTTATTAATTTCTCGTATTTATCAAATTAGTATTAAATCTAACTACTATTATGAACATTTAGCACAGATGAATATTGAACGTAAGTATTATATTAAACCAGTTCGTGGTGAAATTTTAGATAGAAAAGGGAAACTTTTAGCTGTTAATGATATTGGTTTCTCAATTAAAGTAGCTCCTCATTTAACTAAATATAATAGAGAAACAAAAAAGAGAGAGCCTAATAAAAAATTAGATAAACTTTTAGATGCTATTGTTAAAGAGTTTCCAGACCAAAATAAGACAAAATTGATCAAGAAATATTTGAAAAAAGACTCCTCTTATAATCATAGATTTATCCCTATTGTAGATTTTATTCCTTATAAGGGAATGATTGGAGCGTACCCGAAACTTAGTATTAACAAAAGTTTAAAGATTGAGTCAGAGACAAAAAGAATGTATCCTGCAGGTCCTTTAGCTACACATATTGTTGGATATGTTGGACGCTCTAATGCAAAAGAGAATGAGAAAGACCCCGTTGTCTCCAAAGTTGGTGTTGTCGGGAAAACAGGTCTCGAACGTCAATATAACAAAGTGTTGGAAGGTGAATTAGGTTATCGTTTGGTTAAAGTTTCAGCAACAAACAGAGAGGTTGCTCAAATAGAAAAAGTTGAACCAAAAGATAATCAAAATTTAATTTTAAATATTGATTTAAGATTGCAAAAAAGAATTAATGAACTCTTTGAAGGACAATCTGGTGTGGCTGTTGTTATGAATGTTAATGGTGATATTTTAGCAGCAGTCTCCTACCCATCTTATGATCCAAATCTATTTGTTGGAGGAATATCTTCAAAAGATTGGAAAGAATTAATTACGGATTTAAATCACCCTTTTACCAATAAAATTGTCTCAGGGGTCTACCCTCCTGGGTCAACCATTAAGATGGGAATGGCTCTTGCTTACTCAAAGGCGGGTACTGCTGTTAATCGCCCAGAGTATTGTAAAGGTTATATTACTTTAGGAAAAAGTAAACACAAATTTAGATGTTGGTCTCATTATGGACATGGTCAAGTTGGATTGCGTAAAGCAATTAGAGAGAGTTGTGATGTCTATTTTTATAACAAAGCATTAGATACAGGTATTAACAATATGGCAAAATCTTTAAGAAAGATGGGCTTAGGTGTTAAAACAGGTGTTGATTTACCTCATGAAAAAAGAGGAGTTATTCCAGATAAAGCATGGAAGATGAAACGCTTTAAACAGCCTTGGTATAGAGGCGAGACAGTTATCTCAGCGATTGGTCAAGGATATAATCTAGTAACTCCTCTACAGGTAGCAAGATATACAGCATTTTTAGCAACACAAAATTTACCTACACCTCATTTTGTTCATGATATTGCAGGGAAAATAGTTAAACCAGAGTATAAAAGTTTTGAAGTAAATCAACAAGATTTAAATACTATTCGTATGGGTATGTATGATGTTTGTAACTCTCCACATGGTACAGCAAGACGAGCAATGTCTCATCTTCCTATTGTTATTGCAGGAAAGACAGGAACATCTCAGGTTGTCTCTATTCCTCAAGGTGAAAAAAAGAGAATGAAAGAGTCTCAACTAGACTATTATAGTCGTTCTCATGCTTGGTTAACAACTTATGCACCATTTAAGAATCCTAAATATGTCGTAACAGTTTTAGTAGAGCATGGAGGGCATGGAGGTAGCACCTCTGGACCTATTGCTGCTTCAATTTATAGGTGGATGGCAAATGAAGGTTATTTTGGTGATAAGTTTAAGGGAAAAATACACTTAAGAAACCTTAAAAAAGAGAGAGAAGAGAAGAAAAAAAAGGATAAAAAACATGGATAATATAATAGTTTTATATGTTATAGGTGGTATTGTAGGAGTTGTACTTTTTTTAAATATTATAAAAATATTTGTCAATATTTTTACTAGACCAAAAGCAAAAAAAGAGGAACTTAATCCACTTCAAAAAGAGATTAGAGAAGAGGTTAATGATATAGTTAAACCAAATTTAACTTCATTAGAGGGAATGTATGAGAAGAGTAATTCAGGTGCTTCTTCATTTTCAAGTTTTGTTTTTTCTGTTGTTAAAGATAAGTTTTCTAAATATTTAGAAAAAGAT
>JALWMP010000119.1 GCA_026996165.1 Campylobacteraceae bacterium
TGATGGAGCAAAAATCTATGGGGCATGTCCAAACAGAATGGATCCTCCTACCTCTCATGTTCTTACAAATGCCATTGATGATGTAATAGTTCAAGAAGGACCTTTTGATATTGAAGAGTTTGGAGTGCTTAGTGGCTCGGTTAAAGTAAAGACAAAAAAGCCTAAAAAGGGACTTCATGGTGACATCTCTTTAAATGGAGGCTCTTTTGACTATAAAAAGGCTTCAGGTACTATTTCGGGTGGAGATAACAAGGTTAGATTTCTCTTTTCAGCCTCTAGTGAAGAGGGAGGACAATATAAAGATGGAGAGGGTAGAGACTTTTCTGAACAGCTAAGTGACTATACAAGCTCAACAGCATCGCCAAAAGATGACCCTTTTGTATATAGTAGTAATAGCAAAAACAAAGATGCCTTTAAAAAAAATATGTATATGGGAAAAGTTTTTGTAGACTTTACTCCTAACCAAGAGTTAGCCCTAAGCTATACAGCTAACCGAAGTGACAATGTACTCTACCCCTCTACTCCAATGGACGCTGTTTATGATGACAGTGATATTTTCAATCTTCAATATAGCCTAAAAAATCTCTCTAGCTACTCCAAAGAGCTAAATATTCAAGCCTATAACTCAAAAGTTGAACACCCTATGAGTACAGAGTTTAGAAAAGCAGGTCAAACCAACTACAGCACCCACCGTTTAACTACCAACACAAAAGGTCTTAAAATCAAAAATAGATTTGATGCGTTAAGTCAAGAGATTACCTATGGAGTAGATGGAAGCAAAAGAAATTGGGACGGTGCTTTTTCTAAAACCAATGTAGCCACAGGAGTTGTAAAAAAAGGTATAAAAAGTATTGACAATGTAGATACAAAAAATATTGGTCTATTTGTAAAGACAAAAAAAACTCTTGAAAATGTAGATATTGAGATGGGTGCAAGGTATGATAAGACAAAAATTACTACAGACTCCACCACTCAAAAAGAGAGAGACTATAATGGTTTCTCTGCTAATGTTTTTGCTAACTATTATGTAGATGACAATACAAAATATTTTGCAGGTCTAGGAAAATCAAATCGTGTTCCAGATGCTAGAGAGCTTTACTTTAGAAAGAAAAAGGGAACGAACCCTATTAAGGTTATAGGTAATGACCAACTCAAAAAGACCTCTAACTATGAGGTAGATTTAGGTGTAGAGAAATCTTATGATAGTGGAGGTGTTAAACTAAAAACTTTCTACTCAAAATTAAAAGATTATATCTACTATAATGGAAGTAAAAAAGCTCATAATTTTGAAAACATTGATGCCTCTATCTATGGTGCAGAGTTAAGTGGATATTATATGCCAACCGATGAAGTATATCTCTCAGCAGGTCTTGCCTATAAAAGAGGTAAAAAAGATACCCAACCAACAGGACAGACAAATGACAATTTAGCCGATATTACCCCTTTAAAACTAAATCTTACTGCCTCTTATGATTATGATGAAAATGGCATGGTAGAGGCATCTTTAGTAGCTGTTAGCCGATGGGACAAAATAGACAGTGATAACAATGAGCAGGAACTTGCAGGATATGGAGTAGTAAATCTTAAAACAACTCGTAGCTTTGAGAATGGTTTAGATTTTACCCTTGGTGTTGACAATCTATTTGATAAAACCTATGCTATTAGCAATACATATAGTGACTTAACACTTATAGATGGTGGTAAACCTATGCTTATGAATGAACCTGGACGATATTTATATTTAAATGGAAGATACCAATTTTAAATAAAAAAGAGGGGAAAACTATCCCCTATTATTAAACTTTATGATGAAGATGAGATTTAAATAGCTTAACTCCTTTAAACATTTTTAATTTAGTGAATCTATAGTTTCTATACATTCTCATTGGCATAGTTGAGAAGAGATTAAAAATAGGCTTCCAATCAATAGCTTGAATCCTTGTGTATACCTTTGCAGGTGCAGTCCTAACAATATTTAAAATAGGCTTCCAATCAATAGATAAGTGTCTATACTCTCTGTTCTCCTCTTTTACATAAAGAAACCAGTAGATACCTCCAACAAGTACAGCTCCACTAAATATATTACCAAGAGTTACAGGAATAAGATTACCAAAAACAAATGAAGATACATTGAGTGACGCTAAATCCCAAGTAGGATGAGCAGCTGTTACAGCACTAAAGACTACGGGGTTATGACTAGCAGTAATTCCAGCAGGAATAACAAACATATTAACCTGAGTTCGACGGAATACCATATCCACAAAAGCCTAAAAATAGGTAAGATTTTCAAAATCAAATTTGTAGGACTAGCTGTCGCTAATTCAAAAATTTTATTTTGGGAAGATTGCCTATTTTTAGGCTTCCCTACGGGTTTTACGAGGTTTCCCACATGCTTAAACAGATTTTTTTGGTAAAACTCCGCAACGAAGTGAGGACAATTAACTAGTTAATCCTGCAAAAATCTGCCGTTGCCTATGAAAAACCTCGTAAAATTGTGGATATGGTATTCTGTCGAACTCAGGTTATTAGCAACACAGTGTTCAAAACCACTAGCAATAAATGCCATTACAGGAAACCAAGCAGCTGCAATTTTACTTATGGTATCTTGTGCAGATGCAACCATAATAACAGCTAGACATACAAGCCAATTACAAGCCATGCCACGAACAAAAGCCTCCCCAAAAGAGAGATGTGTCTTTTTATATGCCAAAGCTACTGCTTTTGCACCCACTGCCCCCTCATGAGCACTCCACATATTGGCAGTATAGATTAACCAAACAAGAAATATTGCACCAATAAAGTTTCCAAAATATACCCAAGACCAATTTTTAAGTACCTGTTTTGTTTTTAGATTTCCATTTAACCAAGCCATAGAGAGTAGAGTGTTACCTGTAAAAAGGTTAGAATCTGCTACAAGTACAAGTACCAAGGCAATACCAAATACACTACCACCTATAAAGCTTGTAAATCCTGCTCCAAAGTGTCCTACCATATCTTGTGTTACAGTAGTTAATAGTTGAGCTGCAAAAGCGATATATGCTCCTGCTAAAAAACCTGAAACTAAAACCTTCTTAAATGGCATTTTAGCTTTATATTCACCAATGCCTATAAATGAATTTGCCGTCTCTGCTGGAGTTAAAAAATTTTTTGACATTAAATATTTCTTTTTATAAAATTAAATATAAAAAATTATTTAAAAACATTGAATATTTTTTTATAATAAATTATATTTAATTCATTTATATTGTAC
>JALWMP010000120.1 GCA_026996165.1 Campylobacteraceae bacterium
ACGTAAAAAATACTCTATCATCTCTGGTTTCTCTTTTGCCATAGTAAAGTAGAGAGTAACAATCTGATGTATCTTCTCTTTAGATGAGGCATCTGTATCATTTACTTCACGTATCTTTGCACCTAAAGTCTCAGAGGTGTACTTAATAATCTCTTTAGCTAAAACATCTTTAGATGCGAAGTAGTTATAGAGATTTCCTACTGACATCTTTAATTTTTTTGCAATATCGGGTATGGTTGTTTTATGAAACCCCTGTGAAGCAAAGAGTTGAAGTGCTGTTTGTATGATAGATTCTCTTTTTAGTGCTTTTTTTTCTGCTATTTTCAATATAGTTATATCCTTTAATAATTACTAATTGTATCATAATTATAATTTGAGAAATAAACGTATTATTAGCTATTTTCTAATTAAAATATCATATTAGATTAAAGAAATAGACTCCATTTTAATGTTATAATTAGTTCAATTTAATTACAACAAAGGATAAATATGTTCTCATCTTTATTTTTATCTAAAAATCAAAGACTTGTTAAAAGATGGAAAAAAGAGCATGAAAAGATTATAGTTTTAGCACATAAAGTAATAGCTGAATATTCAAAAAATCATTATAAAAAAGCTAAAAAAAATTTAATCTTATTAAATAATTTAGCTATTGACCATATTATAGATGAAGACCTTAAATTTTATAAATTTTTAAATGGCTCTCAATATCTTTCATCTGATAAAAAAGCATCTATAGTAGATTTTATTGATACATTCAAAAATACAAAAGTAGAATTAATGTCTTTTTTAACTAAATATACACGAGATGAAATTTCACTAGATGAAGAATTTTTTCAACAATTTAATGAGTTAACAGAAGTACTCATTGAGCGTATTCAATATGAAGAGAAAAATCTTTATAGACTACTTAATACATCAAAAGAGAAAGAAAAATGGGAGAGTATAAAACATAAACATATTCCTTAAATTTTGACTCTCTTTTCTAAGATTTAGGGGATAGCCTACTTTACAGCTTTCCCTAAATCCCACATAGGCATAAAGATTCCAAGTGCCATTAAAAGAACTAATCCTGCAATAAAGAACATCATAATAGGCTCAATATAGGTTGCTAAGTTGTCAATAAGGTCTTGGAAACGTGCATCATAATACTCTGTTACCTTGTCTAACATGGCATCTAGTTGCCCCCCCTGCTCTCCTGCTCGTATCATCTGTAGAAGCATATTTTCAAATAGCTCTGTCTGTTCAAAAGCATCTGAAAGAGAAATACCTCTTGCAATGTTAGCATTGACCGTTAAGAGTTTATCTTTAATATAAGAGTTATCTACCATTCCTACTGCTGTATCTAAGGCTTCAGAGACAGGAATACCTGACTTTACTAGCTCTGAAAATACTAAAGTATATTTGTGCATGGTTGCAAAAAAGATAACTTTATGAATTAGATAAAACTTAGGATTAACTAGCATCTTATCTACTTTATATTTAAAGTTTTTATCATTTTTATAAAAATATAGTAACCCATAAATAATAACAATTAAACCTCCAAGAACATAGAGTCCATAGTTATTGAGGATATTCTCTAAAAAGAGAAGTATCTGTGTTGGAATAGGCAAGGCATGGTTAAACTTCTCAAAAATCTCTTTAAATTTTGGAACAACTACCATAATCATAATAGTAAAAGCAACACCCATAGCACCAAGAGTAATAAGTGGAGTACGAATAGCTTTTTTAAACTTTTTAAGGTTGTCTCGAATATCTTCTAAGATATTAGCTAACTTTGAGTATGCCCCAGAGATATTACCTGTCTGCTCACCTAGCTTTGTCATAGCAATAGTAACATGTCCAAATTCTTCTGTATATGGGTCAATAGAGTCTGCTATGGATTTACCTGCATTAATATCATTTCCAATTTTTAAATAAATATTTTTTAACTTAGGGTTCTCCATATTATTCCCTACTTCGGTAATAGCATCATGAATAGATATTCCTGCATCGGTCATAACGGCAATCTGACGTATAGAGGAAATTTTTGAATTTAGGTCAATTTTCTTCTCAAAGCCCTTTTTAATACCTCCTAACATATCTTCAATTTGAGCTCCCATTGGGGCAGGTATTTCAACTGCCTTTTGAACCATCTGACCTGGGTTAGCTTTTTTGACCATCTTAATAGCAGCCATCTTATGCTCTGCTTTAACCACCTCTATACGTTTTTTTCCTTTTGAGAGTACTGTTACATTAAAATACTTCATTATGAACGTGCCACCCTTATAATCTCTTTTACTGTTGTTTTACCCTCTAAAGCCTTTTTTAATCCATCTTGAAACATAGAGACGAACCCCTCTTTAATTGCCTGTTTAGTTAACTCATCTTTTGAAGCACCTGATGCAATCATGCTCGATAGTGTCTCAGATACGGGTAAAACCTCTGAAATCATCTCTCGCCCAACATAACCAGAGTTGTTACAAACAGGACACCCTTTTCCCTCATAAAAAACTGCATTTGGTGAGACATATTTAGCAATATCCTCTTTGAGTTTTGGCTCTAGTGTTGCAACCTCTTTACATGATTGACAAATCTTACGTACCAATCGTTGAGCCTGAATAGCAATTAATGCTCCAGAGATAAGATACTCCTCAATCCCCATGTCCAAAATACGACCAATCGCAGCAATAGAGGAGTTGGTATGCAGAGTAGAAAGTACCAAGTGACCTGTAAGTGCAGCCTGAATAGCAATACGCAGAGTCTCTTGGTCTCGAATCTCCCCAATCATAATCTTGTCAGGGTCTTGTCGTAAAATAGAACGCAAAGCAGCAGGAAAAGTTAATCCTGCTTGTTCATTTATCTGTACCTGCTGAATTGAATCCATCTGATACTCCACTGGGTCTTCAACAGTAATAATCTTATCTTTTGCATCAATAATCTCATTTAATGCCCCATAGAGTGTCGTTGTCTTACCTGAACCAGTAGGACCTGTAACAAGTACAATTCCATAAGGGGCATGAATAGCCTCAATAAACTTAGTATAGGAGGTTGAACTCATTCCTGCATTCTCCAACTGTACCATCGCTTTTGTTTTGTCTAAGATACGAAGAACAATCGACTCCCCAAACATAGTAGGTAAGGTAGAGACCCTAAAGTCAAAAACACGCCCTTTTACAATCTGTGTAAAACGCCCATCTTGTGGTTTTCTCTTCTCTGCAATATCTAAGTTTGAAAGGAGTTTCATACGTGAAGCCAAAGGAGAGAAGATAGACTTCTCCATTCTAAAGTTCTCCTGCAATATACCATCTATACGGTAACGAACTATACAGTTATGTTCTGTTGCCTCAATATGAATATCGCTTGTTCCTTTTTCTATAGCTGCTGCTAAAATAAGCTCAATAAGTTTTAAGACAGCTGGAGACTCATCAGTTTTAGCTTCTGCTCCACCTTTTTCTAAATCTTCTTTAATCTCAATAGAAAACTCTTCTACTTTTTCACTTTTATCTAATTGAGATAAAACTTGTTGAATAATCTCTTTTCGTGCTAAAGCAACAACCATAATCTTTCCATGAAAAAAACGCTCAATAGCACCCTTTGCCTCAAAATCATTTGGATTCTCAAAGGCAACTGTTACTTGGTCATCTTCTATAAAAAGAGGAAGTGCTTTATATCTCATTAACTGCTTAAGAGGTAGACGCTTTACTAATTTGTAGTCAATCTCTATACTTGGAATATCAATATACTCAACCCCCAAAGCCTTTGCCTGTTTTTTGAGAAGTTCAGTAGTATTAATACCTTGCAATCCCTCTAAATCACCAATATCAATACTCTGCATTCTCAACTCTTTCAAAAGCACCTCATCCATACTATCTTGTTGAAGAATTCTGACTTTTAAAAGATTGGCTATACTTAACTTACTCTCTCCATATTTATCTATAAAGAGTTGTAGTTTTCGTTCATCTAAAACACCCTCTCGAATTAATAAATCTATAATTTTTTGCATTCTTTTATCCTATCTATAGTTATATCGTTTAGTAAATTTATCATTTTGATAGACATCTATAATCATACTTACTCTATTTTTTTTATCTCTTTTAATATAGAGTTGATACGATAGATTCTCCTTTTTTTCATCTTTAAATCTATAGACCTCATTTTTAAGAGTATATTCTTTTTTCATAAAGAGATAAAATATCTTTGATAATACAAATTTTGTTTTTGGTAGATGCAAATCATAAATCTCTTTTTTATCAACTAGTGCTTGAAAAAGTAGCTCTTTTTGAAGCAAAATTGTTCCAAAGTAACTAGCATTGGCTCTTGCCTCTTTTGTTGATTTAAGATGAGTCATTGGAAATGAAATACGGTCAATATTGTCTGTCTCAACACAAGAAAGTCCATATAGTGTTAAATATTTTTCATTATCTATATTTTTATTTTTAAAGAGATACTTTCGTCCATAATCACAAGCTTTGTTATACTCTTGCTTAGCATAAAGCTTATAAAGTGTTGAGAGATTTGACGAGAACAACCAAAGTGTTGTCATCAAAAAAATCACTATTGTTTTCATTAGATTCGTCCCGTTTTAATTTGTTCTATAAGTGCTTTTGCATTTGCTGATTTACTCTTAATATAATACTTTGCTAAAATATTAATTGCCTCTTGTTTTTTACCCATTTTTGCTTTTGACTTAGCAAACAAAAGCCAACTCTCATCAAGTTTAGAGTTAATTTCATTTGCCCTCAATGCCCAACCCTCTGCCTCTGAATAAGCACCTTTTTTATAATATGCCTTTGCTAACAAAAGTGCATCTCTAGAACTATGAGAGTGTGCGTATTTCTCTTTCATTGTCTCTATATAATTAACAGATGTTGATTGAAGTTTTATTCTCTTCATAACATGTGGTTTAGAAGAACTTACACTCTCTACTCTACTCATTGAAGCTAACTCTTTTGCTGTTAAGTAGTCATTTGCCTTTGCCCTAACTAATCTTTTATGAGGCTCATGCCTCTTGGGTAGACTTTTTTTCACATATTGAACAGCTTCCTCTTTTTGCAAGTCAATAACAGGAATAATAGGTTCTAACAGCATACTATTATCATCTTTTTTAGTATCTTTTAATGGTTCTGTTTTGACTAATTTAACAGCTTCTACTTTAGGAAGATTAACCTCTTTTGTTGCAGATAACACAACTGTTTTTGGCTTATTATGAATATAATATTTATCATAAAGATAGTACCCCCCAGAGCCAACAAAAGCTGTAACAACACTACTTCCTAGAGGAACCATTATCATCTTTAACTTATAGCGATACCATCTCTTTTCTAACTCTTCTATTTTTTTACGCATCAATATATCCTAATCTAATAGCAGCCATCTCAAGAATTTTTTTTGAAAGTTTTTTAGTTGAAATCTTCTTGGGATTGTTCTTTTCATAATACTCATAAATATCAAAAACCGTATATAGATACTTATTGGTCTCTCTAAAGTTACCATTTGTCATATAGTGAATATATTTAATATCTTTTTTACTTATCATATTTGAGACCTCAATAAAACCTTTTTTAATAAGCTTCTTTTGAAGGTAGAGTTGCAAATCTTCTTCTGTTACATTTTTCATTACAATCACTTCCCAAATACGAGTCTTAAAATGCTCTTTAGCTATAATATCTTCATCTTCTGTCTTATGAAGTGTAATAACAAACTTAACTACACGAGTATCTGAAAGTAGTCTAATCTTCTCCATAAGTGCTTCGCTATAGAGCTGACACTCATCAAGCAAAAATACCACCTCTCTTTTGTCTCTTAAACTTTGACAATACTTTAAGAGTCCATCAAAGTTAACACGCATATTATCAGGTATGCTCTGTCCTGACATAGCTTCATAAATCTCTTTTAAAAAAGCCTTTTCACTTAAAATAGGAGCATCAAAGTAGTGAATCTCTCTATGCTCTTTTAAGTTATGGTAGAGCTTATTAAGAAGCATACTCTTACCTGTTCCTGGTTTACCATAAAGAAGTATCATCTTTAGTGGCTTTAGTAAAGAGGTCTCTAAAATATTGTAGTTATAGGTTGCTGACTCTAACTCAACATAGTTATTTTTATCGACACTGTCAATAAAAATTGTTTTAAGCTCCTCAAATTTACTTTTCATCTCTTAACTTTCTATACCCCAAATCTTCTAAAGAGAGGTCTTTATTTGTCTTAATAATATGTGGAGTAATAATCAAAACTAACTCATCAACTTTATTTACACGTTTCTCTCTTTTAAAGAGATATTCCAAAAGAGGTAAATCCCCAAGAAGTGGTACTTTAGATACTTGTGTTCCTGTTTTAGATGATATTAAACCACCTAAAATTGCATGTTCACCGTCGTTGAGTGTTACTACAGAAGATATCTGCTTTCTTGATAAATCAGGTGGAATATTTCTTGTTCCTGTCGTTGTGGTTGAGACTGTATCAATGGTATCTGAGATAGATGGATTAATCTTAAGTGTAATAGTTCCATCTTCTGAAATCTCTGGAGTTATATCTAATAAGATTCCAGCAAATACAGAGTCTATGGTCTCACCAGATTGTTGTGTTCCTGCACCTGTAGCACTCTGTAAAGTAGAAGTTGAAGTGATTTTATAAAAGAGTTCATTTCCTACCGATATAAGTGCTGGTTGATTGTTAAGTGTTAAAATTTTTGGATTTGAGATAGACTTAACATCACCTTGTGTCTTTAGAAACTTTACTACATCGTTAATCTGTGTAGAACCTCTAGTAATAATTGCTCCTGAACTCTTTGGAACTGTATTTGGAGCAGCAGTCATATCACCTATAGACAAAGATGAACCATCTGTATTTGAAACTAAAGACTTAACATTATTTTGCAATGTACTTGCAGTTGCTATTGCCATATTTTGAAAACTATAGAGTTGATTCCAATCTATACCTGTAGTATAAGAGTCATCAAAGGTAACCGATAAAATCTGAACATCTATTAAGACCTGCTTTTTTAGTTGACTTGTTAAATTATCTATATACTTAGCAACTCTATCTAACTGTTTAACTGTACCTGTAACTGTTATCATTCCTGATTCAGGATTAATAATAGGAGCAGGAGCTTTATATGAATCCTCTGGTCTATTAAGTAGACTCTCTATCTCTTTTTCAATCTTTGTCCAAAACTTAAAATCATCAGTACTCTCTATGGAGACACCTGTTTTAGAACCAGTACTATCACTACCACCTTGTTTACCACCTCCTGAAGAAGCTCCTCCTGAACTACCTGAATTTGCAATAGTTACATGAGCATTACTTTTTCCCTTTCTATCTCCTGCAATATAATGAAACTTAAATGTTTTTGTTGTTAAGTAGGAAATTTCTAACTTATTATCATATAACTTATAGGAGATGTCATTTTCCCGTAATACTGTATCTAAAAACTCTGTAAGAGAAGCATTATTCATCTTGATAAAATATAGTTTATCTGCTAACTTCTTCTTTGCCTCTCTATCTTTTACAATTAAACTCAATGAACACTCATCTGCTAAATTTTCCACAACATCACCAATAGTTAATGCACTATTTAATGTTGCAGTAAAGAGTTGAGTATCACATTTATTTGCATAAATAGGCGATGCTACACTTATTAATAGGGTTATGACTATAAACTTTATTAAACTATTTTTTAAAAACATCATTTTCTATATCCTTGATTTAACTTAATAAATTTTTTCTTTCTTTTTTCTAATTTGAGAACTCTGTTTCCACTCTTACCCTTTAAGGTTACTGAATGTCTTGAAACATACCCAACTTTATAGTTGTCAATAGTATCTCCTGTTCGATACCACTTTTTATTTATAAATGCTGCATGATTTAAAATAGCATCAAGCTTATATACTATCTCTACAGGTGCTGGTGTATAGACTGTTGTTAAGTTCTCCTCTTTTTTCTCTTCTATCTTCTTTTTCTTTTTTTTTCTTATGATAAAAGGATTAGCAGTCCCCTCTAATTTAGCTAAAGAGATACCTACTCTCTCCTCTTTGATTTTAGAGACCATATTTAGAATTTCATCTGAACTTAAACTTCCAGATATTAAAAGTGTAAATCCAAAAGTAATTAATATTAATATCTTTTTCATTAGTGATTAATCCCCCATACTGAAATGTTAATATCTGAAGAGACAACAGTATTATTTTTATCTAAATAAAAATGTGTACCATAAATATCTGTCACCAAGACAGAACGTTCTAATTGATTAATAAACTTAACAATATTTTTATAGCTACCAAAACACCCTACTCCAATCTGTAATACATGCCCAAAGCTACCATTGTTGTCTATATACTCATTATCTATATAATTAATAGAAACACTCTGTTTTTTGGCTTGTTTTGTAATAGAATTTAAGAACTTTGACCAACTCTCTTTATTAAAAAGTAATGGAGAAAGGTCCTCTAAATTGATAGAGATAAAACTAATCTCATCATTAGCATTTGCTATCTTTTTCTCTAACTCTTTAATCTCTTTTTCATACTTATGAACCAAATAGTTCTTATCTCCATTTTTACTAATACTTTGAAGGTACTGCTTATGAGATGAGATACTCTTTTTTAAACTATTATTTTTATTATGTGCTTTATTATATTTATCTAGTGCAAAAGGGTAAAAAAAACTATAAGAGATATATCCTATAATTATCGTTACCATAGCAATCACAATCCACTTTTCATTCTCTGACTTATTTTCAAAAAAACTATCTAATCTATTTAAAAAATTAACTAATGCTTTCATCTATATACCACCTTTAATACACCTCTATATAGACCATCTTTCTCATTAAAATCAATACGTTTAATATTAATAGAAGCTATCTCATCAAAATATTTTTTTGAGACATCTTTAATATATCTTGTAATATTTTTCTCATCTTTACTTAATAGATGTAATATAAAGCTATTATTTTTTGAATATAGCTCTTCAAGATGAAGATGATGCTTCTCTAAATCTTTAGAGAAGATATAAAAATAATTAGATTTAAAATTATAATTTACTTTTTTATCATAAATAGAAGTTAATGTCTTTGCTTTACTATCAACAATATTCTCTAATTTTTTTAATGTTTTCTTCTTCTCTTTTATCTTTTTCTGTTTTTGAGCTAAAATTGTTTTATATTTAGAGACCTCTTTAGATAACTCTTGATTATCATGATTTAACTTCAAATTATAGCCCTCTAAAGTGTAAGCAGGAATTAGATAAAAAAGAGGTAATCCTAAAGCTAGAACTGTTGTACTTAAGATAGAGAGTATAAACTGTCCACTAGCCCTTTTAACAAATATTGGAGCCCTTGGATACTCACTAAGATTAACTACCTTTTGAGGAGCTTCAATATAGTCTAAACCTGTCTTTAACATTAAATATTGAAGCTGGTCAACATACCACTCATCATTCTTTATATTAAAATTAAAATCTAAATTAAATGTAGGAATACCTAAATAGTTATATCCATAATCACTTAACCCAATAATTGGACTATTAACAGAACCTATAAATAGTTTTTGTAAATGGTCAATCTTGTAAGCACGTTTAGCATAGATAACAATATCGTTAATTTGTAAAAATATCTCACTAAAGATTCTCATAAGATTTTGCTGATATTCAGAATTTGTAGTCTTTAGCCCCTCTGAATCCAAAATCTCAAAAAACTCTTTTCTATCAACTTTTTCACCAATTAAAGCACAATACTTATCATAAATTTGCTCTAATGAATACTCTAAAGATTTAGAGTATATAAAGTTTCCATCTTTATAAATAGATACAAAAGCATCTTTCATTGTAAAATATACATAAAAATGAGCATCTTTATTTTCTAACACATTGTTTTTATAGAGCGTTTTAAAAAGTAGTGGAGCAGGAACCAATAAATCAATATATTTTGTCTCAGAGACTACCTCTGCAAACTGACGGTCAATAACCTCTACTTCTGTAATAAAAACATTATATATAAATGAGTTCTCATCACTATCTTTCTTTTCATAATGAAGGCGATACTCTTTCTCTTCATCAAGTCCTAACTCTTCATAGGCTTTCATATAAAGAAAATCATATAACTCATCATCATCAATAAGATATTCAGTATCTAAAGAGGTAATAATCATATCTTTATTTGTAACATAAGATATGACATAGTTTTTATCGTTATAACTTAATTTATCTAACTTTTTAAACTCTTGATTTTTAAACTCATAGAAACTATTTATATATGGATTTATGGTAACAATATTTTTATATTTTTTAATTCTATTATCAAAATTGTTGTTTGACATAATTTTTTAATCTACCATTCTTTCTTAAGATATTAATAAGTATATAAATAAGCTTGTTAAGTCAACCTTATTAAAATGTAGATAAGTGAAGTTTTTTTTAAATATAAACTGTAAAAAAACAATTTATATTATTGTTAATGTTTTATAAATTATTTAATTGTTTTATGTTTTATTTAGTTATTATCTCTCCAATTCAGGTGATTTTCGACACCATTTCAAAAAAAGTCTGTCTGGATTAACACGAGAATCAATAGCCTTTTCTTCTACAATATTTTCAGCTAACATTTTCCCCATAAGTGGTGCAAAAACAAAACCTCGTCCACCTAAACCATTAATAACATAAAGATTGTCTATCTTTTTAGGATTCTCTTTAAGCCGTTCTCCTCGTACTAGTTTTGGATACTCTTTTAACATTAATGGTACATCTATCACTGAACCAACTAACGGAAAATAGTCTTTAGAACCAGACCGCATACCACAAAATATCCCTTTAGCTTTAAAGTCTGAAGTATCTACCATATCTGAAGCTTTAGTAAATAACTCTTTAAGAGGGTCAGCTCCACAATTAAGACAAGCATGAGCCTCTTTTGCATGTGTAGCACCTACCTTAACTATTCCTTCTATATTAGCAGAAATAGAGATTTTTTTGTGCATAGAGACATCTAAACTTAATTTTGTTTCATAATCTCCTCGTGTTCCCCAAGTCCCTTTAACCCCCATATATCTCATATCAAAAAATCTATTCTCATATCCAGTTGCTAAGATTAGTTTTTTTGACTTATACTCACCAATAGACCATATCTTATCTTCATAGCTTAAACTCTTTACATCATATTGAACATACTCAATACCAGTTAAAAGTGCCTTACACATATTTGGTGCATCACAGATACCTGCCTCAGTAAAAAAGAGACTTCTATTTGACTCTTTTATTCCTATCTCTTTTAATCTATTCTCTTCTAACCATTGATAAACAGAACTATTATACTTAGCATACTCAAAAAACTTTTGAGCATCTTCATCATCTTTAGGCATACGAACTACCCCTGTCTGTTTAAAATGTTTAGGAAAGAACTCTTTGTAAAAATCTTTTGCAAACTCAAATGCTTCATTTGTAAGTTTTTGAAGAGAAGAACCTTTTCCAATTTTAGGAGAAACAAAAGCTCCAGCAGCAGATGAACCACCTGCAACAGCAACTCCTGCACGGTCAACGACTAAAACATTTAAACCTCTCTTATTTAAAAAATAGGCTACTGAACACCCAGCAATACCTGCACCCACCACAATAATATCGTAAAATTTCATTCTCTAATCCTCAAGAGTATATTATTGAGCTAATTCTATCAGAGTTCTCTCTATTTTTATATGATATAGGTTAAAATCTTTTATGAAAAATCTAAAAAATCTCTCCCTGCTATCTATTAACAGTTGGTTAGAAGATAGACTAAAAACAAATGATACTATTAGCTTTATTGCTCAAAATCCAGATAATAATAGAAATGCTTTAGGTATTAAAGCTTGGGTAAACATTGCTGAACTACACTACTGTAAACTACTTACTCCTGAAAAAATATCAAATAGTGAGATAAGACTATATTTTAAGAAGCTAAATCAAAACAACTCTTTCCATACAGAAGTTATTCAACAACAAGAAGAGAAGTATGGAATTCAATCTAAATTTTTTAATATAGATAAAAATAGAGAACCAACATTTCTACTAGCCTACAAAAGAGCTTTAGAAGCTGTAAAAATAGAAGGTCGAAAAGAGGTTTTAAATTTAGGAATCAATAAAGCAGATGAGTTTGAGTTTATTAGAGAGCTTATAGGAGAAGAGAGTTTTAACAAAATAAATTTTAAAGGCATTGACCACTCTCAAACTGCTTTAGATTATGCTAAAAATCGTTTTCCTAATGACAATGTCAAGTTTTATAGACATGATATTAACACTATATCTCAACTAAATCTACCAAAATCAGACCTTATTATAAGTATTGGAACATTACAGAGTCCAAGCATCAACTATAAACCTTTTCTTATGTCATTGATTCAAGAACATCTTACTAAAAATGGAGCTTTAATTTTAGCTTTTCCAAACTCACGCTGGATAGATGGAGAACTTATCTATGGAGCAAAAGCCCCAAACTATAACTACTCAGAGATGTCCTTACTATTTAATGATGTTATCTTTGCAAAAAAGTATCTTCAACAAAAGAGATTTAGAGTAACAATAACAGGAAGAGAATATATCTTTATTACAGCAACAAAAATAAATAATTAACTAAACTTTATATTGTTTTGATTATAATAAAATCTAATCTATAAAAGAGGTAAAATTCATGAAAAAAATAATGCTTCTAGTCATACTCCTGACTTCCTTACTATCTAAAAAACCCAAAAATATATAGTTAAAACTATTTGCTACAGTAAAGAATAGATGAATTATAGAAAAATTTATTATATATCTCAATAGAAGAGAGCCAAAAAAGCGATTTAGAAGATAGAAAGCTTTTAGAATATCTAAAATAGATTTACAAAGGAGATTGCCCAAGAGGTTGCTTTAAAAGTTAAATATATTATGGAGCTATACATTCCTTTAGTCTGCTCTGTAAGCATTGGGGACTCTTGGGGGGAGTTAAAATAATAGCAAAGTATCAATTTTAAATACTTTGCCTTATTGTTCTTATCTATGATTACCTCTATTAGAGTTATGTTTTTTTCTATCTTTTACTTCAACAAAAGAGCCCATAGCTAATTTTCCACCAATAGCAAGATAATCTACAACTTTTTTAGCAGTTAAATCAACTTTTACAAAAGCACCCTCTTCTGTTAAGAACATATAAAAATAACGACCATCTTTAGAGAAGTGATATTTTGGGT
>JALWMP010000121.1 GCA_026996165.1 Campylobacteraceae bacterium
ACTTTTGCCTCAACTTGCAACCTTGACTTTTCAGACAAGGGTTTTATGCTGTTAATGTTTTATCTGATTACAGCTTTTATATCTAATCAGAACCTCATACATTAAGATTTTAAAGAACTTAGGAATAATTAATTAAGTCTTTTTCTCTTATTTTAGGACAGTGCTTAATTAATGATTTTTTTGTTATTATATATTTTTTTATATTATAGAAAAATTATTTAGAAGACAAACATTCCCTTTTTCTATAACCTCTCCCAAATCATAGATTATAGAAGATGATTGTGAGAAAAACTTTGTTCAACATTTAATCTCTCTATCTTATTCAAATAACCACATATTTTAAATAAAGCATAAGCTTATATAAGCTATAAATCATTTATGTATCTGCCAAGGTACGATTCTAATAAATTATAAGTGAGTATATAAATGGCATTATTAATTGCAGATGAGTGTATTGCGTGTGACGCATGTAGAGAAGAGTGTCCTAATGAGGCTATTGAAGAGAACGACCCAATCTATATTATTGACCCTGACCGTTGTACAGAGTGTGTTGGACACTATGATGAGCCACAATGTATTGCTGTTTGTCCTGTCGACTGTATTGGTTCTGACCCTGACAATGTAGAGAGTGTAGAGGAGTTAAAATTTAAGTTTTCTCAGCTTGAGCAAGAGCAGTAAAATAATATTTTAAATATGTAGGTCTAATTTTATCAAACCTACATAGTTTTAAAATTTTCGCCCCATTGTAAATTCAAAGTTTGAAGTTCTATCTAGCTCCTCAGGATTTCTTGCTCTACCAAACACTAAGTTAATTGGTCCCATTGGTGATAGCCACTCCAAAGAGACACCATAACCCTCTTTTGTAATATCATTAAAACTCTTCTCTCCTATCATTCCATAATCATAGAAAAATGTTAAACGCATTTTTGCTGCTTTAGATAGAGGAATACTAGCTTCTACACTGTTAACCAAGCTTTTTGTACCTCCAATAACTTTTCTTTTTCCTTTACTGTCAAGTATAAATGGAGAAATAGAGTAAGGTTCATACCCTCTAACACTACCTATACCACCCATATATAATTTTTCAGGAATAGCAATCTCTCCTCTATTTTTTAATGCTCTTGCTCTAACTTTATAGCGTAAAATAAGGTCATAGTCCATTATATCTTCAAGTCCATAGTAAGCACCAAATCTACCCGAAGCCTCAATAAATTTTTGGTCACCACCAATTCCAGCATAACCTAATGTTCCACCTAAGATAATCCCTTCACGAGGAACATAAAAGTCATCAGTACTATCATAACTTAAGCCCATAGAGAACATACTCTTAACATAATTAGAATCTTCTGGAGAGAAAATAGAGTAGTAATCTTCTGTCGCTAAAACATTATCACTATTATCAACCTCTGTTGCTTCATTTTTACTATATTGATAATTTAGTGAACCAAAAAGGTTATGTGTAAGTTGCTTTCCAATATTTACCCCAGCACCAACACTCTTTTGGTCATAAGTTACATATTGGAACTCACTTTGATAAAGATTTAGTCCAAAACTATAATCACTATCCCATATTCTAGGATTGGTAAAAGAAAGAGAGTAGTTTACTGATATTTTAGAGACATCAAAAGAGACAGCAGCATTAATTCCTGAGCCTAAAACATTTCGGTCTGAAACAGAAGCAGAGACCATTGCTCCTTGATAAGACCCATAACCACCTCCTGCTTGAATACTTCCAGTTGGTGTCTCTTTAACTTTCACTAAGAGATTAATATGTTGGTCATCAACACGCTCTTGCTCAATATCTACTTTCTCAAAATATCCTCTTCTTGCTAAAGCATTTTTTGACTCTTTTAACTCTGTCATAGAGAAGAGGTCTCCAGGTGCTAAATAGACATCTCTACGAATTACTCTATCTTTTGTTGTATGGTTTCCAGAGATAATTACATCATTAATATATACTTTCTTACCTTTTCTAACTATATATTGAAGTGCAATAGTATGGTCTTTTTTATTTTTTTGAAAACGCTCCTCTACTCTTGCATAAGCATACCCTTTATTGGCAATTTGTTCCTTAATATAGGCTTTATCTTTTCTAGCTTTTGCAATATTAAAGATTTTACCTTTACGAACCTGTAGATTATCTTTTATCTCTTCTAAATCCAACTGCTCTGTATCTCCAACTATTGAGATATTACTAACTCTATACTGTTCTCCCTCTTTAATCTTATAGGAGATATCTGCTTTATATGAACCCTCATCAACACGCATCAATGGGTCAGAAACATCAGCATCTAAATATCCATGTTGCATATATACATCTTTAGCTCTCATTCCATCATAGGGAAGTTGGTCTAAATGTGCTACACCATCATTTAAACCAGGAAACCACCCCATAAAGTCCTCTTCTCTATTGGCTAAAGCATCTTCTATTTCATCTTTATCTAGTTTTTTAGCTCCTGCAAAATCTATCTTATCAATATAGATTTTTTCACCTTTATTAACATTAAAAATAAGTGCAACACTATCTTCCTTAGGTACTACCTCTACCTCTACGATAGTATCATAATACCCCTCCGCCTCAATTTTTTTTATGAGTTTCTTTTTAGCTTTTTCTATTTTTCTAGCATCATAAAGGTCACCCTTTCTTAAACCTATAGAGATAAAAAGCTCCTCTTGTTCATCATCTGAACTATAACCTTTCATCTGAAGTTTTGAAATTACAGCTTTCTCTTTAAATGTATATACAAGTCCACCATCTGGAGTAACAGAGACAACAATATCTGAAAAATAACCTTGTTCATAAAACTTTTTAATTGACTCATCAATTTTCATAATATCAAAAGGGTCACCAACATGTATATTAGAGACTTCATTTGCTACATCTTCTGAGAGATGAAGTAGACCATTATATTTGATAGAGGTAATATTTTGAGCTAAAAGTATGGAGCTTAATCCAACAGATAAAGTAAAAAGTTTTTTCATAAAGTTCATTATTCCTTTGATTGTTTATCTATGTTAATAAATAGATATTAGTGTATCTTTATTTCACTAAAAAAGTGCTATAATCTCTCAAAAATTAAAGAGTTTGTTATGAAAATTGGAATTGTAGGACTAGG
>JALWMP010000122.1 GCA_026996165.1 Campylobacteraceae bacterium
CTCTTACTTCGTGTTATATGTGGCGTAAATTTAAATCCATCTATTTCTATATTTTCTAATTTTTTGTTTATTAAGTTTTCTATATCTTTTAATTGATGTAACTCTTTTTCACAAATAAGAGATAGAGCCTCTCCCTCTTTTCCTGCTCGACCTGTTCTTCCTATTCGGTGTATATAGTTTTCATTATTAAAAGGTAGTTCAAAATTAATAACACGAGGTAGATTAACAATATCAATACCACGTCCTGCTACATCTGTAGCAACAAGTACTCTAATAGTTTTCTCTTTAAACTCCTTGAGTGCTTCTATTCTCATACTTTGGCTTTTATCTCCATGAATTGCTTTTGCTGTAATCTTTTTAGTTTTTAGATGTTCTACAATTTTGTTGGCTTGTAGTTTTGTATTGGTAAAAACAAGTAGTTGATTCCAGTTATTATTTTTAATAAGATAAGATAGTAAAGATATCTTCTGCTCTTCATTTACATAGTGTATGACTTGTCTTATTTGTTTAGTGGAGATATTTGATTTATCAATCTCTATATTAATAGGATTTCTTAAAAAAGATTTTGCCAAACTTTTTATAGGTTTAGCAAATGTAGCTGAAAACATCAATGAGTGTCGTTGTGTAGGAAGTTGTGCCATAATAGCTCGAATATCATCTATAAATCCCATCTCTAACATCTTATCGGCTTCATCTAAGACTATCATCTCTAACTCTGAAAGATTCAGTGTTTTGTTTTTAATATGGTCAAGTACTCTAGCTGTTGTCCCTACAGCAATATTTGCTCCTGCACGAATAGCAGAGACCTGTGAGCCTAATTTAACTCCACCATATAGTGCTACTGATTTATGTGTAAAGTTCTTTCCGTAAGTTTCAATTTTTTCTTGAATTTGAATAACAAGTTCACGAGTAGGAGCTAAAATAAGTGCTTTAATTTTATAGCGTTCATCACCAACTCTCTTCCCTTTTTTCTCTTCTATACTCTCTAACATAGGTAGAACAAAAGCAGCAGTTTTTCCTGTACCTGTTTGAGAGGTAGCTAAAATATCTCTTTTTTGAAGTATTAGTGGTATAGCTTTTTTCTGAATTTCGGTTGGCTCTGTATAGTTTAATTGTTCTAAAGTCTTAAGTAATTTAGAGCTTAAATTAAGTTCTTTAAATGACATTGATGCTTCTCCATTATATATAGCAAAATTATAGCATTATAAGTATTTAATAACTAAATAAGTTATAACTAGTAAAATAGCAATTATAAAAACCATTAAACTCAGGTTTAAAAATTTAAGGTATAAAAATGAGTAAATTATTAGATATAGATGTTAATAGAGAATTAGTAGAAATTTTAAGACAATATGATGTAGTATTAGAGCCTATGGAAGAGTACTTTTTTGCAAATAATATGTTTCCAGGTATTACAGCACGAGCTTTTGAGATGGAAAATTTTGGTGAATCGGTGGTAGTACAACTTGATATTATTATGCTTTTTCCTAATGGTAGTTTTGTAGAGTCTTTTGTAGCACAAGAAGCTACTCATGAAGAGGCAATATCTGTTGCATTCCAACAGTTTGAGGTCAATGTACTTCATACATTTATTACGGCTTTTTGGGAACAAGGAAAAAAGATTGAAAATGGTGTTGGTACAGATATTTGGGAGATAAATGATTCTCAATGGCAAGTAGTTGTCTCTAATTTTGCTTATCGTGGAGTTGAAGAGTTTGACAATATTATAGATGATATAGATACGATGTTTGATACAATAGAGAAGAGTATAAAGTCTTTATCATTAACCGAAGATATTTATGCTATTAGAACAGTTTATACTAACAGTAGTAATGGTCAAAAAGTAGCTGAAGCTTATATTAATAATGAACCATTTTTAGAGTTAGAAGAAGCAGTCTCAAAACTTGATTGGAAAGATGTTGATAGCTTTTATAGTGTTAGGAATTTAGTTTTACTTATGAGGCTTCAAAACTAAGTGGGAATGTAGTAAATTTTATGTTAATATATAATTTATTATTTCATAATAAGTATTTTATACTTTGACAATATGTTAAAAATTAACTTTATAACCTTATGTCAAAATTTTTCTAAGGACAAAGCTCTAATCTCTTCATTATGGCAAGAGATACAACTCGCATATTCTGAAACTACAAGACATTACCATACATTAAAACACTTAGAAGAGATATATAAAGAGTTGCAACCTTTTAGGCTTACTCCTCTTTTGAAGTTTGCTATTTTTTATCATGATATTGTTTATGATGTAAAAAGAGATGACAATGAAGAGCAATCGGCTCTTTTAGCTAAAAAGAGACTCGAAGAGTTAAGTGTACCATTTATGTTTATTGAAAAGATTTCTCAACTTATAATTGAGACAAAAATTCATAAAGCCTCTAGTAAATTAAATGCACTCTTTTTAGATGCAGATTTAAGCATTTTGGGTTCTAGCCAAAAGAGATACTCAAAATGTACGAAAAGAGTATGCTTTTTATGATGACACTACCTATTTTTTTGGACGTAAAAAAGTTTTAGAGAGGTTTTTAGATAAAGAGAGAATCTATGAGAGTAGATATTTTTATGACAAATATGAGAGACAAGCTAGAGTTAATATGTTAATAGAGTATAATTCGCTCATATAACAACATAGTTAGGAATTAACCATGCCATTTCAAGAATTTAAAATAGATAATTTAGAGACATTTCCAAATAAGTTAGAAAAACTTTTAGCCTCTCAATTAGCAACCATCAATGAACTTAGTAGCAACAGTGACTACTCTTACGCAGGGGTTATTAAACCTATGCAGGACTTAGATGAAGAGTTAGGGAACTTCTTTACACCACTCTCTCACTTAAACTCTGTAGAAAATAGTGAAGCTACACAAAAGGCTTATGAGGCTTGTCTGCCAGAGCTCTCTAAGTTTTCAAGTGCTGTCTCTCAAAATGAGGCACTTTACTCTAAACTAAAAAAGATAAAAAGTGAAGATAGCGAAGAGAAGAGAGTGCTAGAGAATGACATAAGAGATTTTGTACTCTCTGGGGCTGAACTCTCTAAAGAGAAGAAAAAAGAGCT
>JALWMP010000123.1 GCA_026996165.1 Campylobacteraceae bacterium
GTTTTCCATCGCTGCTTATTGCTACAGAGAGAACTTTATTGGTATGTCCTTTGAAAATTTTAACAACTCTTCCTCTCTCTATATCCCATAATCTTAAAAGAGTATCATCAGAAGCAGAGACAATATAGCGACCATCTTTACTTATGGCTATATCATTAACAGGACTACGAGTGTCAATAAAAAAGTCTTGATTGTTGTTAAAGTCTTCACCGTTTATATTTAAAGGGGGTAACACAATTGGATTTGAAAACAGCAGTAATGTTTGGAGTAAAGTAAGGAGGAGTAAATTTTTATAACTCATATGTTATTCACTTTTTAAATAAGAGTATAACTAATAACAACAAAAATAAATATAAAATATTTTTTTATATTATGTTTTTAAACTTGCTACTATTAATATTACTCAACATATAATTTTTTTTGTTATAGAATTGTAGCAAAAGATTTTCTCGAAACCCTCTTATGCCTCATAAATTTCAGTTATAATTCAAAAAAATTTTAAAAGGTAAAATAATGAAAAAAATAATAAAAGCTACTCTATTACTATTTATTTTAAGTGAACTAACATTAGCTACTTGCTCAAATAACAAAATGGTTTGGCAAAACAAAATAGCCAATAGCAACTCTATAGAGCAGTTTTTTTTAAACAATGCCTCTTGTCAGAACTATTTTTATAAGCACTTAACAACAGCCCAAAAAATCTATTTTGATACGGTACTCTATCCTAAAAATTTAGATATTAGAGCATATAAAAATAGATGGAGAGCGATGTTAGCAAATGACAGAGCATTTTTTAAAGAGTTTACTTTTTTTAATAACTACTTTACAAAACATCATACTAGCGTAACACAAAGAGAGTTTTCCTGTTTTCAAAAACAGAAGGGGTTTGCTTCTCAGGTGTCTCAAAACAGTTTTTATCATGAGTTAGCCAAGAGAGGTATGTTGCATGATGTAAGTTATCTCTACCCTTTGATTCGTTGGGCTTATGTTCATAATGGAATAGATATGCAACTAAGTCGTGAACGTGTGCGAAAGGCAGAGACTCTTTTTGGTATTAAAAAAGGAAAAGTTGGAGACCGTGTGCAGTATGCTAGATTTCTAGCACTCTTTGATGATGAGTATGAAGCTGTAGCACAAGAGTTAGCAATTGCTTTAGGAGTATCACCAATAAAAGCCTATAAACTTTTAGCTGTTATTACTTTTCTTGAGTCACGAGGAAATATCTTTGCTGTCTCTACTACAGGGGCTTTTGGTCCTACACAGTTAACACTACACTACTACATGATGTACGGAGAGCCAAACAACCCTTTTTCAGTCAAAGGAAGTTTAATTAAATTGGCTAATAAGTTTGTGCATTACCATAGTATTGGAAAGTCAATAGACAGCTCTGTGATTGCTTATAAATCAGGAAGTTTGAGTAAATGTCAAAATGGAGGGTATAGCAATGATGTAGATTGTCGCTACTACAATGACTATAAGCGTTATATGAATGAGATGAGGTTTATGACAAATAAAAATGATATTTCGAGACATTTAAGTGGTAAATCCTACTTTTATAAATCATTAAAGAGTCTGAAAAGAGTCAAAAACTTAAAGGGTCTAAAAGATTATGAACCCTATCAATATGCTGTTTTAAAAGGCAATACTTTAAGTACTAAAGCTCAAAAAAGTCAATATCTAAATGGTGATTATTTTAACTCATTGGGTAGAATGAAACGTAGTGAGATTTATGAGTTACAAAACCAATATGGTACTCGAAATGTTGGGGTAGTCTCCGATAAGAAGGTTTGTTATTAGATGTAGGGGCGACCTCTGTGTCTGCCCCTCCGATAACCTATATATCAGGTATAGCAGGTGGAATTTTCTCTTTCTCACTTACCACAGGTGATTTAGGTACATTTTGTTCAGTAGTATCTGTCGGCTTAGAATTTCCCCCACACCCTACAAATAGTAAAAGCATCAATCCTAAAACTGTTTTATATATTGTTTTCATCTAGTTATCCTTTGGTGTTAATTTTTTTGTTATTACGCTATCGTCAGAGAAAAAGCTTATGTATGTTGTGTTGTTAAGGTCAAAGATTAGACCTCTGTGTTCACCCCAATTTTCATTGTTAGCTTGAATCTCTTTGTAACTTTTTAGTGAATTGTCCTCTATTTGGTAGACTCCTAAATGGTTTGAGTTTGAGTCTTGTTCATAGCTAGAGAATGGAAAAGCAAAAATATGGTCAGAAGCTCTGTAGGCTAAAGCTTTATGATTATCTTCTACTTCAGAGTGGGTGTTTTTACCTAAAGTAATGCTATCTAAAGAGCTTGGGTTTTCAAAGTCTGAAATGTCAAAGAGTTCTATCTTTACACCTTTTCTGTTTCCCTCACTATCTGCATCTTGACCGATTCCTAAGAGTTTGTCATTGTCAATAGGGTGTAGGTAGGCAGAGTATCCATTTACTTTAAGCTCACCCATCTTTTTAGGGGATTTTGGGTTAGATAGGTCGATAGTATAGAGAGGGTCGGTTGTTTTGTAGGTTACAAGGTAGGCTTTCTCTCCCATAAATCTAACAGACTTAATGGTCTCTCCCTCTTTTCCAAGACCCGAGAGAACCCCCTCTATATTTAGTAAATTATTGCTCTCTTTGAGTGTATAAAGAGAGTTTTTAGTTCCTGTAGCTCCCCATGAAAAGCCCTCTGTGGTTGCTATGCGTAAGATGTTTTGGTATTCAGAGAGTGAAAATTGATTTAACGCTGTTCCGTAGACTGAACCTACTGCTCTGTATGATAAATCTGCATCAAAATTGAACTTGTAGATGCTAGAGCGACTTTTGAAGTTGTTGAAGTCGTAGTAGTAAGGGTACTCATTTGAAACTAAATAGAGTGATTTAGGTGAAGCATACTCTACCGATGAGTTTCCTATAAACGATGTAGTGTTGATGTACTCCCCTGTAGTTAAAGAGAATTGAGAGATACTACTTATGGTTGTTATCTGTTTTTTCTTTGAAGAGGTGTATAGTCTCTTTGGAGTAACTAAGTTCTGCTTTGCAAGGTCAGTACCCTCAATTTTTGGTA
>JALWMP010000124.1 GCA_026996165.1 Campylobacteraceae bacterium
TGAATTATAGTATAATATCTGCAAATTTATACAATAAGTAGGAAAATAATATGAGTAATTTAAATGCAAAAATCAAAGCTGACATCAAAGAGGCTATGAGAGCTAAAGATGTTCAAAGACGTAATACATTAAGAAATATTCAAGTTGCTGTTAAAGATATTGAGGTCAATGAGAGACGTGAGGTGACCGATGCTGATGTTGAAGCCATCTTAATGAAATATGCTAAACAGCGTGAAGATGCAATGAAACAGTTTCAAGAGGCAGGTAGAGAAGACTTAGTAGAGCAAGAAAGAGCTGAACTTGCTATTGTAAAGTCCTACCTACCTGAACCTATGAGTGATGAGGAGCTAGAGGAGGTTTTAAAAGAGATTATAGCTTCTGTAGGTGCTACCTCTATGAAAGATATGGGAAAAGTAATGGGTACAGCTAAAAAGACTATTGGTAGCAGAGCAGATGGTGGACGCATTAATGTATGCGTAAAAGCCCTATTGAGCTAGAGTATAACGCTCTTTCAAATCAGCTAAGAACTCAATAACTCTTAGCTGATAGATTCTATCCTCTTCATCATCAATACACTTTTGAAACTCCATTAACAGCTCAATATCTATCTTTTGAGAAAAACGCTTAACAGCTTTTGTCTCTTTCTCAACATCAAAAATAAGATGTTCAAAATCTAAACCATTATTAGTAACAATTTTTTGAAAATACTCTTTTACCGTCTCAACCAGTATCTCTGAACGCTCCTCATCTTGATTATAAATCTTACAAGCTGTTTGGTAAAGTAGCTCCTCTTCACAAGGGGTAATCTTTTGATTTACAGCCACAACAAGGGTTAAAACTTTGGCTCGATACTCCAACGAACTGTTATGATAGAGCAGAAATTCTCTAAAAAACTTTTTTATCTTTTTTCTTATAAATTTAATCATTGAGCAAATCTTGTACACAAGCCAAAGGGTCTTTCCCCTCTAACATATTATAGACTTCATTGGCAATAGGTAGATAGATGTTCTCTTTTTGAGCAATAGTATAGAGTGCCTTAGTAGTAGGAATTCCCTCTGCTACTTCACCCAACTCCTCTAAAATCTTCTCTAAACTTTTACCTTTAGACAAACCCAACCCAACACGATAGTTTCGTGAAAGCATAGAAGAGGCAGTTAAAAACAGGTCTCCTGCTCCACCTAAAGACAAAAAGGTCTCAGCCCTAGCACCAAAATGTTCTCCAAAGCGTGTCATCTCAACTAAACCTCGTGAAATTAATGCTGCACGAGCATTGTTTCCAAGCTCCAACCCATCACAAACACCCCCTGCAATGGCAATTACATTTTTGTAAGCCCCTGCTACCTCTGCACCCACTACATCGTCATCTATATAACCTTTAATAAATGTTGGTAGAGCCTTAACAAATATTTTAGCTAGTTCTAAGTTGGCTGAAGAGATTATAAGTGCTGTAGGCAGAGACTTCTGAACCTCTGCTGCAAACGATGGACCAGAGATAAACGCCAACCTATCATCTGAAACAAATGAACCGTAAACTTCATTTAAAAAAGCACCTGTTGAGGTCTCTATTCCCTTTGCAGCTACTAAGAGTTTTTGTCCTCTATCTTCAAAATTCTCCTCCATCCATGAACGAACAGCTTGAGCAGGTATCGCCATGACCAGATACTCATAAGAGAGTGCCTCATCGAGTGAGACAAAGTTTTCAATATCTTTTGTTGAACGTGAGGTTATGACTACATCGTTGTTTTGACTATAAGCATGGTAGAGTGCCTGACCCCATTTCCCTGCACCTATAATTGCTATTTTCATCTATTGACTACCTTATAATGAATTGTCAAATTATAGCGAAAATTTTGATAGCTCTCTTTTCTACACCCCCAAAACAAACCAATAAGGCTCAAAACTCTCCTCAACCAAAGAAGAGACTAAAGAGATAAAGGGTTCATAGTCTCCTAAAGTATGAGCTTTATCTAAAGCTTCATAGTATGATAGACGATTTTCTACTTTTAATACAACAGGAGGAAATCCATTTTTCATTAACTCAAAGTTCATTAAAAGTCGTGAGGTTCTTCCATTACCATCTGTAAAAGGGTGTATACCTACAAAATCAACATGCACACGACATGCTCTCTCTATGGGGTGTAAGGTTTGAGCTTCGTTTTTGTACCATATTATAAAATCTTCCATTTTACTTGCAACTTCAAAGTGGCTAGGAGGACGATGTGTTGCACCTGAAATCAATACATTTATACTCCGATAGCACCCTGCACTGCTATCGTCTATATTTTTTAAAATGAGTGCATGTAGTGACTTAATGGTATGTTCACTTAACACCTCATCTTTTGCTACCAAAGACTCAACAAACAAAATCGCCTCTTTATGGTTAATGGCTTCAAAGTGTTCTCGTAAACTTTTTCCACCAATAGTAATGCCCTCTAGGGCTACTTTTGTTTCATTGAGAGTTAGGGTGTTTCCCTCAATAGCATTGGAATTGTAAGTCCATTTTACAATCAAATCTTCTCTTAGATTTTGAACTATGTTAGGTTCTAATGGTCTATGGCTATTGAGTTTGTTTTTTAAGTTATCTAGTTTTTGAAAATTCATGGTTTTATTATAGCAGATATTTTAATTAATTCTTCACTGCCACTGCATCTTCAACCACTTTTTTCAGGATTTTAGAGTCTGTCACCTTAGCTTTCTAAAGTACAAACCTACTCATACTCCAAAGGGTCACGAACCCCAGCAACCTTAAACCCATTCAAACGCAAACGGCAAGAGTCACAAACACCACAGGCTCTATCTTCATTTTTATAGCATGACCAAGTATCTTCTAGTGGAACACCTAACTCTATGGCTTTAGAGACTATCTCTGACTTTTTCATGTGGACTAAAGGCATCTTTATATCTAGTTTTGTTTCATCTTTTGTTCCTAAGTTTATGGACTGCTCCATGCTTTTTATGTAGGTGTCTCGACAATCAGGGTAACCAGAGCTGTCCTCCTCTACTACACCAATGTAGAGTGCCTCTGCTCC
>JALWMP010000125.1 GCA_026996165.1 Campylobacteraceae bacterium
TTACTTAAACACCCTTACGCTATAATTGCGAAATTTTTTTAACTCCAAGGATAAACAATGTCAACATTAAATGTATATTATGACAAAGATTGTGATTTAAGTATCATCAAATCAAAAACAGTAGCAATGATAGGTTTCGGTTCTCAAGGTCATGCACACGCAGAAAACTTAAGAGATAGTGGTGTTAATGTTGTTATTGGTCTTAGAAAAGGTGGTAGTTCATGGGCAAAAGCAGAGGCTAAAAACTTTGAAGTATTGACTGTTGCAGAAGCAACTGCTAAAGCTGATGTTATTATGATTTTGCTTCCTGATGAAAATCAAAAAGAGATTTATGAGAATGAAATTGCACCAAATCTTAAAGAGGGTGCAACTATTGCCTTTGGTCATGGATTTAATATTCACTATGGAAGAATTATTCCAAGAAAAGATATTAATGTAACTATGATTGCTCCAAAAGCTCCTGGTCATACAGTACGAAGTGAATTTGTAAAAGGTGGTGGTATTCCTGATTTAATTGCTGTTGGTCAAGACCCAAGTGGAACAACTAAAGAGTTAGCTCTCTCTTATGCTTCTGCAATTGGTGGTGGTAGAACTGCAATTATTGAAACAACTTTTAAAGATGAAACAGAGACAGACCTATTTGGTGAACAAGCTGTTCTTTGTGGTGGTGTATCTTCTTTGGTTCAAGCAGGTTTTGAAACATTAACCGAGGCAGGTTATGCACCAGAGATGGCATACTTTGAGTGTCTTCATGAATTAAAATTGATTGTTGATTTGATGTTTGAAGGTGGAATTGCAGATATGAGATACTCTATCTCTAACACAGCTGAGTATGGAGATTATGTTTCAGGTAAAAGAGTAATTAATGAGCAATCAAAACAAGCTATGAGAGAGATTTTAAAAGAGATTCAAAATGGTGAATTTGCAAAAGACTTTATTTTAGAAGGTCAAGCAGGATACCCAAGAATGAATGCTGAGAGAAAAAATGACCAAGAGCTTCTTATTACTAAAACAGGTAAAAAACTTAGAGAGATGATGCCTTGGATTAGTGCTAACAAAATTGTAGACCAAGAAACAAACTAATCTTATTTATGTTAAAATTCCTTTTTATTGAAAGGAATTTTCATGAATAGCTTATTTGAGTTTAAAGGAGTAATTATTGCTCTGTTTCTAGGAGTAGTATTTACTCTAGTTAGTTGGTTTTTTTTTACACCTACTCAATCACTTCTAATAGGTTTAGTTGCTCTACTTGTTACACTTTGGACAAATGAAGCTTTACCTTTAGGAGTTGTCTCACTTTTACCAATTATTCTATTTCCTACTTTTGGCATACTTGATATAGCTCATGTTACTCCAAACTACTCTAAATCAATTATTTTTCTATTTTTGGGTGGTTTTATGTTGGCAATAGCTATTGAAAAGGTAAAACTTCATTTATATTTCTCTGCAAAACTTCTTAACCTTTTTCCAAAGACAGTTTTAGGTATTTTATATGCCTTATCTGTAACATCTGCACTGTTAAGTTCAATCTTATCTAATACAACTATAACTCTAATGCTCATGCCTATAGCACTCTATCTAAGTAAAAATATAAAGTTAAAGATTAGATTTCTTCTTGCTACAGCTTATGGGGCTAGTGTAGGAGGGATTTTAACCCCTATTGGAACTCCTCCAAATTTAATTTTACTAGGATTTTTAGAAGAGCATAATCTTCCTATGCTTTCATTTGGTCAGTGGGTTTATATGATGCTTCCTATTGTTACTATTATGCTTGTTGCTATTCCTTGGTTACTCTCTTTTGGTGTTAAAGATGAATCTGTAGAGGGTATAGGAGAGAAAGAGATACCTCCTTTAACAGAGAATCAAAAACGACTCTATGGAGTTATTGTTGCTCTCGCTACTGTTTTAGTTGTAAATACATTTACTAAACAGTTATTTGGATTTGCATTAGATGAAAAGTTAATACTTCTTGGTTTTGGGCTTTTGATGTTTTTCCCAAAAATAGGTTTTTTAGAGTGGTACGATACACGGAATTTACCTTATGAGATTATTATGCTTTTTGGAGCAGGATTTTCTATTGCTAAAGCATTCTCTTCAACAGGTTTAGCATCAGATATTGCTCATAAGTTGACATTTATTGCCGATATGCCTCTCTTTTGGATGTTTTTGTTTGTTGCCTTTTTTGTTGCCTTCTCTACTGAAGTAACTTCAAATACAGCATTAACCTCTATAGCTATTCCTATCTTTTATGAGTTTTCTAAAACTATGTCATCTCATGATGGAACACTTTTGCTTATGGTAGCTACCATTGCTGCTTCTTATGCTTTTATGTTACCTATTGCAACACCTCCAAATGCTATTGTAATGAGTTCAAGGGTTATTCCTATATCTGAGATGGCAAAGGTTGGGTTTAAGGCAAATTTAATAGGCATTATAATTTTAGCGAGTATAGCTTATTTTTTATGGGGAGTTATGTTGTAAGCTCTTTTAGAGCTTACAGTTAAAGAGATTATGCGTCGTAAACATTTTCTTTATTAAACTTCATAGCAAGTAGTGCATAGAATAGAACTCTATATTTACTTCTATTGGAAGTTCCTAATTGCTCACAAACCTCTTTAATAGCACTATCTAGCTCCTCATCACTATTTGTTAGTCCTAATTTTTTCTTTAAAAAATTATTTTTGACAGTCTCTAACTCTTTAGGTTGACCACAAGCTACTGTAGCTGTATCTTTATTGTAAATTACAGGACCTAGACCAACAGTAACTTTAGAGATTAAATCATCAGAGATAGATAGGTTTAACTTCTTTGCTTCGCTAATCATTGCTTCAATTATTTCATCACGTTTACTCATATATATTCCTTTAGTGTTAAATCTTAAACGATATAATTATACCATATCAAAATTAGATAGAGAAATTTTATTTTTTTTTGTTATAATATATTAAATAAAATTTTTAGGAGAAATCAAAATGAATCATTGTGTAGTTGGAGATGTTCATGGGGAGTAT
>JALWMP010000126.1 GCA_026996165.1 Campylobacteraceae bacterium
TGACATATACATCACTTCGCCTACATTAAACTTTATCTGTTTACATTTCCTATAATCTGGTAACTCTTTGAATCTTTCTAATAATGTTTTCATGGCTTTTTAGACTTATTATACTTAATTATTTGTTAGTTATGATTTACCGTGACGGTCTACTAGCAGGAGATATAAAACTAACAGACCAAAACGCAACAGACGCAGTCTATCTGTTACCACTAAAAAAGTACCCAAAATGGCTAACCGAAGCAGAATTAAAAAATGGCAAAAAGGTTCAGTTTGTGTCGGTAAAATCACTAATGACAGTCTACCAACATCAAAAATACTTTAAAAAACACAAATTTATAGATGCAAACATTACTAAAATGTCTGTTCAAGACTTTACAAGTGGACGCAGAGTAGATGCAAAAGAGGCTGTCTATCTGTTTGGAAGTCGCATAGTAGGACCACACGGAGATGACCTAATACCATTTGAAAATATGGACAATGCAAAACTATTTATGCTTAAAAATGGGGGAACTAAAATATTAAAGTTTGATAGGTTAACTAAGGGGTTGATTCGATACTTAGATATGTAAATCCCTAATTTTAGGGATTTATGTAAAGTAAAAAACTACTCTAAATCAAAAGCCGTATCATTAGCCCAAGTGGTCAATGCTTTTTTATCAGCCTCTGAAAGTGTAGCATCTTTATGAATTAATAAGTAACTAGGAAGTGGCATTTTACTCTTAATAGCTTTTGGAATCTTATCAAGATACTTAAGCTTCTTCTCATCGTCATACTTTTCCCATGTTGAGAAGTTCATATGTTCACGTCCCTCTTCTACATGGTGTTTTGTAAACCATGAAACAGGAGCGATATTACTATACCATGGAAATGTTGTATGATTTGAGTGACAATCATAACAGCTACGTTTTAAAATAGCTTGTATATTTTGAGGAGCTTGTAGCTCCTCATCAGCCTTTGTAGGAATATTAGCAGGGACATTCATAATTGGTATAAATTGAATCCCTATAAATGCTAGTAATGTTAATAGTGTTAATTTTTTCATACTTTATTATACCAAAAAATTATAAATATTTTATTTAATATCTACTACAACTTCATCATCAACTACATCAAAAGTAACAGATGCTCCCTCTGTTACCTTATCTTCTAAGATAAGTTCAGCTAATCTATCCTCTACTACATCATACAATGCTCTTTTTAGTGGTCTTGCTCCATATACAGGGTCAAAACCAACTTCTGCAATATAGTCTTTTGCTCTTTCAGTTAGTTCAACTGTAATATCTCTTGCTAATAATTTCTCTTTAATAGATTTAAAGAGAATATCAACAATACCTCTAATCGCCTCTTTATCAAGAGGATTAAAGATAACAATATCATCTAAACGGTTCAAGAACTCTGGTTTGAAGTGTCTCTTTAACTCTTCATTAACAGCTTTCTCTCTATCGCGTCTATCTACAAACTCCATAATTTTATCTGACGCAATATTTGATGTCATAATAATGATAGTATTTTTAAAGTCAACAGTAACACCTTTGTTATCTGTTAGACGACCATCATCAAGTACTTGTAAAAGTGTATTAAAGACATCTGGGTGTGCCTTCTCTATCTCATCAAATAGTACAACAGAGTAAGGCTTTCTTCTTACTGCTTCGGTAAGTTGACCACCCTCATCGTACCCAACATACCCTGGAGGAGCTCCTACTAGACGTGATGCTGCATGTTTCTCCATATACTCTGACATATCAATACGTATAAGTGACTTCTCAGAATCAAAGAGGAACTTAGCCAAAGTCTTAGCCACTTGAGTCTTACCAACCCCTGTAGGTCCTAAGAACATAAATGAACCAATAGGTCTGTTCATATCACTAAGACCTGCTTTGTTTCTTTTAATTGCTCTTGCAACTGCCTTTAGAGCCTCTTCTTGTCCTACAACCTCTTGTTTTAAGATGTTTTCAACATTTAATATCTTATCTTTTTCACTCTGTAACATCTTATTAACAGGAATACCTGTCCAACGACTTACGATACTTGCTATCATCTCTTCATCAACAGAGTTTTTAAGTAAAGTACCCTCTTTCATCATCTCTTTCCAACGCTCTTCGAGTTGAGCTAACTCTCTTGTTTTAGCTGGAATGAGTCCATGTTGAATCTCTGCAACTTTAGTAAAGTCACCCTCACGTTGAGCAGCAGCTGCTTTGTTTTTTAAACTCTCAATCTCTGCTTTAATAGCAGCTATCTCATTAAAGACCTGCTTTTCAGTCTCAAACTGACTTTGCAGTGAAGCTTTTTTCTCCTCTAAATCTGCTAACTCTTTTTCTATTTCAGCAAGACGTTTACTATTTTTATCACTCTCTTCCATTAAAAGAGCCTCTTTCTCAACCAAAAGAGTTGCTAGTTGACGTTTAACTTTTGCAAGTTCTGTTGGCTCACTCTCTATCTGCATCTTTAACTCAGCTGCGGCCTCATCAATAAGGTCTATCGCCTTATCTGGTAAAAAACGGTCAGTAATATAACGGTCACTAAGCTTTGCAGCGGCAACTAATGCAGAGTCGGTAATGGTTACATTGTGGTGTGCTTCAAGTCTATCTTTAATACCTCTTAAAATTTGTAATGCTTCATTGATACTTGGTTCATCAACCTTTACAGGTTGGAAACGTCGTTGCAATGCTGTATCTTTTTCAAAATATTTTCTATACTCTTTAAGAGTTGTTGCACCAATAGTATGCAACTCTCCACGAGCAAGAGCTGGTTTTAAGATATTTGCAGCGTCCATGCTACCTTCACTTGCTCCTGCTCCAACAATAGTATGAATCTCATCAATAAAGAGAATAATATTTGAAGCCTGTTTAACCTCATCTACTACTGCTTTAAGTCTATCTTCAAACTCACCACGATACTTTGCCCCTGCAATCAGGCGACTCATATCGAGTGAAATAACTCTCATATTTTGAAGACTTAAAGGTACTTCTTTGTTAACAATACGTTGTGCTAATCCCTCAACAATCGCAGTTTTACCAGTTCCTGGCTCACCAATTAATATTGGGTTATTTTTTGTCTTACGAATTAAAATCTGCATAACACGTTGCACCTCTTCATCTCGACCAATCACAGGGTCAAGCTCTCCATCAAGTGCTTTTTTGTTAAGGTCAATACCATACTGCTCTAAAGCCTCTAAAGCTTCATCTGCACTTTGAGACTCAATACTCTTACCACCACGAATAGACTCTAGTGTCTTTTTAAGTTCAGTTAAATCTATATATTTTCCTAAACTATTCTTAATAAAGTCCTCATCAATATTGGCAATAATCCACGCATCAACAGCAAGGTATTGGTCACCATTAGCTGCCATAACCCCCTCTGCTTTTTGAAGAGATGCTACCATCTTTTGAGAGAGACGAATATTCTCTTTAGTGACAGTAGAGACTTTTGGTAGTTTGTTTACAAGACTCTTCACCTCTAACTCAATAGCTGCCTTATCGGTATTCATTTTATTAAGTGCTTGATGTAAGAGAGAATTACTATTGGTTAATAATCCCCATAAAACATGTAGTGGGTCAACCTCTTGATTTTTATTATGTAGAGCCAATGAAACTGATGACTCTATTGCAGCTGTCATCTGATTGGTTAATTTTTCTAAAATACTCATATTGTTTTTCCTTCTATCTACTATTTTTATTTTATAGCCAACATTTTAATATAACTTTATAGAAAAAAATGCCACTTTAGTACCAAAGTGTAACTTTTTAAGCTCTAATCTCATTAGACTTTTATCAATTTACGATAAAATATAGCTCTTAAAAAACGATGGGATAAATAATAACTAAATGATAATTAAAAACAAAAAAGCAATCTTATTTGGCTTTATATCAACCATAACTGCCTCAGTCATTCTTACAACAAGCTCTGCACAAGCCAATAGTTATGAAACACAAAATAATCAAACTTCAAAACTACAGGCCTATTTAAAATTTACAAGAATTGTTCAGATTATAGAAGACCAGTATGTAGATGATATTAATGCGTCAACAATTATAGATAAAGCACTTAAAGGTTTACTTTCCAATCTTGATGCACACTCCTCTTTTATGGATGCAAAAGAGACTAAAGAGTTACAAGTTCAAACACATGGAGAGTTTGGTGGACTAGGAATTACTGTGGGAATGAGAGATGGGGCTTTAACAGTTATTGCACCACTAGAGGGAACACCAGCAGATAAAGCAGGAATTAAAGCTGGTGATATTATTTTAAAAATCAATGACCAAGCAACCATTGGTATGACCATAGATAAAGCTGTATCACTTATGCGAGGAAAACCTAAAACAGAGATTGAATTAACTATTGTAAGAAAAGGTGAATCTCACCCACTAAAAATCAAAATTGTTAGAGATATTATAGAGATACAATCTGTCTATGCAAAAACTATTGGTGATGATATTCTCTATCTACGTATTACCTCTTTTGACCAAAAAGTAGTCCAAAGTATGAAAAAGGCTATTAAAAAACATCCTAAAGCAAAAGGAATTATTATAGACCTAAGAAATAACCCAGGTGGACTTCTTAATCAAGCTATTGGTACTGTTGATATGTTTGTAGATAAAGGAGCTATTGTTAGTCAAAAAGGAAAAATTCCTGAAGAGAACTTAGTCTATAATGCAACTGCTCCAAATACTGATACAAAAACTCCTTTAGTTGTTTTAGTAAATGGTGGTTCGGCTTCGGCTTCTGAGATTGTCTCAGGTGCTCTACAAGACCATAAACGAGCTGTTATTGTAGGTGAAAAGACTTTTGGTAAAGGTTCAGTACAAGTAGTAATGCCTGTTAATGAAGATGAAGCTTTACGCCTAACCATTGCACGTTACTATTTACCAAGTGGAAGAACTATTCAAGCCGTTGGTGTAACTCCAGATGTTGAAGTCTCTTATGGTGAGATTAAAAAAGCTGAAGAGGGAATCTCTATTAAAGAGAAAGATTTACGAAAACATCTTGAGAGTGAACTTCAAAAAGTAGATGGTAAAAAAGCTAAAAACAAAGATAAAAATAAAGATAAAACTGTTATAACCGAAGAGCAAATCTACAAAGATTCTCAGTTAAAATCAGGAATTGATATTCTTAAAGCTTTAATGATTACACAAGAGAAATAGATTAAGGATAAAGATATAATGAAAAAAACATCATTACGATATGAAGGTAAAGCAAAAAAAATTTGGAATACAGAAGATGAAACTCTTCTAATTTCAGAGTTTAAAGATGATTTAACAGCTTTTAATGGAGAGAAAAAATCATCTGAAAAGGGTAAAGGAGCATTAAACAATAAAATCTCAACTGAACTCTTTAAACTACTTAAAGAAAAAGGTATTTCAACACACTTTGTTGAGATGTTAGACGACAATAACATGTTACATAAGAAATGTGATGTTATTTTACTTGAAGTAATTGTAAGAAATATTGCAACAGGAAGTTTAAGTCGTAACCTTGGCATAGAAGAGGGAAAAGCTCTTCCATTTACTTTAGTAGAGTTTGACTATAAAAATGATGAATTAGGTGACCCTAAATTAAATGACCAACACTGTCTTATTTTAGAGTTAGTTAAAAATAGTGATGAACTTGACTATATTCGTTTTATGGCAAGAAGAATCAATACAATTATGCAAGAGTTCTTTGCAGATAAAGGATTAACTGTAGTAGACTTTAAACTTGAATTTGGTAGAGATGTCAATGGAAATATTATCTTAATTGATGAGCTTAGTCCTGATAACTTTAGATTTTGGGACAAAGAGACAGGTGAAAGTATGGATAAAGACCGATTTAGAAAAGGTCAAGGTGGACTTAAAGTTGCATACGAAGAGGTTCTAAACAGAATCTTAGGAAACAAATAGTAGGGGCGACCTCCGTGTCTGCCCTATATTAAAGTAGGGGCGACCTCCGTGTCTGCCCTATATAAAGTAGGGGCGACCTCCGTGTCTGCCCTATATAATAAATTAGGAAAAAAAATGACAGCAATCGTAAATATATTTTTAAAAGAGGGAGTCCTTGACCCACAAGGAAAAGCAATTCATCACGCACTAGATGCAATGAATTTTGAAGGTGTTGAAGATGTTAGAATGGGAAAACAGATTGTTTTAAAACTCTCTACTGACAACAAAGAAGAGGCTCAAAAAGAGGTTGAGAAGATGGCTGAAGAGATTTTAGCAAATACTGTTATTGAAGACTATACCATAGAGTTAATATAATGAAACACGTTGCAATTTTACAATTTCCTGGTACTAACTGTGACTTAGATACCAAGTATGCTTTTGAGAAACTTGGCTGTACTACTACTATTGTATGGCACAAAGAGAGTGAACTTCCTAAAGATGTTGACCTAGTTGTTGTCCCTGGTGGATTCTCTTACGGTGACTACTTGCGTTCAGGAGCTATTGCTAAATTCTCTCCAATTATGAATGCTGTTGAAGAGTTTGCTAAAGATGGTGGAAAAGTTTTAGGTATATGTAATGGATTTCAAATCTTAACAGAGGCTGGACTACTGCCTGGAGCTTTAAAACGAAATATTGGTCTACACTTTATCTCTAAATTTCAGACTATGAAAGTAATCAATAACACAAATGACTTTTTACAAAAATGTGACAAAGATGAAATCTTAAACATTCCTATTGCTCATGCAGATGGAAACTACTATATTGATGAAGAGGATTTTAAAGAGCTAGAAGCAAATGAACAGATTTTGTTACGTTACTCTAATGAAAAAGGTGAACCTGTAGTTGTTAATGGTTCGGTTACCTCTATTGCTGGAGTTTGTAATAAAAATAAAAACGTCTTTGGGCTTATGCCTCACCCTGAACGTGCTTTAGAGACTATTTTAGGCTCTAAAGATGGTATAAAGATGTTAGAAGGGCTTATAGCTTAATGAAAAATGTATACTCATATATCTTACTAGTAATTACATCTTTTTTACTATTTTCAGTTAATCTTATGGCTGAAAATATTAATTATAGTTATGTACCTAAAAAAGTATATGAGAAACAAGTTTTTCCTATTAGTTTTTTAACCAATATTCAAAACTCTAAAAAGATAAAATTTGAATTTTATGGAGACAAAAAACCAGTTCTTGATAAACCTGTTATTATAAAAAATGGTTCTAAAGTTTTCTATACATTTTACTTTAAAGCTTCAGGAAAACTATTCTCTATTCCTAAAATAGTAGTTACTATCAATGGTAAAAAAGAGAAACTCTTAGGAGTTAAAATACCTATTAAAAAACTTCCAAAGAGTAAAAATTTTTCAGGTGTTATAGCCTCTGGATTGAAGATTAAAAATCACCAAGTATCAGTCTATGATGAAAAAACCAATCTTATAGCTATCTCTCTTGAAGCACACGATGCAAACTTAGAAGATATATATATTCCTTCTGCTCTAAAAGATGGTGTTGAAAATGCAAAAAGAGAAGGTTCTAAAATGGAGATAAACTACTACATAGTTTTACCTGCCGAAGATGGAGTCCTTACCTTTACCTATTTTGACACTATTAAGGAGAGTTTTGTAGAAAAGACTATTCCTATTATTATGCAAGATGCCTCTGTAGCAGCACAAACAGACCTAAATCCAAAAGACGACAGCTTTGAGACACTAAAAAAATATGTACTTATTGGTCTTTCTGTTCTCTTTGTAGTTCTATTTTTATGGAAAAAAGACTTTTTCTATTTGGTTATGGCTGTTATATCTTCTGCTGTACTCTTAACCTTTTACACTCCACTAGCTACAGTTTGTGTAAAAGAGGGCTCACCTCTTTACATTATACCTACATCAAATAGTACTACAAGTATTCATATTGATAGAAGATATAAAACAACAAAACTTGCAGAGAGAAATGATTTTGTAAAAATAGAGTATACCAATGGAACTATAGGGTGGATAAAACATGAAGACCTTTGCGAAGATTAGATTCTATTATGGTGCAAGTATCATCTCCTTTGTTGCAGCAGGGATAATGGTTCCTCTTTTGATGATTATGCCTAAAAAGTCATCTGAAATTCTACACTACTTCAACAAACTGATTATTTTTCTAATTGGTGGTAGAATCAAAGAGCATGGAAAACTAGATAAAAATGTAGATATGATTATCTCTAATCACCAAGGCATTATTGATATTATTGCTCTTGAAGCAAGTCAAAATATTAATTTTCAGTGGGTGGCAAAAAAACAACTTTTTGATACTCCTTGGTTTGGATTTTTACTAAAAATTCCTAAAATGATAAAGGTTGATAGACAAAACAAAACTGGATTAATTAAGTTATTAGCTGACGCAAAAGAGACTATTCAAAATCATAAAGATAGAATTATTACTATTTTTCCTGAGGGAACAAGAACTGACAAACAGTCTCTTCTCTCTTTTAAGGCAGGAGCTCGTATTGTTGCAGAGAAGCTTGAGCTTACTGTCCAACCAATAGTCATCACAAACAGTAAACGCTTACTAAATGAACACAACCGAACAGCCCACTCTACTACTGTACACATTACCTACTTAGAACCTTTTAAGGTCTCAAAAGAGAACAAAGGTTGGTATGAAGAGGTACGCCAAAAGATGCAAAAAGTTATTGATGAAGAAGAGAAAACACATAAAAGAGAACGATAGATGAATAATGAAGAACTAGACCTAGAAACTCCACTTAGAGATGAAGTAGAACGACACATTAGAAAGCTTATTAAACCTCTTAAAGATGAAGAGGAGCTAAGAGCTGTTTTAAAGGTCAAACTTACTAAAAAAGAGTTTAAAGTTTTAAATTGTTGGGCAAATGGTGAAGAGCTAAAACCTCTTTTAGAGAAGCTCTCTTTAGATGAAAAACGTTATAAAGAGCTATCTTCTAAACTTATTAAAAAGCTAAATCAGGAGAAGCTTAAGCAGGAGATGATGGTTTAGATATATATAAGGTAGTAAACTGAAATATCTAACCATATATATCATGCTTAGCATAATTATGAATGCCACCCATCACGCTTAGTAGTTTTACGTTTCTTTTTAGTGACTGTAGAGTTACGCTTCTTTTTGTGTCCAAAAGCACCATCTACTCTTCTCTTCTTATTGGTTACTTTTCTAGCTCCTCGTTGAGCTTTTTCTACCTTTGGTATGTACCCATCTATCTCTTCTTTTTTTATAGCCTTTCCCATTAACCGTTCTACATCTTTTAATGCAATCTCCTCTTTAGGTGAGACCAATGTAATGGCAAGACCTCTATTTCCTGCTCTACCTGTTCTACCAATTCTGTGAAGAAAGTCTCCTGTTACATGAGGAATATCAAAGTTTATTACTACTGCTAAGTTAGGAATATCTAATCCACGAGCTGCAATATCTGTAGCTACCAAAACTCTAACTTTCCCCTCTTTAAATGCCTCTAATGCTCTAGTTCGTACTCCTGAACTCTTATCTCCATGAATAACAGATGTCTTTAAACCACTTAAGTTTAACTCTTTTGCTACCTCATCTGCCTCTTGTTTTTTTCTTACAAAGACTAAAACTTGTTGATAGTTACGCCAACCTATTAGATATGAGAGTAGTTCTATCTTTTTCTCTTTGACTACAGGGTAAACTACTAACTCAATATTTTTAGCCGAAGTTCCCATACTATCTACTTCAATAAGTTTTGGTTTGTATAGTATCTTTTGAGCTAGACGTTTTACAGAACCAGAGAGTGTAGCTGAAATTAAAATATTTTGTCTTTTTTTAGGTAGTTGTTCAATTATCTGCATCACCTCATGAACAAAGCCCATATCTAAAATAGTATCTGCCTCATCTAAGACCAAATATTGAACCGACTCTAAAGAGATATTTTTTTTACCAATATGCTCTAAGAGCCTCCCAGAGGTAGCTACAATAATATCTACTCCATTTTTTAACCTATTAGCTTGAGAGGTCATATTTGAACCACCATATAGTACTACAGATTTTAAAGATAAATACTTTCCATAACTTTCAACACTCTCATGAACTTGTCTTGCTAGTTCTCGTGTAGGAACTATAATAACAGCTTTTAAAGGATGTCTCCTTTTATATATATCTTTAGAGAGTTCTTGCAAAATAGGTAAAGTAAAACCTGCTGTTTTTCCAGTACCAGTTTGAGCACCAGCTATAATATCATAACCTTGTAATATAGTAGGTATTAGTACTTTTTGAATGGGAGTTGCTGAATTATAACCTCTATCTTTTAATGCTTTTAAAATTTCAGGACAAAGACCTAGTGTTGCGAATGACATATTTTGACTCTTTAGTTTCTATTATTATATCTTATTTTTCACTTTATTTATGGTGTATTATGATTTAAAATAGGTATATCTAACTGGTAAGAGTCATAAGCAAGAAGCTTATTTTTTTGAATAGTATTTTTTAAATTTTCAATATACTCATCTCTTAACTCTGAATAATTTCCTAAATATTTAATTAACTCAAGTGGATTTTGAGTCTCCAGTCTCTTCTCTCTAAACTCTTTATAGGCATCTTTAGTTGATAGTGTTAATAAATAATCGGCAATAGACTCTTCTACAGAATCATATTTTTTAAGATAAACTGTTTTTTTACCCCTTTTTTCAGAAGCAGCCATACGTTTATCATTACTATTAAAAGACCAAACACCAAAAACATTATTAGCTTTTTTAAAAAATTTTGAAGTTCCCCAACCACTCTCTATAATTGCCTGTGCAATAATAATACTTGTAGGGTGTATCTCCATCTTTTCATATAATTCATCATTACTTTTAGCTTTAAAAAGATGTCTTTTTTTTGTTAACCATAATCTATCTGATTTAGTTAAATTATCTTTTTTGAGTAGTGCTAAAAGATGTTGTTTATCTTCTACTAAATTATGTTTAGCAATAAGTATAGAGGGAAGCATCATATCAATAAATGTTCTCTTTTTTTGAGCAATACTAACATTATCAAGATTAACACTTTTGGTATATAGTATTGGTTTAACTAAAGGAGACTCTATCTTAACTACATCATTATAATTTTTAGGGGAGATTTTAATAAACGAAGGAGTTTTAACTTTTTCTATTTTTGGTTCAATATATTGTTGAGTTCTATTAGGAGGAGAGAGTGCGACGAAAGTATCTTTTTCAACTTTTTTTAGATGAATGGTTGCTAATGATTTCTTTAAAATTTTGGATTTAACAATACCTCTACTAACCATAAAATCAAATATAAAAAGACTAAGTTCAATACCTATTACAATAAGTAGACTATAAATAATCTTATTTAAGTTCAATATACTATCTTGTTTCATCGTTTTCCCTCCAATGACTCACAATATAGATAATCAGTATATCTAAAATTTAATTAAATTTAAATAATTAGTATTGTATATTAACAATTCACTATATTTTTACATAATTTATATTATATAAGGGGAGTTGATGAAAAAGAGTAGAGTTAAAGGACTTGATATATTTCGAGGTTGGGCATTACTATTAATGATAATTTACCATTTCAACTATGACTTAAGCTATTTTCAGGTTATGAAAATTGACCTAAATAGCTCAAGTTTTTTCCTACCATTTCGCTATACAATTATAAGTATGTTTCTACTATCTATGGGAATTAGTCTCTCTTTAGTACATAGAAAATCAATTTTATGGAGAAAATTAAAAAAGAGAATTTTTCTTTTAAGTTTAGCTAGTATATCTGTTACTATAGCTACATATATAGTCTTTCCTAACTCATGGATATATTTTGGAATTTTACACTTTATTCTACTTGCTTCTATAGTAGCTCTACCTTTTTTAAACTATCCTAAAATAGCTCTTCTATTTGCAATTTTAATTTTTATTGGCTCTGCAACAGAGACTTTAACTGTTCACCCTATTTTTAATCTTTTACAACCTATTTTACATCTTCCTCCTGTTCACACTCAAGATGTCATATCTATCTTTCCATGGTTTGGAGTGGTTCTTCTAGGAACTGTTATTGCTTACTATGATTTACATCAAAAAGTTTTTAATCAAAAAATTTTTAATAACAGTTCTCTAGTAAATAGAGTTTTAAAATTTATGGGGCAACACTCATTACTAATCTATCTTATACATCAACTTATTCTCTTTTTTGCTTTTGAGAGTTATTTTAGACTAATAACCTGAGTTCGACGGAAAATGAAAAGGAGTTGTATTACTCCTCCTCAAAAACCTCCATCAACTCCTCTTTGTCTATCTTGTTGCTTCCACCTTTATAAAGATTCTCTTCAAGCAAATTAAGTGCTTTAGATATTCGTTTATCTTTTTTACTATAAGGCAATAACAGATTAAATAGCTCTTGGTCATTTTTAGCTCTTCTTATAGCTTTAACCATATCTGTCTCTTTTTTAGCCTCTTTACTATTTTTAAACATATTGACTAAAAGCATACTACCTACACCAAGTAAAAAACCTATCCCTAAAAAGAGATATTTTAGATAACTATCTTCTG
>JALWMP010000127.1 GCA_026996165.1 Campylobacteraceae bacterium
AATTCAACTATTTACTATCTGTAATAGGTTTAGGTGTATCTACACTACTCTCAGGAAGTTGAGGATAAATTATGGTAGGCTTTCTACCTTTTAAAGATTTAAAAAATGCTAAAATATTATCAACATCTTTTTCTGTCAATGAGATTGGCATAATCTTTATGTCTAACTTGTTACTATTTTGTTCTTCTTTAACTTTATAACCAACTTGAACTTTCCCCATCTCTTTAATAACATCTCGTAAATTCCACATTTGACCATTATGAAAATATGGAGCTGTCTCAGTAATATTTCTAAGCGTTGGTACTTTTACCATTTTATTATTTGAAACAAAATCTCCAACATCTCTAAACTTATATTTTGAACTAAGCTCAAATGGTCTCATACTTCCACCTAATGCAATACCTTTATGACAAGTTACACACCCTTTGTCAATAAATGTCTTTAAACCTTTTTGTTCTTGTTTTGTTAATGCTTTTTCATCTCCATTTAAAAAATCATCATATCGAGATGGGGTTACCAATGTTCTCTCAAATGTAGCTATTGCATTTGCAATACTTTTTAAATCTATTTTTACATTTTTACCATAAGCCTTTTTAAACTCATCAACATAAGCAGGTATTGATTTAATTCGTTTTGCCAACAACTTATGGTCCATTGCCATCTCAACTCCTGCTTGAATAGGTCCTTGAGCTTGGTCTTCTAAGCTATTGCTTCGTCCATTCCAAAACTGCTTTTCAAAAAATACAGCATTATAAACTGTTGGAGAGTTAAGATAGTGTGGATTTGGAGACCATTTATGTCCAATAGCTTTTGGGACACCATCTACTCCTCCTAATCCTAAATTATGACACCAGTTACAACTAATTAACCCACTTTTAGATACACGAGGGTCAAAGTAAAGTTTTTTACCTAACTCTACTCTTTGAGGTGTAATAACACCTTTAGGATCAATTAGCTTATTCAGCTCTTTTTTATCTTTTGGTATAGGTTTTAAACCTGCTTTTTTTGCATCTTCAATAAGAGAATTACTAGCAATAAGAGAACTACTTATACCTGATATTAGTAATAGAGTTAGAAATTTCATAAATACTTCCTTAATATATTATTTGTTATTATTATATATTAAGGAAAATAAATTTTTACATAAAAACATATAAAATGTTTAAAAAAATTTAAAGCTTTATGTTAAAAGCTTTAAATTATTGTTTTTTTAACCACTTATCCTGTAGTTGCTGATGAAAACTCTTCTCTAAACCATTTGACTCTCTTAACTTTAATAAGATTCTATCTACCTGCTCTTTTAAAGGGCTACCTGTTGGAAATACTATTCCATAGTTTTGAGGATTAAAGGTAAAAGGTAGTACAAGAAGCACTTTCTTTTTAGCTTGTTTATTAATTTTATTAGCAAGATAGACAAGTCTTGGTCCATCATGAACTAATGCTTCTGCTTTTCCTCTACGTACTAAATCTATCCCCTCTGCTACACTCTTAACAGGAATAACATTTGCCCCAATTTTTTCAATATATTTTCGTGGAGCATCAGTTGCTACAGCTGCCACAAATTTACCTGCTAAATCTTTTTCAGAACGAATAGAACCTCCAATAGCTTGTGCTGTTAAAGCTGAAGTAACAATAGCTGTCAAGATACTTACAGCTAAAATTCCTACAATATGCCACATCAAATCAATCACTCTAGCTAAGCCTTTACTAGGAGGAGTTTCCCATGTAATAAGCATAGTTATCCCCCACCAAAAGGCATCAATAATTCCTGAATTATACTGCTTTGAAAATAGTGTAGAGTTTTTATCTCTTTTATCAACAAACCAACGAAGATGAATAGTAATAATAAGAAAAAGAAAAAATATTAATATAGTTTTAAAATTCATCATCTTCTTTAACTCTTTACCCATAAGCTCCAATACTGAAACTGTAGACTTAGAAGCATCTACCATTACTTGCAAACCTAACTCATACATAGAGGTAGAAAAATCTATCTCTTTCTCACGAGCAGAAGTAATAGTAATAGCAGAAATAGCAGCATCAATCTCTTTAGCTTTAGCTGCATCAATTAGCTCAGAAGTTGTATCATAATAGACCCATTTTGTCTTAACATGTAACTCCTCAGCAATTTTATTCCAAAGGTCAATACTAAAACCAATAGGCTTACGATTTTCAATAGAACTATTCTTATCGTACATTACCCATGGTTCAGAGGGTTTAATTCCAATTTTTAAAGTCTCACCATGAATATAGAGTGAAAAGAACAACATAGAAAACAGTAAGAAACGCATCACTACTCCTGAATATTTTTTAGTGAAGTATACATAGTATAGTTAAAACGTGACTAATTTCAACACGATTTTAATAAAAAAATTAACTGAAGTCCTATATTTGCGTCTTTTTTTACTTCTTCTATATTATCTTATCTTGTAAAACTAAGAATCAATGGCTTTAGAATCTCAATATTTGGGACTAGAGTCTCCAATTTTAAAGAGTTTTACGTATGAACTATTTTTTAAAATTTAGATAAAACACTTATGTAAATAAAGATTTGGAGTATAACATATAGACACAAAAACAATATAAAAGAATAAGTTAAATATAATTATAGCTATGAAAGCTAAAACCGTATTAAAAATATTAGGAATACGTTTCTCTCTAATAAATAAATTTATAGATACTTATTTTTATGTCGTGGAGTTTATGGTTAATAGTATAAAGATGTTTCAAGTATGTTAAGTAGTGAAAAACGCTCTTTAGTTCGTTTTTTAGCTATTTATCTTAGTTCAACTTTGGTACTATTTGTATTAAGTAGCTATATCTTTTATAATTTTCAAAAACATCAAATTATAGACAGCCAAAATGCCAAACTGCAATTAGAAGCAGAGAAGATAA
>JALWMP010000128.1 GCA_026996165.1 Campylobacteraceae bacterium
TAAGCAAACTCATCTCCTTTTCCATTTGAAACCTTTTTCATAACTGTTACATTTCCACCTGTTCCCTCTGCTCCATTTAGTGAAGCCAAGTTTACTTTTGTAATATATGCTATATTTAAAAACATTTTATTCTCCTTTTTTTGATTTAGCATACTTTACGCTTCTATATTTATTTATTGCATAAACAAGATTTAAATATCTATAGAGAAAAAGATAATATTGATTTACTAATAGTTGATGAAAAAAACAAAGTTCTAATAATTATTGAAAATAAAATTTTTGCTAGTGAAAGAAAAGATGGAATAGATGGTGGACAATTAAAAAAATATGTAGATAAAATAAATTCAAAATATCCAAAAGAATATAACAAATTTTATATATTCTTAACAATAGACTTAAAACAACCATCTATAAAAAATTGGATGATTGCAAATCATCAAATGATAACAGATACAATAGAGAAAATAATAAAAAATAGTCAAGACTTATCTGTAAAAACAAAAATAATACTTGAAAGTTATGTTGATTTATTAAAAAGGAAAAAAATAGTGAATGATAAAAATATAAGAGAATTGTGTGAAAAAGTATGGAATGAACCAAGATATAAAGAAGCTTTAGAGATATTATTTAATTATAAACCTAATAATTCTAAATTGATATTAGAAAGTATTGAAAAAAATAAAGAAGATAATAATATATCTGAAGTAATAATTAAAATAAATGGTGATACCCATAATTATTTTATAAAATTTCAGCATACTGAGTTATTATTAAGGTTAACTTATAATGAAAAAAAAGGCTTAGGTTTTGTGATTGTTTCAAAAAATAAAAAACTAAGAGAAAGTTTTGAAAAGTGTAAGATAAATAAGACAGTATTAGAAAAAGAGGATAAAGAAGGGAAGCAATATAATTATGATTTTATTTCTAAATTTGCATGGTATGTTATAGAAGATATAGATATTGATGAAGAATTAATAACTCGTATTATAAAAGATTTTAAACATTTTATTGATAAAAATTAAATTTAAAAGATATGTTAAAATAAAAGAAAAGGAGTAAAAAATGCAACAGACCATACAACTAAATATAAGCAGTGACATTTTTGATAAAGTAATGTCTTTTATGGAGCAACTATTAAACCTTTTACCAAAAAATAAAGTTAGTATAAAAGAGATAAAAACTGTTACTACAAAACCAACAGACTCTTACTTCTCTTCAGAAACAGATAAATATATTTTTGCACTTACTGAATTAGATGGTAAGAATCGACAAAATATATTGGGTATTAGCTCTTTACATTATAAAGACAAAGAGTTAGCAAATAGATGGAAAAAAAATATAGCAACTAAAATACATTCAGATATATGTACCCACCCAAAAGCCAAAGAGGCATGGGATAAGATGATGGAAATTTATGATGAGATGATTCGTTGATGAATAGTGATATTGTACTCTATAATTTTGAAACTGTTTCAGGTAAATTTGAAATACCTATCGACAATAGCTTAATCCCTTTAAATGAAGTTACCAAAAACTCAATATCAAACGCATGGGAAGAGTGTGCTGTTTTTGATGAGTTTGGTAGAGTGTGGATTATATCGGACAAGATACATGTACTATTGCGAACTAGCAAAGAGAATGCAAAATATATAATTGGTGGAATCTCTGATAATAATAAATATCGAGATGGAGATATTTTGTATATTAGAGGAAGTGAGATATATAAAATTTTAGATGAAATACTCCAAAATGCTAGAAGTTTTAGACGAGAAAACTATATACGATTTTCAGAACTTTTCTATCGAGCCATAAGAGATAGTGATAGAGGTTGTCTGCTTAGAACAGCATTTTATGAACATCTCAACAGAACTATTGGCTCTCTTAAGCAAAAAAGAATCAAAACATTTGCTCTTGAATATGATGAGCTAACAGGGGAGATTTTAGAGTATCAGAGTTGTGAGTTTTCTCATATTCGTTCGGTTAGTCTATTTCCACAATTTGCTAGTTTAATTGAAAATGGTTTGATAGTCAACAAAAAAACTCATGAAGAGATTACGAGGTATAATATCAATGATGAAAATGAGTTATATAATTTGTGTGAGCTTAAGGGGTGGTCTTTGGAGTGGTACAAGGGTTATTTGAAATGAAGTAAGGCATCTAACAAAACATAGGAGTGAATAAATGCCCTCTCGGGCATTTATTCACTCTACTCAACCGTTAGATACCAAAGCAAACACTCAATTAAAAATATAATTTTTTCAGATAAAATAACTTGCTCCTCTTAAAGTTGTAGCTGTTAGTGAATGAAGATAAGGTTTAAACCTTTTTTGATATACTAAGACAAAAAAGAAGGAGTTTTAATTATGTATAAAGTAACCCTTGAAATAAATAGTTCAATCTATTCTCATATTATGTTTTTTCTTGAAAATCTTCCAAAAAACTTGCTTAATATCAAACAAGAAGTTCAAACGAAAAAAGAGTTACCAAAAGGATTTTTAAATCCTATAGAGGTACAAGGCTATAAAGATATTGCTTCACGAGATGAGATTTATCAAAGAGATTCTATTGCTAAAATGAAAAACTTACAAGGTGTCGGTAAGGAGTTATATCAAGGTATAGACTCTGATACATATATAAAAGAGCTAAGAAATGAGTGGTAAAAAAGCATTTTTAGATACCAATCTGTTTATCTATCTTATTGAAGAGAATGAGTTACATCTGAACAAAGTCCATAATCTATTACAATTTTTAGAAGAAAATGGATATGAAATCATTACCTCTACATTGACACTTGGAGAGATTTTAACCAAACCGTATAAAGACAATCGCCTTGATTTGGTTGAGACTTATAAAGATTTTTTTTCAGAGATGG
>JALWMP010000129.1 GCA_026996165.1 Campylobacteraceae bacterium
CTCTCTATGTTATGATGATACTCTCTGGTATCTTCTCATCTATTTTTACCCTTGTTGGGCTTTGGTTTTCGTATGAGTATGAGATTGCTTCTGGTGCTTCTATTATTTTGGTTTCGGCTGTTTCTTTGTTTCTCTTTTTGGGGGTTAGTAAGATTTTGGAGAGGATTAGATAATGCAAGGCTACAACTTCAAAATATTGATGAGATTAACAATATTAATCTCTCTATGCACTACTTTTACTAGAAAAAAAGTATAATACTCCAATTTTTTATTGGAGTATTTTAATGTCACTTTTTTCATATCAAACAATCAAAAGCATTCTCTTTCAGCTAAATCCTGAAACAGCTCATAGCATTACAGGTCTAGCCCTCAAGACAGCTCCTTATGCCCCTTTATTATTTCAAATTCCAAAAAATCACTACTTTGTCAACGACCCAATGTTGCACCAAGAGTTTTTTGGAACAACTTTTAAAAACCCTGTTGGTTTAGGAGCTGGTTTTGATAAAAATGGAGAATACATTAAGGCTATGCCATCACTTGGCTTTGGATTTACAGAGATAGGAACAGTGACCCCTAAACCACAAATAGGAAACCCACGCCCAAGACTATTTAGGCTCAAAGAGGAGCGTTCTATTCAAAATGCTATGGGATTTAACAATCGTGGAGCAGAGTATATGTTAACTCAACTAAATAAGGTGAAAAACTTTGACTACCCTATTGGCATAAATATTGGTAAAAATAAAATTACACCAGAAGAAGAAGCACTTAATGACTACCGTATACTACTAGAGACATTTAAAGATTATGGTACATATATAGTTATTAATATCTCTTCACCAAACACACCAGGGCTTCGTGACCTTCAAAATGAAAAGTTTATCATAGACCTCTTTACAATGGCAAAAGAGATTACCTCTAAACCTATTTTACTTAAAATTGCACCTGATATGACTCCTGATGATGCTATTGCACTTTGTACAACAGCTGTCGATGCAGGAGCTTCAGGAATCATAGCTACAAATACAACCATTGACTACTCTGTTACACCAAATGCAAAAGATTTTGGAGGAATCTCTGGAGCTTTAGTTCGTGAAAAATCATTCAGACTCTTTCAGGCTATTGGAAAAGAACTATATGGAAAGACTCTGCTCATCTCTGTAGGGGGAATAGAGACAGCCGAAGATGCCTACCGACGAATAAAGGCAGGAGCTTCACTAATTCAGGTCTTCTCTATGCTAATTTACAATGGGCCAAAGATGATAAAAGAGATAAATGAGGGATTAATTGAATTACTAAAAGCAGATGGTTATAAAAATATTTCTGAAGCAATCGGAGCAGACTATCATAAAGCAAGTTAAATAACTTGCTTAATTTCTAGCATAATCCATATTTATTACTCTTCTTCCCCACTTAAAATGTTTACTATAGTAGTTTGAGTTTAAATTACTAATAGTCACTTGGTCTTTTGATGAACTAGCATGAATAAAGTTACCTCTACTCAAATAGATACCAACATGAGATACCTCTGATGATTTCTTAGAGTCAAAAAAGATTAAATCTCCTTTTTGTAATTCATTAGCACGAATATATTGTCCTACTTTTGCTTGGTCTTTAGAGGTACGAGGTAGAGTAATACCATTTTTAGAAAAGACATACTTTGTAAAACCTGAACAATCATATTGATATGGACCAGTTGCTCCATACTGATAATCTCTACCCAACAGAGATTTTGCAACACGTTCAATAGACTCTCCGATAGGTGTTGAACCATAGCTATTAAAACGTTGAGTTTGATAACGATGATTATTAGAGATATATTCTCCTAAGTTTCTATGTCTATTATAAGGGTGATAACTATAAGCAGAGTTATAAGTTCCATCGGCATTTTTAGAAGCACATCCATTTGAAAAAATGAGTAAAGGAAGAAAAGTAAATATAGTTAATATATTTTTTTGAGTATTTGTCATAATATATTCCTAAAAATTAAATCATATTATTTATTTTTTCTTAAGTATATTATTTAAATTATTAAAACAATCTTAAATTTATATTTTATAAATATATGAAAATATGGAATATTAATAAGGAAAAAGAAAATATGCCCCTAAAATTAGGGGCTAATAGGAGAAATATATATGGTATTAGAAGAGAGAGTTACATCATTCCACCCATACCACCCATATCTGGCATTGCAGGAGATGGTATGTCTAGGTTTTTCTCTTTTACATCTGAAATAGTCGCTTCAGTTGTAAGAAGAAGAGATGATACAGAAGTTGCATTAATAAGAGCAACACGAGTCACTTTAAGTGGGTCAATGATTCCTACTTCAAGCATATCTACATACTCACCAGTTGCAGCGTTAAATCCTAATGATTCATCTGCTGTCTCCATTACTTTGTTTACAACAACACCTGCATCGTATCCTGCATTAGTTGCAATCTGCTTCATAGGTGCTTGAACAGCTCTTAAGATAATCTCTGCACCAATAAGTTGGTCATCACTTAAGTCAAGCTCTACTTTTGCAGCAGCTTTAATAAGTGCAGCACCACCACCAATTACAATTCCTTCATCTACAGCAGCTTTGGTAGCAGAAAGTGCATCGTCAACACGGTCTTTTTTCTCTTTCATCTCTGTCTCTGTAGCAGCACCAACTTTAATAACAGCTACACCACCTGCAAGTTTAGCTAGACGCTCTTGAAGTTTCTCTTTGTCATACTCGCTCGTAGTGTTTTCCATTTGTACTTTAATCTCTGCTACACGTGCCTCTACAGCCTCTTTAGAGCCTTTTCCATCAACAATAACTGTGTTGTCTTTGTCAATAACCACTCTACCACACTGTCCAAGCTCTTCTAGTGTTACCTTTTCAAGAGTTAATCCAAGCTCATCAGTAATAAGTGTTCCACCTGTTAAGATAGCAATATCTTGTAACATTGCTTTTTTACGGTCACCAAACCCTGGAGCTTTAACAGCTGTAATGTTTAATACACCTTTTAATTTGTTAAGTACTAAAGTTGAAAGAGCCTCACCTTCAACATCATCAGCAATAATCAAAAGTGGTCTTCCTGTCTTTTGAATCTGCTCTAGTACAGGAATTAGGTCTTTTAATGAGGTAATTTTGCCGTCAGTTAGTAAAATGAGTGGGTTATCAATCTCACAAGTCATCTTCTCTGTATTTGTTACAAAGTAAGGAGAGAGATAACCACGGTCAAACTGCATTCCTTCAACTACTTCTAGTTCATCTTCTATACCTTTTGCCTCTTCAACAGTAATAACACCATCTTTTCCTACTTTCTCCATTGCATCTGCAATAAGATTACCAATAGTCTCATCTGAGTTTGCAGAGATGGTTGCAACCTGTGCTATTTTCTCTTTATCTTGAACCTCTTGGCTCATAGCTTTTAACTCTTCAACAATAGCAGAGGTCGCTTTGTCCATTCCACGTTTTACCTCAATAGGGTTAGCCCCAGCTGTAATATTTCTAAGCCCCTCTTTAAAGATAGAGTGTGCCAAAACTGTTGCAGTTGTTGTACCATCTCCAGCTTCATCTGCTGTATTGGCCGCTGCCTCTTTTACAACTTGTACACCCATATTTTCTACTGTATCTTCAAGCTCAATCTCACGAGCAACAGTTACACCATCTTTTGTGATGTGTGGTGCTCCGTAAGATTTTTGAATAAGCACATTACGTCCACGAGGACCCATAGTTACTTTAACTGCATCTGCTAGTTTTGTAACACCTGTAAAGAGTGAAGTTCTTGCACTGTCTGAAAAATGTATATCTTTTGCCATAATTATCCTTTAATTCTTTTTTCCTATTTTAATAAATTATATTTTTATAGTTAGCTCAAGACACCCAATATATCATCTGAACTCATTATAAGATACTCTTTTCCCTCTATGGTAATCTCTGACCCACCATACTTTTGGAAAACAACAGTATCACCTTCACTAATACCAGCTTCAATAGCATCTTTTCCTACAGCAATTACCTTACCATTTAGTGGTTTCTCTTTTGCTGAATCTGGAATATAAAGACCAGATGCTGTTTGATTTGTTTGTTCTTCTCTTTCAATAAGAACACGGTTACCTAATGGCTTAAATGACATTTGGTTCTCCTTATATTTAAATTTTTTGGAATAGTAATATTTTTTTTGAAAAAAGTCAATAGGTTTAGTAAAAAAAAATAATAAACTTTAGTCGTAATGACTAAGCTTTTAATTTTTTTTAAGAATTATAGCTAAAAGTAAAAAAAGACTTGACTTATAAATGTTTTTTTGCTAAAATTTCGCCACTTCAAAACAAACGTGTGGTAAGGTAGCTCAGCCGGTTAGAGCGCTGGTCTCATAAGCCGGAGGTCGGGGGTTCGAGTCCCCCTCTTACTACCATTTTTTTAAATTTAATCAAAAACAGTTTTATTATAAGAGAGAAATATATTTATTGGAGTAAATTTTAAACAAAAAAATCTTTACACTAGAAACCGTAAGTAACACCCACACTTAAAGTATCTAAGTCTACTGAATTTTTTTTATAATAGAGTCTTTCATAATCAGCAAATACACCGAAACCTTTTTTATGCTCTACTTCTTTTTCGGACTCTCTAGAAATAGCATACTCTACTCCTGCACCAAAAGCTAAACCTGAAACATTTACATTTTTAAGAGAACCTTTCGTTTTAGTTTTAGCAAGACCACATAAACCATAAGCATTAACTCTATCAGCTACAGAATAGATAGGTTTAATAAAAGAACCATAATGCTGAATCTCACTACCATCAGATTTAACTGGCGTAACAAAACCTCTAGCTTCCATTCCTAAATACTTGTTAAAGTCATAACCAATTTTCACTACAGCACCTAAAGTTTTATCTGTTATACTATTGATTCCACTACAGTTACAAGTCGTTTTATACTGTGCAGATGTAATACCAAATCCAACATAAAAAGGAGATTCATCTACATCTGAAAGAGATACAGAGGTAATATTTTTAGAAGTTGGAGGAGTAGTCACCTCAACAGCTTTAGAGGCTTCCACATCTTCCACTTCATAAGGAACAACAGGAATAAGGTCTCCACCAGCCATAACAAAACTTGACCATGTAAATATGGTAATTAGAGATAATTTAGCATGTATCATATATGGTCCTTTTAGTAGAGTAATAAATTCATACTAACAGAGAAAATCTTAAAACTTGTTTAATACTTAAAATTAAAATCTATTTTTAAATAAAAAATTAATATTTATAAATAAATTTTCATAATAATCTATATTATTTACCAATCCATAGCTAAAAATATAATAGAAATAAATAAATCTGCAATAAAAATAGTCACAGAAGATAAAACAACTGCTTTAGTAGTAGAGACTCCAACTCCTTTAGCACCTCCACTAGTCTTATACCCAACATAAGAGCCTATAGTTCCTATAAGATAACCATAAAAGAAACCCTTTATAAGCCCTGTTCCAATATCTGAAAAGTGCAAAAGCTGTTTAATACTATCTTCATAAACCACAGGATTTAAATCTAAAGCTAACCATGCCATAAGAAATGCAGAAAAGTTTGAAATAAAATCAAAAGCAATAACTAAAAAAGGTACGGCAATAGTTGTTGCTATAATTCTAGGAATTAATAGATACTTCTTTGAGTCAACTGCCAAAGTCTCAATAGCATCTATCTGCTCTGTTACTCTCATTGTTCCTAGCTCTGCTGCCATAGAAGAGATAGCTTGTGCTGTTACCATAAGTCCGACTAAAAGAGGAGCTAACTCTCTACTAATAGAGATAAAGATAGTATAACCCATAAACCCCTCAGCACCAAATTTTGAGAAACCTTGATAGAGTTGAACTGCTTCAATTAGTCCTAAAAAGAGTGCTGTTAAAAAGATAACTCCAAAAGTACCAACTCCAACAACCTCTATCTGTTCAAAAATCTGCTTAATACGCCATGGTCGTTTGAGTGCCAAAGGTAAAAGATGTATTTGAAAAAGGATGTAAGTACCAAAGGCTTCCATCTTTTTCATAAAAATAATAACTGGTCTACCAATAGATGAGAATAGTGCTTCCATATAAATCTTTAATTTTTTAGTTCTATTTTATCTAAATATTATGCTAAAATAGCTTTATGAAAATAGGAACAGATATTACTGTAGTCAGTAGAATAGAAAGCTCAATCAATAAATTTGGAGATAAATTCCTTAATAAATTTCTCACTAAAGATGAGCAGAAGATAAGCAAGAGAGTTGAGAGTATTGCAGGGTATTGGGCAGCAAAAGAGGCTGTAGCAAAAGCCCTTGGTTGTGGCATAGGAGCAGAACTTGGATTTCATGATATTATTCTATACAAAGATAAAAAAAATGCCCCTCATTTTAAGTTAAGCAATAAAGCTCAAAAATACCATAACATTAAAAACTCTTCACTATCTATAGCTCATGATGGTGGATTTGCTATTGCTGTAGTGGTTATTAATTAATCTTCTCTAAAGTTGCTTCTATCTCTTTTAAAATTCTATTTTCACTTTTAGCAAGTTTTTTTATTTGTGGTTTCTTATTGTTACTCTTTTGCTTCTTTTTTTGAGTATCTAAAAACTTTTTAGTAGTATGCTGTGGGTTTGGATTAGTTAATCTTTGGACATCTCTAGTAAGTTTAGTTATCTCTTTTTCTTGATTTTTAATAATAGTATTTAAATAATTTATACTCTCTTCCTTATCTTCCATACTACTCTTATACTCTAACTGAATTGGTCTGAAAATACTCCATGCAACAAAAAAACCTAATATCCATGCAATGGCTAAAAATCCTACTATTTCACCAACAACAACAGTTATGGCTAGTTGATAATTTAATTTCTGTAAAATTGGTTCTGTATGAAAATCAATACAATAGAGAGATAGTACAAAAGTAGCTAGTAATCCTATAATAAACAATAAATTTTTCAATGCTATTCACTTTTAATTTTTTCGGTAAAATAGCATATTATATGTTGATTTATAATAAATTTTATCTTTTAGATTTTAAATTTAAAAAAGCAGGATTTAAAATAAATACCTGCTATTAAGTTTATATTAAATCTGCTCAACCACCACACGGTGACCCACAAATTTAGAGTAGTTATCTAAGATTAATCCACCCTTTCTAAAGCCAAGTCCACATGCTTCATAAGCATAGAAGACTCCTGCTTGGTAGTACTCACCTTTATCATTTTTTGGAAGCTCGACATACTCTTGATAGATTACACCAAACTCTTCATACTCACCATCAGTCTCGGCTAAGATGTTTTCATCTTTATCGACAATAACAGTGTTTGCACCCTCTCGTCCAAAGATTCGCTTCTCTACTTGTGCTTTCCCAACTAGTGGGTCGAAGCTTGTCTCAAGTAGAAGTGGGTGATTTGGATATAAATCCCATAAAATCTTCATAAACGCTTTTGATTGGAACATCAGAGTATAAGCAGGATTCAAAATAATAGCTTTTTGATTCTCCATAATATGAGTTAATGTCATGGCTAACTCACTCTCTTCAATGGCAATATCTTCCCAAGGAATAAGCTTAAACCAATACTCATAGTTCTCATCTCTATAGAAGATTCCCTCTTCATCAGAGAACTCAACCTCATCAACATAAGCAAACTCGGTTATAAACCCTGCTTCATTGGCAATACTTTGAAGAAGTCTTACTGTATTCTCCTCTTCAATATTTCCTTTAACAGAAGAGAAGAGTATCTTCCACCCATCATATAGTTCATCAAAGGAAGAGACATCTTCCTCTAATGTAACTAAACGCTTAAAGTTGTCAACCAAAGCTTCATAAAGATTGTTAAACTGATGTGACTCCTCCATACCATTCTTTTTAAGCATCGCCCACTGTAAAATAGCTGTCTCAAAAAGAGCTGTTGGGGTATCGGCATTGAACTCTATGAGCTTAATTGGCTTACCATCTAACCCACCTGCAAGGTCAAAACGACCATACAAGTGCCAATGGACATCATTCTCCCATGACATCTTAATAGCATCAATTAAATTAAATGGAATACCAATCTCATGAAAAAGCTCATTCTCAATAACATACTCACCTGCCTCTACAAACATATCATAAAGCTCATTAGCTGCTTCATAGTAAGCATCTGCCTCATCAGAGTTAAGAACAACCAACTCATCGGCAATATAAGAGCTTTTGTCCTCATCTGTATGCCAGTAAAAGCCTATACTCTCCAGATACTCTTTATCTGGTACTTTAATAGGTTCTAATTTCATTATTAACCACCAAATACAGAACGTGAAGAGGAGCTTTTCTTTTTACTAGAGAAAAATCCTGTTTTTCTAGGAGCTGAAGTTGTACTCTTTTTAGTTGAACCAAATCCACCTCCTGCTCTAGCTTTTTTAAATGAGCTTTGAGAGCGTGAGTAGACTTGAGGTGACTTATAGGTCATTCTTCTATTTTGTTGATAGTTTTGGTTGTTCATTAGTTTATTCATAAGATATGAACCAACCATTCCTGCTGCCATAGAAGCCATAAGTGTCCCAGCTAGACCCATTCCACCCTCTTTTGCTACCTCTTCAGGTGGTTGAGTTAACTTAGATGTTCCTGCCTCAACCTTAGCCTCCTCCTCTTTAACTAGCTTATCTATTTCAGCTTGTGAGAGAATTCTCTCTGTTCCATTAGCATCTCTAAGAATTACTCTTGTTGTTGCACTTGGTACTTCATCTATAATTTTATATGTTCCAGGTGGTTTCTCTTCAATAGTAACAGTTGCACCCTCTTTTTTAATGGTTGGTTTCTCTGCTGGTTGAGAGGCTTGTTCATCTGAACCTCCACAACCAGTCAAAGAGGTAATAAGAAAAGCACTCATACTACCTATTACTGCATAACTTGAAATCTTTTTTATGTGTCTATTCATCTATATTCCTTGTTAAATCAACTACAATGCTTCGGTTGCAACTTTAGCTACACGCGATGCAAATGCAGACTTATCTTTAGGCTCTAAACCTTCTGAAAGTTTAGCAGAATCTAGTAAAATCCAAGATAAATCATTGAACATAGAGTCATTATCTAACTTGTTCATCTTTTTAATCATCTCATGCTCTGGGTTAACCTCTAAGATTAAAGGAGTTTCAGGAACTTCTTGTCCCATCTGTGCAAACATCGCAGCCATTCCAGCCATTGGGTCACTTGCATCTTTAACTACACATGATGGACTTGTAGTTAGACGTGTAGTAGTTTTAACCTCTTTTACATCTTCGCCTAGTACCTCTTTTATTTTCTCTGTTAAGCTCTTAAACTCTTTAGAAATCTCCTCTTTCTCTTCCTCTGTTTTAGAGTCAGGAGCATCTATAGTAGTAATATCTTTAAGAGTCCACTCTTTGTATTGACCAATAGATGGAGTTACAATAGTATCTATCTCTTTGTCGTCCATAATAAGCACTTCAATATTTGCTTTTTTGTACGCCTCTAGTAGTGGAGAGTTTCTAAGAACTTTTTCATCGTCACCAATAATGTAGTAAATCTCTTTCTTCTCTGAATCTGCACGACTTATATAATCTTCAAAGCTTACCATACCCTCTTGGCTAGAAGATTTATAACGTACAATATCTAAAAGTAACTCTTTGTTAGTGTAGTCTTGGAAGATTCCCTCTTTAATAACTTTGTTGTACTCTTTGGTAAATGTTTCAGCATCTTCACCTTTTAACTTCTTGATTGCTTGAAGTATCTTTTTAGTTGAGGTCTGTTTAATGTTTGCTAAGATTCTGTTCTCTTGAAGAATCTCACGACTAACATTTAGTGGTAAATCCTCTGAATCAATAATTCCATGCACAAAACGTAAATATGTTGGTAGTAACTCTTTATCATCATCGGTAATAAAGACTCTTTTTACATAGAGTTTGATGTGAGACTGATAGTCAGCTCTATACATATCCATTGGTGCTTTTTTAGGAATGTAAAAGAGTGTTGTATACTCCGTTGCACCCTCTACTTTGTTATGTAAGTAGGTTAAAGGCTCATCATCACCATGTGCTAAAGTTTTATAGAACTCTATGTAGTCCTCTTTTTTAAGCTGTGCTTTTGGAAGTGTCCAAAGTGCTGTTGCTGCATTTATCTGTTCAGACTTTTTAACACGTTTAGTCTCTTTTTCATCACCTTCACCTGTTGTCTCCTCTTCCCAATAGTTTAAGAAGATAGGGTAGGCAATATGGTTAGAGTACTTCTTAACTACCTCTTCAACTCTCCACTTAGAGAGGAACTCTTTCTCTTCATCTTTTAGTTTAATGTAGATAACTGTTCCATGAGACTCTTTTGTTACTGGTACAATCTCAAACTCACCTGTTCCATCAGTACTAAATTTATAAGCTTGTTCTTCACCTGCTTTTTTAGTAATAACATCTACCTGATTTGAAACCATAAATACAGAGTAGAACCCAACCCCAAACTGACCAATAAGGTTTGAGTCTTTCTTTGCATCACCTGTTAAGGATTCTACAAACGACTTAGTCCCAGACTTAGCAATAGTACCAAGGTTATTTATTAAATCCTCTTCATTCATACCAATACCATTATCTGCAATGGTTAAAGAGTTATCTTCATCATCAATAGTAATATTTATTTTACCTGACCAGTTCTCCTCTTTAAACTTATCGTCTGTTAGTTGCATATAGTTAAACTTATCAAGTGCGTCTGAAGAGTTAGAGACTAACTCTCTAATAAAAATCTCCTTGTTTGAGTAGAGTGAGTGGGTCATTAATTTTAAGAGTTGACCTATTTCTGTTTGAAACTGATGTTTTGCCATATCAATATTCCTTTATATATGAATTTTATATTTTCGGCATTATAGACTATTTTTTGTCAAATTTCAAGATGTTTAGTTAAAAAAAATAGAATTCTTTAGTCTAAGTGACTAATAGTTAAAACAAGCACATTTTTAGTTTAGATATATATAATTCTGTTCAAATAATAAACTTCATTTAAAGTTTTATTCTACTAAAACCCTTTTAAGGATAAAGATTTGATAAATATCAAAAATAGCATCAAAATCATGCTAGTGCTTATGGCTTTAGCTCCAATTAATGCTTCATCTAAAGATAGAAATATTATTGACTATGTCGATAGAGGGATTCACTACTACCCACGTTATGTTAAAAAAGGTTTAGTAAAATATGGAAAAGCTTCATGGTATGGAAAACCATTTCATGGTAGACCTACAGCTAGTGGTGAACGGTATAATATGTATTCAATGACAGCAGCACATCGAACCTATGCACTTAATACCATTGTAAAAGTGACTAATTTAAAAAATAAAAAATCAGTCAAAGTTAGAATTAATGACCGTGGTCCTTTTTATCGTTCTCGTGACATTGACCTCTCTTATGCAGCGGCTAAACGTTTAGGCATTCATAAAAAAGGTGTAGCTAAAATCAAACTTGAAGTTATTAAATGCCCAAAGAGTAAAAGCAAAAAAGATAAAAGTACAAAAAAAACATATTGTAAAACCAGTGTAAAAAATAAAAAAACTACTACAATTAAACGAAATGAAAAAATTCAAGTTGCCTCTTTTTTCAATAAAAAACTTGCCCAAACATTTAAAGAAAAACACAAACTTAAAAATTCCATTATTGTTAAAAAATATATTAAAGAGAAGAAAAAGACAGCCTATAGAGTTATTATAAAGTGTACACCATGGGAAGCAAAGCAGATTCTAAAGTCAAAAAAATTCTCAAATGCTTATAAAACTTCATAATTTTTTGTATAATCTATACTATGCAAAGATTTCAAAAAAAACTACTACTAACTATCTTTTTACTATTGATTGCAACTCCTATCTACGCTAAGGGTAAAAAAGTTCAAATAGGTAAAGGGAGTTGGTATGGAAAAAAGTTTCAAGGAAAACTTACTGCAAATGGTGAGCATTATAATATGTATGACTTTACTGCTGCACATAGAACCTTTCCTTTTAACAGTATGGTCAAGGT
>JALWMP010000130.1 GCA_026996165.1 Campylobacteraceae bacterium
AGTTTATTAAAGAGAATGTAACTAAGCCAGTTGTAGCATTTATTGCTGGTCAAACTGCTCCAAAAGGGAAAAGAATGGGTCACGCTGGTGCTATTATTAGTGGAACAGCTGGAACAGCTAAAGAGAAGATGGATGCACTTTCAGCTGTTGGTGTTGAAGTTGTTGTAAGTCCTGCTGAGATTGGTAAGGCTGTTAAGAAAGTTCTCTCTTAAGCTTCTCTTTTTTGAGATGAGGTATTTGCCTTGTCTCTATTTTTTTTATTCCAAATCTTTTTCTTGAGAACATCATATATTTGAACAAAATATAATTCACAATCCTCTCCCATAATCTTTGATTTGGGAGAGTGAGGTTCACTCTAAATTTGTAAAAAGACTTTTAAACCTGAGTTCGACGGAATACCATATCCACAATTAGCTACGGCTAGTCCTGCAAATTTGATTTTGAAAATCTTACCTATTTTTAGGCTTTTGTGGATAATGGTATTCTGTCGAACTCAGGTTTTAACTCCCCTAACGAGTAAAAAGATAGTTATCTCTTTATTTTATCTATTTTCTTAACAAAAACTATATAAGATATAATAGCTCTTAAGAGAAAAATGATACTTTTCCCCTTAAAATTCTCTTAAACTTTCTTCAAACGTGAAATTAAAAAGCACAAAATTCAAAAAAGATGATATAATTTTTAAGAAATAATGTTATATAATTGAGAAGTTATGTTATAAGTTGTTTAAATATTTTATGGCTATTTCTTATTTACAAAGGAGTTGAGGTGAGAGAGATTGTACTAGTTGTCGTGTCTGCATTATTAGGATATATTGTCTTTTCTGCTATCTCTACAAGTGAAACACCTAAAGAGGCTTTTAAAAAGATTATAGAACAACCTCAAGTGAATGCTCAGGTAAATCAAGAGTTAGCCTTTAGTAAACAGCATGATGCTCATGAAGCAGAGCTTATTGCTTTGGAAAATCAACAAAAGCTAGAAAGACTTCGTACTTATGAAAAAATAGCTATTAAAGAAAAAGAGAACCAAACAAAAGTTCGCATTAAACAGCTAGATAATAAACTAAATGAAGAGATAGCAACTTTAAAAGTAAAGGCAAAGTCTGAAGATAAAAGTAAAGATAATGCGACTATTATTGTGATTGCACTTTTCTTATTTTTATTATTATATATCTATTTACGTCATCAAAAACAGCTCTCTCAAATTGAATTAGAGAAAGAGGAGCGTTATAATGAAATGATGGCTAAAAAAGAGTATGCCGAGCGTATATTGGCTCATATCTCTACTGGTAACCTCTCTTTTGAAACGGAACAGAAACTGTTATCTGTTTTAGATGAGCTTAATGGTAAAACTATTCCAAAAATGAATGGAGAGAATATTTATCACCCAAATCCTGATATTATTCAACTTCCACATAGTAACTAGCAATAAAAGTCTACTTTTTTCATTGCCCCTATTGGTAACACCAATTCTTATCATAAAGACAATAGTGAGTTATTTATACACTCCATTACAAAAAGTTAGATATTCTACTTGAAGTGATAGAAAATATCTCACTTAAAATTTTAAAGATTAAAGGGGAAACCATGGCAGTAATGATAGCTCCTGAGAATACTCCAGTATGGGTTAACACATCAAGATGTAAAGCTTGTGATATTTGTGTTGACGCATGTCCTGCAGGTGTACTCTCTATGCAACCAGAACCAACTTCAACATTAGGGGCAATGATTAGTGTAATCGCTCCTGAAGCATGTATCGGATGTAATGAATGTGAACTCTCATGTCCAGATTTTGCTATTTATGTAGCAACAAGAAAAGAGTTCAAATTTGCTAAATTGACCGATAGCTCAAAAGCTAGACAAGAGGCGATTGTAAAAAATGGATATAGATTGCCTGAAGATTATAAGGAGGCTAACTAATGTCAGCGACAAGAGAAGTAATTTCAAGTGGAAATGAATTAGCAGCAATGGCTGCAGTAGATGCTGGATGTCGATTTTTTGGTGGATATCCATTAACACCATCAAGTGAAGTTATGCATGTTATTTCAGACCTTTTACCAAAAGTTGGTGGAGCTGCAATTCAGATGGAAGATGAGATTGCAGGTGTAGCAGCAGCTATTGGTGCAGGTATGAGTGGTGTTAGAACATTAACAGCAACTTCTGGTCCTGGTATCTCTTTAAAAGCTGAAAACTTAGGTCTTGCACAGATGTGTGAAGTACCATTGGTTGTTATTAATGTTATGAGAGGTGGTCCAAGTACTGGTCTTCCAACTCGTGTATCTCAAGGTGATGTTGCACAAGCAAAAAATCCATCTCATGGTGACTACAAATCAATTACAGTCTGTGCAGGTAACCTAGCAGAGTGTTATACAGAGACAGTAAGAGCATTTAACTTAGCAGATAGATTTATGCAACCTGTATTTGTATTGCTTGATGAGACTATTGGACATATGCACGCTAAAGCTGAGATACCAACAGCCCAGGCAGTAAAAGAGGGAATTGTTCCTAGAAAAACATTTGATGGCGCTCCAGAGGATTATCTTCCTTATGGTGTAGAGCAAGACCAACCAGCAGTTCTTAATCCAATGTTTACAGGGTACAGATACCACTATACTGGTCTTCACCATGATGCTTCTGGTTTCCCAACTGAAGAGATTGAGACTTGTAGAAAACTAATTGACAGACTTTTCCAAAAAGTTGAAAAGTATACAGATGAGATTGAATCAAATGAAGAGTATATGATTGATGATGCAGATATTCTTATTATTGGTTATGGTTCAGCTTCATTGGCAATTAAAGAGGCAATTAATATGCTTAGAAAAGATGGTATTAAAGTTGGTATGTTTAGACCAATTACACTTTGGCCATCTCCAGAGAAAAGACTACATGAACTAGGTCAAAAATTTGATAAAGTTCTCTCTGTTGAACTTAACCAAGGTCAGTACTTAGAAGAGATTCAAAGAAGTATGGGTAGATTGGACATTGCAAAACTTACTAAAACAAATGGTCGTCCATTCTCTCCTAGTGATATTATTGAAAAAGTGAAGGAGCTATAAGATGGCATTTAATTATGATCAATACTTAAGAGTAAACAAGATGCCAACACTATGGTGTTGGGGGTGTGGTGATGGTGTTATCTTAAAATCATTTATCCGTGCAGTTGATAAACTTGGTTGGAAGAAAGATGACATCTGTTTAGTATCTGGAATTGGGTGTTCTGGAAGATTCTCTTCTTATGTAGACTTCAATACAGTACACACAACACATGGTAGAACTATTGCATTTGCAACAGGTATTAAACTTGCAAATCCTGACAAACATGTTGTATGTGTTGCAGGTGATGGTGATGCTCTTGCTATTGGTGGTAACCATACAATTCATGGTTGTAGAAGAAATATTGATATTACAATGATTCTTATTAACAACTTTATCTATGGTTTGACTAACTCTCAAACATCTCCAACAACACCACAAGGTTTCTGGACAGTTTCTCAAAAAGCAGGAAACATTGACCCAACTTTTGATGCTTGTAAACTTGCTGAGGCAGCTGGAGCATCATTTGTTGGTCGTGAGACAGTAAACTCTCCTAAAAAGATGGAGAAACTTATGATTCAGGCTATGGAGCATAAAGGGTTCTCATTTTTAGATATTCAATCTAACTGTCACATTAACCTTGGTAGAAAAAATAAGATGCAGTCTGCTATGGCAAATCTTGATTGGATTGATAGTATTACTGTTTCTAAAAAGAAATATGATACATTATCTCCAGAAGAGCAAAAGAATGTTTTCCCTACAGGTGTTTTAAAACATGATACAGAAGCAAAAGAGTACTGCGAATTGTATGAAGAGATTAAAAAAGTACATCAAGGTGAGAGAAAACCAATCACTCAAGATGAGTTCGAGAAAAAGATATAAGGAGAAGAGCTATGAGTAAAATTGTAATGCGATTTACTGGTGTTGGTGGACAAGGTGTTCTTCTTGCTGGTGAAATTTTTGCTGCTGCAAAGATTAAAGAGGGTGGGTACGGTGTAAAAACTGCTACCTACACATCACAAGTTCGTGGTGGAGCAACAGTTGTTGATATTCAATTAGATGACAATGAAATTTTCTACCCTTATGCTATTGATGGTGAGATTGACTTTATGTTATCTGTTGCAGATATAAGTTACCAGCAATTTAAAAATGGTGTAAAAGATGGTGGAACAATCGTTATTGAGCCAAATCTTGTACACCCAACTGAAGAAGATAGAAAGAGATGGAATATTGTTGAGATTCCTATTATTACTATTGCTAAAGAAGAGGTAGGAAATGTAATTACTCAATCAGTAGTTGCACTTGCTATTGCAAATACTTATACAAAAGCATTAGATGAGAATCTTCTTGTTGAAACTATGCTTAGTAAAGTTCCTCCTAGATTTCATGAGTTAAATAAAAAAGCTTATGAGTTAGGTAAAAAATATGCAACTGAGGCTATGGCTGAAGCATAGTTCTCCTTTATACTCATTTCCAACGTCCTCATTGGGAATGAATATTGGAATTTAATTTATAAAAAACTTCAGCTCGTTCCCATCGCTCTTGCATGAGAACGAGCAATATTAAAAAAATCCCCAAGGAATTATTATGAGTAAAGATATAGAAGATGATGAATACGAAGAGTATGGATTAGATGACTTTTTTGGTCGTACACCACAATCTAGCTATTTTGAGATTGCACGTACAGCTAATCAAAATATTGTTGAAAATGAGATAGAGAAGGTCTTTAGACGACTAGCAGTTGCAGAACGCATGTTAGAAGAGCGTGGATTAGAAGATGAGTTGGAAAAAGAGATTTCAAGAACAGTTGTTGACCAAGATATTGATGAGAGAACAGCTACACTCTTTATTGACCTTACAGGGGCTATTGTAACTCAATGTGAGTAGGGTGCGATTGCTATCGCACCAATTTATTATTTTCCCCAGCCGTGCATCTTTTTTGTAATAACAATATCATAATCATTACATAGATTATCAATAGTATTAGTTGCTACATAGTTATGCTCTTCTAAGAGTTCAATCCATCTATAACGAAGTTTATAATCCTCTTTTTTAATAAATATAATAAGTTGCCCAGCATTTCTAATAATTTGATGTATACGCTTTAAAAAGTCACTCTCCATATCTAAATCTATATTTGCTGTTACAAAGACAAAATCGTACTGTTTTGCTTGAATAAGGTATGATTTCCGTTGTAGTTGGAAAGTTCTTATTGATGTATTATTAGAGTTGTATTTTTGCTTCATACTCTCTTCTATAGAATTGTCTAATAGATTTAGTTGATATGTATAGTCTTTTTCTATACAGTAGTTATTGAGTAGTTCAACAAGCAGATTGTCTTGGTCTGTAAAATGAGCAATATCTAGAGATGGACTATCTTTTATTATGCTCAATAGTGTTTTTAATTTATTTTTTTCTAAGTTTTTCATATTGTAAGTTTAACAAAAATACTCTTAACATTATCTCATTTAATATACTAATTATAGTGTTATTTTTTATTAAAATTAACATATTCTATAGTAGAAAAATAGCCTAAATATTCGATTAAACATAGCATGTTAAATCTTTAAATTAAATTAAAATAATTTAAAAAATTAGTATATTTTTTTAAAAAAACTTGCTATACTATAAATGTTTAGCAAACAATTTAAAAGGGAAAATTAATTTTTAACTGAGGAGTTAATATGAGATTTTTACAAATAGTATTGTTATTGACGATGGTTATGGCACTTGACGCTGCTAAAATTACGTGGGATAAAAATGGTAAGCCAATTATTGAGAAGTCAAACAAACCGATTCGAGGTTGTCATCAAACTAGATTAGAAGTATTGAATAATAATGATACAAATAAAACTAGAGTGCCATGCAAATAATAAGTAAAGTCCTAAGACTTTACTTCATACTGTTCACGACCCATTTGGTAAATATCATTACCTTTTGTGTCGTTTACTACAGTTACAGGAAAATCCTCTACTGTAATTTTTCTTACTGCCTCTGGCCCTAATTCAGGGTATGCAATCACCTCTGCTGAACGAATCTGTTTACCAAGTAAAGCACCTGCTCCACCTGTTGCACCAAAATAGATACCATCATAAGCCACACAAGCGTCTTTTACCTCTTGGCTACGTTTACCCTTACCTATCATACCTTTTGAGCCATGTTTAAGCATTGTAGGCGAATATGAGTCCATTCTATAAGATGTTGTAGGCCCAGCACTACCAATAGGGTCACCTGGTTTTGGAGGAGTAGGTCCTACAAAGTAGATTACCGAACCCTCTAAGTCAAAAGGAAGCTCCTCTCCAGCTTCAATTAAATCTACCAATCTTTTGTGTGCTGCATCTCTTGCTGTATAGATAGTACCATTTAGAAGCACTGTATCTCCAGCTACAAGTTTTTTTGTATCTTCAGAAGTTAATGGGGTTGTTAATTTATAAGTTGCCATCTATTTTCCTTATATTGTAATATGAGTATGTCTTGATGAGTGACACTGAACGTTTACTGAGACAGGTAGTGAAGCGATATGACATGGGTTAGACTCAATATGCACAGCCAAGGCAGTTTTTGTTCCACCCATACCCATTGCTCCAATTCCAAGATTGTTAATCTCTGTAAGCATACGCTCCTCTAGTTCTGCTAACTCAGGGTCAGGGTTGGTTGTATCTAAGTCTCTAAATAGAGCGTGTTTTGAGCTAATAACAGCCTTTTCAAATGTTCCACCAATTCCAACACCAACTGTAATTGGAGGACAAGGGTTTCCTCCTGCATCTGAGATAACCTCTTTTACATACTCTACAATTCCATCTTTTCCAGCAGCAGGTGGGAAGACTTTTGCACGAGATACGTTTTCTGAACCACCACCTTTTGCAGCGTACTCAATATCTATCTTATCTCCTTCTACAATATCAAAGTGAATAATAGCAGGTAAGTTATAGCCTAGAGTATCTTTTAGATTTAGACGGCTAAATGGTTCACAAGTAGAGGCTCTTAAGTATCCTTCTCTATATCCCTCTTCTGTTCCCTTGTTGATAGCATCTTTTAAAAGACCACCTTTAACACGAACATTATCACCAACTTTTACAAAAAAGACAGCTAATCCTGTATCTTGACAGAGTGGACGCTTCTCATCTTTTGCAATATTTGCATTTTCAAGTATTTGGCGAATTACCTCTTTACTTACAGGGGATTTCTCCTCCTCCATAGCCTTTTGTAAGGCATCATACGTATCTTGTGGAAGGTCAGTACCACAATGTAGAATCATATTCTTTACAGCTTTGACAATGTCGTCAAATTCAATTTCTCTCATAACTTCTCCTATATAGAATTATGAACACATTGTACTCTTTAGGTTGTTAATAGTAAATAAATAGATTATGGTAGTTAAAAAGCTTTAGATAGATGGGTAGAGAGGTAATAGGGGTAGGGTGCGATTGCTATCGCACCGTCAAAACAAAATTAGGGATTTATTCAAAAAAACCATTCTTTTCAAGAATGTCAATACCCTCACGAACACTCTCAACAGAGGTTTTAAATTTGGCTCTTGTTTTGGTATCAAGTGTCATCTCAATAATCTGCTCAACACCATTTTTCCCAAGTATAACAGGAACACCAACAGTTACATCTGTGTAACCATACTCTCCATTTAGTAGTACAGAAGAGGAGACAACAATTTTACTATCATTTAAAATTGCTTCAACCATATGAGCAATGGCACGACCAGGTCCATAGTATCCAGAAGTTCCTAAATGACCAACGATTTCAGCTCCACCATTTTTGGTACGCTCTACAATCTCTGCAAACTCTTCATCGGTTAAGAGGTCAGTTGTTGGAACATCACCCACTTGTACTTTTTGAGGAAGAGGAATCATATTTTGACCATGGTCACCAATAACTAGTGTTCCTGTCTGTCCTGCACCATATCCTAGTTTTTGATAGATTTGGTACGCCATACGAGAACCATCTAATGCTCCAGATAGACCTACAATTCGGTTAGAGCTCCAACCTGTCATTCTATGAATAACATAAGTCATTACATCTAAAGGGTTAGAGACAGAGATAATAATGGCATTAGGCGAGTAGGTCATAACATCTGTCACAACAGATTTTATAATTTTAGCATTTATTAAGAGTAAATCCTCTCGTGTCATATCACTTTTTCTTGGAACTCCAGCAGTTATAACAACAATATCACAATCTCTTACATCAGCAGAAGTATCAGCTGCTGTAATAATAGTAGGTCGCTTTGCATAATGAGTAGATTGTCCAATATCTATTGCTTTTCCTTTGGCAACCCCCTCTACTATATCAAACAGAACAATCTCCTTACATACTCCCATCATGCTTAAACTATAGGCAGCAGTTGCTCCAACTGCACCAGCACCAATAATTCCTACTTTCCTGTTAACCATTTTTTTTCCTTGTAAATATTTTAAAACTAAATATAATATTTAATAACATTAATAAAATCTTATCATTAAATCAATTATATAACCTTTAATATAGCCTAAAGTTTAGGCTATTTCTCCTTTAAGTCGTCAAAGAACTTTAGTTCATGGAGTTTATCGACCATCTCTTGAACAGATTCAACAGAGGCTTTAAATTTTTTAACTTGAAGGTTTTTAAGTGTCATCTCTATAACTTGTTCTGCTCCACCTGCACCAATCATAACGGGAACACCAGATACAATATCTGAGTAACCATAATCATTGTCAAGCATAATAGCACAAGAGTGAATTTGGTTTGTGTCTTTTAAGATAGCATCTACCATAACTGTAGTTGATTTTGCAGGAGCATAGTAGGCAGAACCATTACCTAAAAGATTAACAATCTCAGCTCCACCATTTCTTGTCTTTTTAACAATCTCTCCAATCTCTTCAGAGTCAAGTAAGTCTTCAATAGGTACACCAGCAACAGTTGTAAACTTAGGAAGAGGAACCATAGTATCACCATGACCACCCATAACTGTAGCACGAATTTGACCTGCACCATACTCTAGCTTTTCATAGATAAAGTGAGCCATTCTAGCTGCATCTAAGATTCCTGCCATACCAAGTACCCTCTCTCTTGGAAAACCTGTATATTTAAGTGCTACATAGGTCATAACATCAAGAGGATTAGAGACAACAACTACTATAGAGTTTGGAGCATACTCTTTAATCTCTTTTGCATACATTTTAACAATATCTGCATTTTTTAAAAGTAAATCATCACGGCTCATTCCAGGGGTTCTAGGTGCTCCTGCCGTTATTACAACAACATCAGAATCTACCATGTCTTCTGGACCTTTAGCTGCCTTAACTATAGTATGTTGTCTTGCTGCATTAGCAGCTTGAGACATATCTAGTGCTTTTCCTTTTGCTACATGATAGTTTCTTCCACGAAGTAAAACATTGTGACATGTTCCATTCATTGCTAGAATAAATGCTACAGTTGAACCAAAATTTCCAGTCCCAATAACAGTTACTTTTTTACCTTTTGCCATTTTAATCCTTAGGTTTAAAATTGCTTGTTACTAATTATCCCAAAAGAGAGCTTGACAATGTATATAAAATATCCATATACATGAGCAAACACAGTTTGGGAAGTTGAGAGGGTTAACAAGCTTATAGTTCATTATATCAGGGAAGTGTAACAAAAGTGAAACATTAAGTTAATTATAGGTTATATTTCTCCATTATGGGATAAGGAGAAACACTATTTTAACAAGGAAAATAAAAAATAAAAAAAACTATTTTTATCTGTGATACCTTAAGTTACATAATTAAAATTTTATATAAAGAATAGGCATCTTTACTCCCTGCTAACTCTCTTATGGAGTGCATTGCAAAGGTTGGAAGTCCAACATCAAGGGTCTCAATACCTATTCGTGTGGCTGTAATTGGACCAATGGTTGAGCCACAGCCCATATCACTTCGTGTCACAAATTGTTGCACATTCTCACCTAATTTTTCAGCTTTTTGCATAAAATGTGAAATTGTTATTGAGTTAGAAGCATAACGCTGATTGGCATTGACTTTTATAACTATCCCTTTGTTTATATGTGGAGCATGGTTACAGTCATGTTTACTTGCAAAGTTAGGGTGGATTGCATGAGCGTTGTCAGCACTTATCATTAAAGAGCTTCGTGTCATCTCTACATACTCACTGTAGTCAGGGAACATTCGTCGAAGTGTATTTTCTAAAAAACTCCCTCCTGCCCCAGAGGTTGAGGCACTACCTACCTCTTCATGGTCAGAGGCAATAAATAGCATAGGTTTGTCACTTTCCATAGAGCAGATACTCAACATACCAACATAACAAGAGAGTAGATTGTCAAGCCGTGCAGAGGCTATAAAATCGTCATATAATCCAACATAAGAGGCTTTTTGTGTGTCATAGAAGCTAAGTTCAGAGGCGTAGACTTTTTTAGCACCTTTTACACCATACTTTTCAAGTTGCCATTTTAAAAATGTCTCAAACTCAAAATCTTCATTGGTTGTTAATATAGGACATACATCGGTCTGTTTGTTAACAGTTTTTCCCTCGTTGGCTGTTCTGTCAAGATGAATAGCAAGAGAGGGTATAATGGCTATCTTCTTTTGCACATCTATAAGTTGACTCTCTAACTTATCATCAGCACTAAGATAATTAACTCTCCCTGCCAAAGACAAGTCACGGTCAAACCAAGGGTTAAGAAGCAATCCTCCATAACTCTCTACTCCAAATTTAACCACTCCATGCTCTTTTATAACAGGGTTAGGTTTGAGCTTAAGGTTTGGTGAGTCTGTATGGCTACCTATCATAAGATAGCTTTTGTTGTTTTTAGGATAGGTAAAGGCAATAATTGAAGAGTCATTACGTGTTACAAAGTATTTTTCTCCTGCTATAAGTTCCCACTTTTGAACTTCCTCTAGCTCTTTAAACCCTGCATTTTTAAACATTCCTGCCATATTTTGTGTGGCATGAAAAGGGGTAGGTGAGGCATCTAAAAATCCGAGTAGTCCGTCATTAAAGTCTTGTTTTGTCATAACGTGTTGTCCTAAAGAGTTTTTGTGCGATTATAGCGAAGGAGGATTTAGAAAGGCTTGTTTAAACTCATCAGCATCTATTTCTCCACTTATATAGCACTCCTGAAGCTCTACTATATAGTTTTCAAATTTTGATTTAAAAAGACCACTATCTACAACACGGTCACGGTATACTTCTACCATCTCTTCCATTCTTGGAAAAGAGTCCAAAACTTCATACTGAATAGAAGAGGCTTTCCAAATTTTAATTTTATCCTCCTCTTTAGCGTTAGAGAGTGTGAGAATCTCATTATCGACAACATCAAAAGAGGAGTATGCACTATAATCTTCATGAGGCATGGGTGTATATTTAAAATCAGAGATTTGATACTCTGAGTCAAGATAGAACAATATAGCAATAACCTCAGCCAAAAATAATATTAACCTCATTTAATTTTCTTTTTTAATAAAATTTTAAGTATTGTAGCATTTTTCTGTTTAATAGTATAAAATACTTTAAAAGATTTATCGTATAATAGTTCCAAATAATAAGTGTTAGAGAGTTTAATTATATTGTTTGTAGGTTAGCACCAATTTTAACAGATAAAACGCTACAATAATGAAATTAACTTAAAAAAGAGCAAATCATGATAAAAAAAGCAGCAATAACAGGTGGAACACACGGCAATGAATTAACAGGGGTTTACCTTGTAAAAAAGTGGCAAAAGAACCCAAAACTAATAGAACGAAATAGTTTTGAGACCATCACACAACTGATGAACAAACAAGCCATAAAAGAGTGTCGGCGATATATTGACCACGATTTAAACCGTTCATTTAGTTTAAGTGATTTAGCAAACAATACCTTGGATACTTATGAAGCAAAATTGGCAAAAGAGCTAGATAAATTATTAGGTAAGAAAGGAAGCA
>JALWMP010000131.1 GCA_026996165.1 Campylobacteraceae bacterium
ATTTCTCCTTTTATATTAATTTTGCTATAGGTAACTTGCTCCTGCTCTATGTTCTCAATCTCTCTGTCATCACGCATAAGCTCCTTAAATAGTCTACTTAGCTCTTCACTTGCTTTTTGTGCCTCTTTGCCTTTGCATTTAAGCTCAAAACTATCTCCTTTCTCTAAAGAGAGTGATAAGATTTTAGGAACTTGTATCGCAGATACCTCTTTGCCACCTGCTTTAAGGGTTATGGTTGCGTTAAACCTCTTCGCTTCATTTACAAATTTTGCAATAGGACGTAGATGAAATCCATTTGAAGAGGTTACGGTAAGTGTAGTGGTTGTTTTTGTATTAAATATTTTTTTTAGGAAATTCATAGAGATATTGTAGCCAATAGAGACTAAGAGATTTAAAGCCTATTTAATAGTTAATTTGTTAAATTTCATATTTTTTTCTATATTTATTGATATAATATGAATTATAAAGCTAAAAGTATATAAATTTATATTTAAATAATTAGTTAAAAAAGTTATATTAAACAAAAATTGCACAATTATGCTATAATATTGGTCTAAAAGAGAAAAGGAATATTATTATGAACCAACGCACCATTAAAAAACCAGTTGAAGTTGTAGGGATAGGGTTACATAAAGGAGAACCCATTAAATTGCGTCTTGAGCCTTTAGGAACAGATGCAGGAATAGTCTTTTATAGAGAAGATTTAGCATTGAGTATTCCTCTCTCTCCTTCTGTAGTTGTAGATACACAGATGGCAACGGTTATTGGTGCTAAAACCTCTCTAGGTGAGATGGGGACAATCTCTACTATTGAGCATTTTTTATCTGCTGTTTATGCTTATGGGATTGATAATCTTAGAGTTGTTGTAAATGGTAATGAGATGCCAATTATGGACGGTTCAGCTGCCTCTTTCTGTCTTCTATTAGATGAAGCTGGAATAGAAGAGCAAGATACTCCAAAAGAGATTATTCGTGTAAAAAGAGCTGTTGAAGTTCGTGATGGTAATAAGTTTGTAAGACTTGAACCAAGTAGTAGAGCTACATTTGATTTTGAGATAGATTTTGAACACCCTGTTATTGGACGACAGTCACAAGCCTACTCTTTTGGTACAAAACCTTTTGTTGAAGAGATTGCACGAGCTAGAACCTTTGGTTTTGCACGAGATATTCAGTACCTACAAAGTATTAACCTTGCACTAGGAGCAAGTCTAAACAATGCCATTGGTCTTGATGATGAGAAGGTTCTTAACCCAGAGGGTTTAAGATATGATAATGAGTTTGCTCGTCATAAAATCTTAGATGCTATGGGTGACATGATGGTAACAGGACATAACCTTTTAGCCTCTTATACCTCTTTTGCAGGTAGTCATAAACTTAACCATGAATTAACAGTAGCACTTTTAGCCGATAGGGCTAACTATGAGATAGTATCATTGTCAAGAAATCAAAGTCGGGAGTTTGCAAAAAGTTTTGCTTAGTTCTTATGAAATAGTTATTGTCTCCATCGCTTCACCTCTTCTTTTAGGGGTATATAGAGATGGAGAGCTTATTGAGACCATTGAAACAAAAGAGAAGACTTCAGATGTTTTGCTTAAGCTTTTGAGCAAACTATCTGCTAAATATAACTACAAAAGGGTCATCTACACCTCAGGTCCTGGTTCATATATGGCAATTAAATTGACCTATATTACACTTCGTACCTTAGAAATTTTAAATAATATTACTTTTGATGCTTGTGAAGCTTTTACACTAAATAACAACAAACCTATAAAAGCTATGGGAAAACTCTACTTTGTCAAAGAAAATAACACTATAATAACAAAAAAATTTGATGAGGTGTTAGAGCAACGGTTTGAATTACCTTCCATGTTGAGTGAAGTGACTATTTTAGAAAATAATAAACCGTTGTATATTCTTCCTGCCGTGTAGTAAGAGTGACCTCTGTGTCTGCCCTTATTACAAACATCAGCAAAGGGGAGAACTTTTGTTTGTATCGGTACCAGCAACGTCTGCTAACTTAGGACCAGGGTTTGATACTCTTGGACTTTCAATTAATTTTCGTAATGAAGTAACTATTAAACCTTCGCGTTTCTTTTCCGTATCTACACGAGGAGAGGGTGCAGAGAACCCTCATATTCGTAAAAATATTCTATTTATGAATATTTTTAATAAACAGTATGAAAAGATAAAAGGTAGAAGAGATAATTTTAGATTTGAATTTACCAATCGTATACCAATTTCAAGAGGTTTAGGTTCATCTTCTGCTGTTATTACAGCTGCCTTAACTGCATCTTATGTAGCAGCGGGTGAACGTTATAATAAGCGTAAGATTTTAAATTTAGCACTAGAGTATGAACCACATCCAGACAATATTACTCCTGCTGTAATGGGTGGATTTAATGTAGCTTGTGTAGAAGACAAAAAGGTTTACTCAAAAAAGAGAAAGCTTCCTGAGTATCTTCGTGCTGTTTTAGTAATTCCAAACAAAACTATCTCTACATCAAAATCACGTAATGTTCTACCTGACTTATATAGAACTGAGGAGATGGTCTACTCTCTTTCTCGTTCATCATTTATGACAGCACTATTTATGACTGAGTCTTGGGATTTACTTAGAATCGCTTCTAAAGACATGATTCACCAGACAAGAAGAATGAAGCAGATGCCAGAACTTTTTGAAGTACAAAAAATAGCACTATCAAATGGGGCTTTAATGAGTACACTTTCAGGTTCAGGCTCAACCTTTTTTACCCTCTGTTATGCTGATGATGCTCCTAAAATTCATAGAGCTTTAGCAAAGAAATTCCCTAAATTTAGAGTCTTTACTAAAACTCTTGACAATTATGGTGTCACATCAAAGAGTTAAGTGCTTAATAACAAAAGTTGGGTATAATTATGCAAAAAAATGAACCAATACGCATGTGCATAGCATGTAGAGAACGAAAGCCTCAACAAAAATTACTTCGCCTACAAGAGAAAAACAGTAACATTTTTCCTTATTCTGGACAAGGTCGGAGTTTTTATATTTGTAATGGTTGCCGTGAAAACGAAAAAAAAGTAAAAGGTTTAATTAAACGTTTTCGACTCTCAAGTGAAGATAGTGAACAGTTTGTTAAGTATTTAAAGGAGTTAGATAAGAATGGATAGAGTTAAAATCCAAGAGATTGCAAATGAGGCAGGTGCATCAAATGCAGTACTTATTGAAAAAGCTAAAGAGTTAGGTTACGATGTAAAAGCAGCAAATAGTACCGTAACAGTTGAACAAGCTGGGATATTAGTTGATTATATGATTAACGGAGTTAAGCCAAAAGCTAAAAAAGTAAAACCTACTATAGTTAAAAAAGCTAAAGTAGTTAAAGAAGATATTACTAAAGTTGAAAAAGTAAAAGAAGAAGAGCCAAAGAGTAAAGAGCAAGAGAGTTCTGAATCTTCTGAAAAAGTAGTTAGTGAAACAACTAAAAAGAGTCCACGGAAAACAGCTAAAAAACCAAGAAGAGGTTCTATTACTGCTACGCCTAAAAAGAAAAAAGAGCTTAAAATAGTAAAAGAGGAGATTAAAACTCCTATAGTAAAAACAGTAGATGAAGAGAAGACTAAAGAAACAGTTGAATTAGAACCTAATAAGGAAAAAGAGACAGTTACTGAGGTAAAAAGTACACAAGAAAAACCTAAAGAAGAGACTGTTTTAGAAGAAAAAGTTGAAAAAGCTCCTGTAGATGAGAAGCCAAAAGCAAGACGTAAACGTATTGGTATCACCGTTGTTAAAAAAGCTGATAGAGATAAACCTAAAATTAGAATTGTAGAAGAGCGTAAACCTATAGAGATAACTCCTAAAAAGAGACCAACAGGTATGCCAACACCTCCTTCTAAAAAGAAGACTAAAAAAGTGGCTACTGCAAAAGATACAGGTCAAAAGCTTGATTTTATGTCAAATAAAGGTTTTGGTAATGGACGTAATCAAGTCACAGAAGTTGAAGAAGAACCAGAAGTTCTTATGCTTGATTTCTCTGATAAAAATATTTATGAAGATATGATGCGTCAAGAGGCAAAACGTAAAGAGGAAGCTAAAAAGAGAGCTGCCGCTGGTATACAACATCAAGGTCGTGGACGTAGTGGACAGGGTGGTCGTCGTAAGCCATCTGGTCTAAAGCGTGGAGGAAAAAAGAAAAAGTATGTTAGAGAAGAGAAAAATAAGGAGATTACATCGGTAGAGATACCTGAAAATGTAAGAGTTTATGAGTTTGCTGAAAAGGTTGGTCGTTCGACTGGTGAGGTAATCAAAGTTCTTTTTGCTCTTGGAACAATGTTTACACAAAATGACTTCTTAGACAAAGACTCTATTGAAATCCTTGCTGATGAATTTGGTGTAGAGGTGCATACTATTGACCCACTTGATGCACTTGATTATGTAAAAGTTTACGATGCTCAAGAGGATGAAAACCCAACAGAGAGACCTCCTGTTATTACTATTATGGGGCATGTTGACCATGGTAAAACATCACTACTTGATAAAATTCGTCAAACAAAAGTAGCAGATAGAGAAGCAGGTGGAATTACACAGCATGTTGGTGCTTATCAAGTTGAAAAAAATGGTAAAAAGATTACCTTTATTGATACTCCTGGTCACTCAGCATTTACAGAGATGCGTTCACGTGGGGCTCAAGCTACCGATATTGTTATTATTGTTGTTGCAGCAGATGATGGTGTAAAACAGCAAACAAGAGAGGCTGTCTCTCATGCTAAAGCGGCTGGAGTTCCTATTGTAGTTGCTATTAATAAAATGGATAAAGAGTCGGCTAACCCAGAGTTAGTAAAAGGTCAATTAGCAGAACTTGAAATTACTCCTGCTGAATGGGGTGGAGAGCATGAGTTTGTTCCTGTATCTGCACATACAGGAGAAGGGATTGATGACCTTCTTGAGACTCTATTGATTACAGCAGAGGTACTCGAACTTCAAGCTGACCCAAATAGAAATGCAAAAGCTGTTGTTGTTGAGGCATCTTTAGAGAAAGGGTTTGGTGCTACGGCAAATATTATTGTTCAAAATGGTACACTTAAAGTTGGTGACCCATTTGTGCTTGGAACAGCATTTGGTAAGGTAAAAACACTTATTTTAGATGATGGAACAAGAACAAAAGCTATTGGTCCTAGTACTCCTGCTGCTGTTGTTGGTCTTTCAGATGTTCCAATGGCAGGAGATATACTTGTAGTAATGGACTCTGAAAAAGAGGCAAGAGAGTTAGCAGATAAACGTGCAGAGTATGCTAGAACTGTAGAACTCTCTAAGAGTACTAAAGTTACTATTGATGACCTATCTGCGATTATTGCAGAGGGTAATTTAAAGGCTCTTCCTGTTATTATTAAAGCTGATGTTCAAGGTTCTCTTGAAGCAATTAAAGGAACACTTGCTGACCTTAAAAATGAAGAGGTTAAAGTCAATATTATTCATGAGGGAGTAGGTGGAATTACTGAATCAGATGTTCAACTAGCAGATGCCTCTGAACACTCTATTATCTTAGGTTTCAATGTTAGACCTACTGGTGCTGTTAAGAAAAAAGCAAAAGAGCTTGGTGTTGAGATTAAAACTTACTCAATTATCTATGAACTTCTTGATGATGTTAAAGCACTTCTTGGTGGTATGATGAGTCCTACTATCTCAGAAGAGGTTACAGGTCAAGCCGAAGTTCGTGAGACATTTGTTGTTGCTAAAGTTGGAACTATTGCAGGTTGTAAAGTTGTTGACGGCTCTATTGTTCGTAATGCAGGTGCTAGACTTATTCGTGATGGTGTTGTCGTCTATACAACTACAATCTCATCTCTTAAACGCTTTAACGATGATGTTAAAGAGGTTAAAAATGGATTTGAGTGTGGTATTATGCTTAACAACTTCAATGACATTAAAGTTGGTGATGTTATTGAAACTTTCAAAGAGGTAGAGAAGCAAGTAACATTAGATTAATCTAATGTTGCTGTAGGGGCAACCTCTGTGTCTGCCTTAATAACATTGTATAATTTATAATTTCCATATAATTTAAATCGAGATTTAACGTGTGACATGGTCACACCTACGATATAGGGGAACAAATGAGAGAAGAAGAGATAAAAAGAAAGAGAACAGAATCACGCTTAGTAGAGCTAATTCCTGAAGCACTTTCAACTATGAATGACAACCGTATAAATGGACTTACTGTAACAGAAGTAGTCTGTTCAAGAGGTCGTTATGATGCAAAGGTTTACCTAGACAAATCCTATTTAGATGAAAAAGAGCAACATGAAGCATTAAAGCAATTACGTCTTGTTTCAGGATATCTGTCTACATATATTCGAGAGAGTGAAGGGTGGTATAAAGCTCCAAAGTTTACTTTTGAGTTTGATGACCAACTTGAAAAAATCTCTAAAATAGAATCACTTTTCCAAGAGATAGCCAAAAGAAACAAAAAAGGTCAATCAGATGAGTCTTAATGAACAGATAGAAAAAATTGTTAAAGCTAATGGTGCAGACTTTTACGGAACAGAGACAGTTAAAGAGGATGGTAACACTATCTTTAGAGTCTACATTACACACAAAGATGGCGTAACTCTTGATTTATGTGCAGAGATTTCAAATGAACTATCTGTCTTTTTTGATGTTAACCCACCTATACACGGTGCTTATTTTCTTGAAGTAAGCTCCCCTGGAATTGAGCGTAAACTAGAAGAGCCAAAACACTTTATGTCAGCTATTGGTGAACGTGTAAAGTTCAAAGTTCATGGTGGAGAGAAAGAGAAAGGTGAGATTACCTCTGCTGATGAGAGTGGTTTTACTATTGCTAAAAAGGGTGAAGATGTACGATTTGAGTACAACAATATCTCTAAGGCTAAGACCTATTTTGAGTGGAATAAGGCAAAGTAGCTAATATAACAACCTTTTTTATGCTTATTATTGATACGATAAAAATCGTATCTTATGGAATATAAAATGAACCCATATGAAATTTACATGACCCAAGCCCTAAAAAAAGCATGGCAATATCAACTAAGAACCTACCCAAACCCAGCTGTTGGAGCATTAATCCTTTGTAACAATGAGATAGTAGCCCTAGAAGCTCACCAAAAAGCAGGAACTTCTCATGCTGAGGTTTTAGCCTTTTTGTCGGCGTATGAGACTCTTTCAGGCAAAAAGATAGAGTTTGATAGATTGGACGCTTACAAAGCTCATGAGTTTCTCTACTCTTTACCTAAAGGCTTTTTTTCAGAATGTATAGTCTATGTAACACTTGAACCATGCTCACATGAAGGTAAAACCCCCTCTTGTGCATCTTTGTTAGCAGAGTTAAAACCCAAAAAAGTAGTAGTTGCTATGTTTGACCCAATAAAAGGTCATGATGGAGGAGTAGGGATACTTAAAGAGAAAGGTATTGAAGTTAAGATAGGTGTTTGCCAAAAAGAGGCTAAAGATTTAATAGAACCTTTTTTGATTTGGCAAAGGAGAGCTTTTGTGTTGTTTAAGATAGCTCAAACATCTAATGGAAAGATTGGAGGAGGATATTTAAGCTCAAAAGAGTCTTTAACTCATGTTCATCAGTTACGTTCTGTCTGTACCAAAATGGTTATTGGAGGCAATACAGTTAGGATTGATAGACCTACATTAGATTGTAGATTTACACAAGATAAAGCACCTAATATTGTTATCTACTCTAAAAAAGATAATTTTGACAGAAGCATTCCTCTTTTTAGTGTGGAGGGACGAGAGGTAGAGGTGGCTAATACTTTGGACTTTTCAGAACCATCATTTATTTTAGTAGAGGGAGGAGAGGGTATGTTAAAGGCTTTAAAAGATAGAATTGATTGGTTGCTTCAATATCAAACGCCAAAATTATCTTCTCATTGTTCAAATTATAATGTTGATGTTGCCTTACGTTTTTTATATCAAGAGCCTAAAGGGGTGGATTTGATGTTATGGATAGCTATTTAATATAAAAAATACTTTAAATATTAAAACTAATATAAATAACAAATATTTTCATAATAACTTAATTAAACATAGGATATTATTGTATAAACGTTATATATTAAAAGGATAATAAAATGTTTAATAAAATAATTCTAGCAAGTTTAGTCACATTAACATTATCTCATGCTAGTGATGAGTTTTCATCTGAACGAATACTTGGAATAGAAGTAGGGTATTCAAGTTTAAATACAAATAAAAATGGTTTAAATACTTCTACAAATAGTGCTGAATTTGGGTTAAAAATTGGTGCTCAAAACAAAGAGTGGAGAACAACTATTGCTGGTAATTTTTTTACTAAAGAGGGACATAAATACAAAAAAGTAATGTTAGAGTTTGATCGTTTTGTATGGGCAAGTCTATATAAAACAGATAGTATTGTCTTTAAACCTTACCTTGGTGGTCATATTGGTTGGATGAAATATACAGATAACTTTTCATTAGATGATAATGGAATGGTCTATGGGGGACAAGCTGGATTAGCATGGAATGTACTTAATGAAGTCGATTTTGACCTTGGGTATAGATACTCTTTAACCAATATAGAAGAGGTAGATAATATTAGCTCAGTTGTTTTTGGTGTAAACTACATCTATTAAAAGAGCAACTTACTGCTCTTTAATCCCTCTTTTGTTAACTTTTCACTATAATTTCCAATAAATTTTTATTACATAAATAATAGGTAAATTCATGATTGATTTAAAATATCTCCAAAAAAACTTTGACGAAGCAAGTGCTAAACTTATAAAAAAAGGTGTTGATGAATTGACACTAGAGAACTTAAAAGAGCTTTTTAAAACACTTAAAAGTGCTAATGCTACATTAGAAGAGGCTAAATCTGAACAGAATAAGATGTCTAAACTCTTTGGTGAGTATATGAGAGAGAAAAAAGATATTACTGAGCTTAAAGCAAAAGTTAATGAAAAAAAAGAGGAGATAGTTAGACTTCAAGCTATAGCAAGAGAGGCTCAAGAGGCATTAGAGCTTGTTGCTCTTGCTATACCAAATTTTCCAGATGACTCTGTACCAGAAGGTGCTAATGAAGATGATAATATTGAGCTTAAAAAGGTTTTAGAGCCTCGTAAGTTTGACTTTAAACCTAAAGAGCATTGGGAATTAGCTCAGATAAATGGTTGGATAGATTTTGAGAGAGGTGTAAAACTAGCAAAGAGTCGTTTTTCTGTACTTCGTGGAGAGGCTGCAAGACTAGAGAGAGCTTTGATTAACTTCTTTTTAGATGTAAATAGAGAAAAAGGATTTGAAGAGGTTTGTGTACCATTTATAAATAACTCTACAATGCTTCAAGGTACAGGTCAGTTACCAAAGTTTGAAGATGACCTTTTTAAAATAGATGGTGAAGATTTATATCTTATTCCTACAGCAGAAGTTCCTTTAACAAACCTCTATAATGATGAAATTTTAACATCTAAAGAGTTGCCAATCTTGCTTACAGGTTATACTCCATGTTTTAGAAAAGAGGCAGGTAGTGCAGGGCGTGATACTCGTGGTATGATACGTCAACATCAGTTTGATAAAGTAGAAATGGTAGCAATTACAACTCCTCAACAGAGTGAAGAGATATTTGAGATGATGGTAGATAATGCTTCTGAAATCTTAACTAAATTAGGGCTTCCTCATAGAGTTATTGAGCTTTGTGGTGGAGACCTTGGCTTTTCTGCTGCTAGAACTATTGATCTTGAAGTTTGGCTTCCAGGACAAGATAAGTATAGAGAGATTTCATCTATCTCAAATACACGAGATTTCCAAGCAAGAAGAGCAAAGATTCGTTATAAAGATGGTAAAAAGAATGTTTTGGTAAATACTCTAAATGGTTCAGCTCTAGCTGTTGGTCGTACACTTGTAGCAATTATGGAAAACTATCAAAATGAAGATGGAACTATAGAGATTCCAGAGGTTTTAAAGAACTATATGTAAAAAGAGAGTTAATGCTTCTTTTTAGAAGCATTAACATCTAATTTTGATATATATTCTGCTAACTCTTCAATATCACTTTGAGATAGTATACCAACTTGAAGTTTCATAATATTGCCTAGAGTATATTGGTTTAGTTTTTCATTTTCCTGACTTTAACACAAATAATAATATTTCGAGCTTTAAAAGATTTTAATATAGTAAATTAGTGAGGAAAATCATTTAAATAGGGTTTTGCTGATTTGGAAAATTTTGGCTCTTCGTAGCCATAATTTAGTGCATAGAGATGGTTTGATTTTAGGTTCTGTAGATATTTGTAATTCATGTTGGAATTATAGTAGAGTAGAATAATTTTTTGTTATAATATGTTTAAGTTATGGTTGTAAAGGTGAAAATGTCACACATCAAGACTAAATATGGTGCGTGACATTATTAAATATTATGCAGGTACTACAGAAACTCTTTTTTTACCACGTGAAACGTTGCTAAATTCAACAACACCCTCAACAGTTGCATAGATAGTGTGGTCTTTACCCATTCCAACACCTGTACCAGCGTGAACTTTAGTTCCTCTTTGTCTAATAATAATATTACCAGGGATTACTGCTTCCCCACCATATTTTTTAACACCTAGTCTACGACCAGCTGAATCACGGTTATTTTGTGTAGAACCTTGACCTTTCTTATGTGCCATACTATGCTCCTTCTTTTATTATGCTATAGATGTAATTCTAACTCTTGTGAAGTCTCTTCTGAAACCTCTTTTAAGTTTTGAATCTTTTCTTCTTCGTTTTTTATAGATGATAACTTTTTTGTCTCTACCTTCGTTAATCACCTCACCTTTAACCACTGCACCCTCTACAAAAGGAGTACCTACAGTTAACTCACCATTGTCCAAAGCTAGAACTTCTTTGAATTCTACTGCTGCTTTTGGTTCAAGATTCATTTTGTCAAAACAGATGATGTCACCCTCTTGAACTTTGAATTGTTGACCACTTGCTTTAATGATTGCGTACATTGCAAACCCTTCATTAATATTGTTAAGGAGAAGCCAATAGACTCCCCTGCTTTTAAAAAGTTTGAGATTATACCAAAAACTGTTTTAATTTAGTTTGAAAGAGATTAAGAAAAGAGCTACAATATAGTTTTAAGCAAAAATACTAACAATATTTTTCCAAATATTCACAAAAAATTGTGAAATTTTTTGCCAAATTCCAACTCTCTCTTCCTCTTTTTTTCTATCTATTTTTTTTTTGAACTCTCTACTGTTTTATTTATCTCATCAACAACTTTAGTCTCATTTACATCTTTATTTGAACTATCATTAACTAAATCATCAAGTGTAGATAGATTTGAAAAAGCTGTTCCTGTTGCTCCTCCAAACATATTTTTATCTAATGTCACGTGACAATCAATACACTTTTGCAAATTGTTATGCTGTTTCACTTTTGAAGCTGTTACTTTTTTAATGTCATGACAGTCCCAACAATCTTGACCACAACCTGAACCCATATCTATCTTTTCCATCTTTTCTTGAGTATGACAAGTTTTACAAGTAACTAAAATAGCATGGTCTTTATCCATTTTCCCATCTTTTTTAATCAATTTAGGGTGACACATTACACAATCACCTTCACAGGCACTTAAACTCATATTAGAGATAAATAGTATTGCTATAGCTAATAAAATTTTTTTCATCAAATTATCCTTTAATATTTTTAAGAGATTATAACTTGATTTAGATTATAGATATAAGATGAAAGTTAATATTTAGGAGAATTATTATTCGGTAATATTTTATTTTG
>JALWMP010000132.1 GCA_026996165.1 Campylobacteraceae bacterium
CTACGGCTAGTCCTGCAAATTTGATTTTGAAAATCTTACCTATTTCTAGGCTTTTGTGGATATAGTATTCCGTCGAACTCAGGTTTATAGCTCTATAGCTTTGAGATAACAAAAGAGACATTAACATCATCATCTTTTGCTTTAAACTTCAACTCTCCGTCTATTTGAACATAGTAACGCAAAGAGAGTGTATCTATAAAGTTATGAAAGCTTTTTAAGTCTTCTCTCTTCATCTTAATATCAATACTATATCTTTTTTCATCAACTCTTTTTACTGTAACTCTTTCAAAAAGTGTTTCTACATTTTGTTCAAATAACTCTTTGCTAAATGTCTGAGTTTTATCATTTACACCATACTTTGATGCTAGTTTAGCAATCTCCTGTTGACTTCCCTTGTATTGTTCCATATCTGAATAGTAAGATACCATAGATGGAATAACCCATAAAATAAACAGTAGTAGTGATAACAAATATAGTATCTTTGTAACCATTGATTGATTTTTTAAATTTTCTAACATTGAAATATTCCTCTTAAACTTTTGATTTAAATGAAAACTCTGTCATGAAGTTTTCTAGTGGTTTAATAACAAATTCACCATTATTAAAGAGTGCATCAAGTGAATTTCGTAAAGGTTCTATTCCCCATACTACCCCTTTCAACTCAATATTATCAGGAGAAATAGTAGCTGATTGAAGTTCTGCATTTTTTCCCATTGCATTAAAAACATCTTTTGATGTCATTGAGAGAAGAGTGCTATTGCTCTGTGCAAGAGATTGAGCTGACATAAGATTAATCTGTTTCTCTAATGCTCTACTCTCCATAGTAAAATACCCTCCTGCTGCTAAAACAAAGAGTAGAGGAATAAAAGAGAGTAGTGAGACAGAAGCTTTCTTACCTAAAGTAGCTTCTCCATTAGATGATAAAGTTGATTTTGATTTACTTAAAAATGATTTATTTGTTTGAGTAGAAGTATTCGTTGTCTCAGAGGGGTTATTTAAACGAATATCATCAAGACTATTTAGTGTAATATCTTCTAAACTTTCATTTTCTACTATAGATGCTTCTATTTCATTTTTCTCAGACTCTTCTATATCTTTAGATTTAGAAACAGATAGATAAGACTTAATAAAACTACTTATAAAACGACTCTGCTCTGACCCCATATGGTGAAGAAGATAGTGAATGGTTTTTTGAGTAGGTAAAATACTCATTGATAACTCTTCTCGTAAGACTTTTAATAATTTAGGAGAGTCATCATTAACCAACATCTCAACTTGGTCTGCAAATTTATATGAGATTTTATAGTAAGCTTTCATACTTTTGTAAACCCTATCGGCAACCTGTTTCTCACTTAAACCTCTTGTTCCAATAATCCAACTCTGTTTAATCTTATCAGCTGTTGCAAACATAATATATAGTTTACGGTCAAAAAGTCCAATAAGTAGTGTTAATTTATTTTCATCTAATTTATCTTTATACTCTTCATAGAGTAGGGCAAAAGGAGAGAAGTATAGAGTTACAGGAATATTACCAATGTCTATCTTATCTTGAATTACATAGTTCTCTTTAAAAATTTTTGCACACACTTTATTTGGGTCTTCTTTATCTTTAACTACTTGATTAAATGAAAGAGATAGAGAGATTACTTGATTTTTAGGATATTTTTTTTGTAACTGACGTATTCTCTCTATAAACTTCTCTTTCTCACTCTCATGAAACTGCTCAATCTCTTTTGGAATAAAACCATCTTCAGTTTGAATTGCATAGTTTAAATAGTAAAACTCTCTCTCTTTATAATGTGTTATGGTTACATATGGTTGTTTTTGCATTTTTTCTCCTATCTTACTTATATCTTATCCATTTTCTTTTGTATTGCATAAGGGGTGAGCCTTTGCATACTCATTTAGTTTTTTATTACTACCTAATTGAGTATATATTTGTGTAGAGACCATAGAGCTGTGTCCTAATAACTCACTTACATCTGAAATTCTAGCTCCATGTTGAAGCAGATGTGTTGCAAATGAGTGACGAAGCTGATGTGGTGTTGCTTTAATTCCACTCTTTTTAAATAATTTTGTAAAAAGATAACGTATTTGACTACTCTTCATCGCTTTTCCATTTTTTTCAAGTAAAAACTCTTTTGGGTTCTCTTGCTCTATATAAATCTCTATCTGTTTATAGATTGGTTTTAAAAGAGGTACTTCTCTGGTTTTATTACCTTTTCCTAGTACCAAAACCCACTCTTGTGAAATATCTGAAACTCTCAAAGATGAAAGCTCCGATATACGTAAGCCTAAACCATAAAGAAGTGTAACAATTAATGACTCTTTTAGATTAGCACTCTTTAATATCTCATCTATAATACTCTTCTCAAGAGGTTTAGGTAGAGTCTTTGGAACTTTAATAACCGAATCCCCAATGAGTTTAATCTCAATCTCTTTTTGTTCTCTCATAAATTTTACAAAAGAACGGATAGCTGATAATTTTTTTGAAATAGTTTTTTTAGAATTATTAATATTTTTTAAACGCAAAGGAGTAATATCTAAAATTATTTTTTCATCTTCTACAAAGAAATGACTCTCTTTTAATACTTCATCTAAAGTACTCCTATAGGTTAGAATAGAGCTAAAAGTATAACCTCTAACCTTTTCTATGTAGTACAAAAAACTATTAATATTTTCTTTTAAACTAATCATTCAAAATTATAGCAGACCTTTCATAATTAACAGCTTATGTTATTTTTTATTTATTTTTATTTTTTATTTTTAAATTATAAATATAATAT
>JALWMP010000133.1 GCA_026996165.1 Campylobacteraceae bacterium
AAAGCACTACCAAAAGCACCAACAGCCGATGAGGTAGAGAAAGACCCACTTTTATCTGTATATACCTACTTGCGTCAAGAGTGTTTGCGTTGTCACACTGGAGGAAAAGGGCGAAGTAGAAGAGGAGACTACAGAGGAATGGGGTGTGCTAGTTGTCATATTCCTTATTCAAATGAAGGTTTTTATGAGGGAGGAGACAAATCTATTCCTCATGATAAAAGGGGTCACCTATTAAGTCATCAAATTCAATCTTCTCGGAAAGCAAAGGTAACCATTCATGGTACAGACTATTCAGGTATTCCTGTAGAGACATGTACTACTTGTCATAATAGAGGAAAACGAATTGGGGTTAGCTATCAAGGTTTAATGGAGACAGAGTATCAAAGCACCTTTGATAGTGAGGGAAATGGACAACCAAAACTACATACTAAGCGTTATCTGCACCTAACAGAAGATATTCACTACTCCAAAGGAATGCTCTGTCAAGATTGTCACACCTCTAATGACATGCACGGAGACGGTTTTATGACAGGGGCAAATTTGGGAGCTGTGGAGATTGAGTGTCAAGATTGTCATGGAACTACCAAAAAGTACCCTTGGGAGTTACCTTTGGGGTACTCTGATGAGTTTGCACTTAAGCCAAAAGAGGGAAAACCAAGAGGTACAACTATGACGTTAGCAGAGTATCTTAAAAAAGGTGCTATTCCTAAAGATAAGGGAGATGGTTTTTTACTCTCTGCTCGTGGTAATCCTCTTACTAAAGCAGTTCGACATGGAAATAAGATAATTATGCACCTAGCTTCAGGAAAAGATATTGAACTAAAACCTCTTAAACTCCTAAAAGAGCAAGAGAAACTCTCTAAAAAAGCACTTGTAGCCATGGATAAGATAGAGGCTCATACTGATAAGTTAGAGTGTTATACCTGTCACGCTACTTGGGCTCCTCAATGTTATGGTTGTCATGTCAAGATAGACTATTCAAATGGAAAACAGAACCCAGACTATCTAAAGGCTTCTAAGTACCATGATGCTCATGGTATGACAGGAGAGAAGAGCCTAAAAGATTTTTTAGTAGATGGAAAGGTAACTGAGACTAGAAGTTACTTACGTTGGGAGAACCCAGCTCTCTCTGTAAATGGAGAGGGGCGAGTCTCTCCTACTATCCCAGGGTGTCAAGTAACCATTACTGTAATAGGAAAAGATGGAAAAGCAAAACTTCAAAATCATATTGTAAAAATTCCTAATGTTGAAGGAGCAGGAGCTGAGGGGCAAAATGCCATTACTATGGCACAAGTTAACCCACACACTATCTCTAAAGCCTCACGTAGTTGTGAGAGTTGTCATGCTTCTAAAAAGGCTTTAGGAATGGGAATTAACGGTGGAAAATATTTTTCAGACCCAAGTAAAACTGATATAGTTGATTTAATGACTGCTAATGGTAAAGTGTTACCTAAAAGAGTAGATGAGCAGATACCTGCTATTGCTAATCTAAAACATGATTACTCTGTAATGATAGATGAAAATGGAACACAAGTTCAAACGGTTGATAACCATTGGAAGTTAGCAAACCCTCTAAGTGCTAAACAGAGAGCTAAACTTGATAGACAAGGAACATGCTTAGCGTGTCATCAAAGCATTCCAGATGGAGATTTGGCAATTTCAGCTATGAATCATGTTGCTAATATGGCAGGAGTTGAGATAGACAAAGAGAAACATAGTGAGATATTGCATAAAACCATTAAAATTTCAGCTTGGGTGCAAGTTTTGTTACCTTTAGTTTTATTTATTTTAGGTTTTATATGGTGGAGACGAAGAGGTTAATAATATGCTCTATTATAAAAATCTGAAAGAAAGCCTAAAAATAGGCAATTTTTCCTAAATGAAAGTCTTAATGTTGTAACTTCACAATTAAGTAAGAAGTTAAACAAAGTTTTTCTCGCAATCCTCTTCCATAATCTATGATTTGGGAGAGGATTGCGAATTATATTTTGTTCAAAATATGATTAACAATCCTATAGCCATGGTTTAAAGCAATAGCTATACTTCCACCAGAAGCAAAGGCAATATCTCCTGCAATATAGAGTCCTTTAACTTCACTCTCATAGTTCTCATCAAAAATAGGTTCACCTTTTTTATCTAAAGAGATACCACATGCTTTTAAGAAATCTTTAGGAGTTGTTCCTCCAATGGCATAAACAACTTTATTATAGAGTTCATATGTACCATCTATATAATTTACCTTAATCTGCCCATGTTCATTCTCAATATTTTCAATATCTATTCCCAATTTTAAGGTTACTTTTCCCTCTTGGGCATACTTTTCTATCATCTTTCGATTTGTTGGATTTGGTCTAGTGATTTTCTCTTGACGATAAGTTAGTGTTACATCATTACTCTGACTTAACTCACAAGCATACTCAACAGCAGAGTCACCACCTCCAACTACTAATACCTTTTCACTTTGACTACACTTATCTAAGTTATATCCAACTAAAGGTCTAAGTGAAGCAGGAATTTTATATTTTGGTTTATTTGGTTTTCCCATTCGACCAATAGCAACAATAATATTTTTTGCTTGGAAATTCCCTTTACTACTCTCTACAGTAAATAGTTCATTATCTTTAGAGACTTTATAAACTTCACAATTAAACTCACTATCTATCAGTTCATCATCAAGTAATTTATCAAAGTAGTCTAAAGTACTCTCCTTAGTTCCATCAACAAAATCAACATTTCCTTCTAACTCAACCATCTGACCTTGCCAATCTTTATCAACTCGTTTTTTATCTTTATAAAACTTACGAATGGTATTTGAGTGGTTTTCTGTCTTTTCAAGTAAAAGAACCTTTTTAAGTCCTAACTCTTTTGCCTCTACTACAGCACCTATTCCCCCAGGTCCTCCACCGATAACAATTAAATCATAAACTATACTATCCATCATCTTTTCCTATTTTTAAAATTACTTCTTGGCATTATACAGCAGAGTTTATTTGAATACCTATCATAATTTAAATTCAAGACCTAAAATATAATTAACTAAAAAACTTTCTTAAAATAGGGTTTTCTTTCTCTTGTCCATACTTTGCATAGTGTAACTCATAGATATTTGAAGCAATCAATTCTATCTCCATTAGACTCTCTCTTGTACATGCAAATAAAATTTGGTCTCCAATCTGTAAATTAACATTATTGGGTAAAAGAATCTTTTTTCCTTTTCTATAAAGCAGGAGAGGCAAGGCAGGATTACGCTCTTTTCTATTTTTTAAAGAACACAAAAGCACTTCAATTTCAATATCTACCCCATCTTGTAACTCTTGATAAAGTGCATAAGCACTCTCCTCGTTAATATCCAATCTTTCCAAAAGAGGATTAATCCCTACTTGATTTTTTAATAGATTAATAAATGACTTTACCCAACTCTCCTCTTGCTTTAATACCAATTTTAAAAAACTATGTTTTACTGGATTTACAAGAGCCATTGATGCCTTATTAATATAAATCTGTTCAATCATAAATAGCCAATCTATATCTGCAGCTTGAAAAACACTTACCTCTTGCATAGTATTTTCTCTAGCAATAATATAGATATTAGGATTTAATTTTTTAGCAGTAATAACAATAGAAAGGTTATCAATATCATTTTTTGTTCCTACAATTAAAGCTGCTGCCTCCTTAATACCAACATCAAGTAGTATATCTTTATCATCAGGATTAGCACGTACAAAACTCCCATCTTCTATCATTGTATGATGTGCCAAACGTTTTGCATCAATAAACACATGTTCTATTCCATACTTGTTAAATTTTAATTGTAAAGCTTTTCCAAAACGCCCATAACCACAAATAACATATTTACCATCTGGTAGATATAGAGGCTTTTCACTTAAGTCACTATTACCATAAATCCAATTTTCAAGAACAAGAGTATAGGGTGAGCGAAGAGCAACATCTATCCTTTTAGAAAATACCTCAAATGGATTAATAACTTTAGCAATATCTGTATCTAAAATACTCTTTGAAATGTCATCATAGGTAGACTTAGCAACTACTTTAACTTTTGAGTTTAAAAATTTAGTCAAAATTGCAATACGAAAATTATGCTCTTCATTTTCAAATAGTGCAATAATTCCTTTACAATTATTTTGTAGTATTCCTGCATATTGAAGAGTCTCTGTTAAAAGAGCATTTCCTACCATAACTGGAACATCTCGTTTTAGCTCTTCTAACATAAAAAGATTTATTTTCTCTTCATCTTCATCAATCAATACTACTTCCATATTTGCCATATGCAATTTTTTTATAATCTCAACATTAACATGAGTATAACCCAAAACAATAACAAAATCATTTTCTAAAGCTTTAACTTTTTTTCTAAAACGACTTTTCATCATTTCAAACCTAAGTGTTTTGTCGGTTACAGCAGAAACTAAAGCTCCTAAACCATAAAACCACCCAATCACTGTAATATAGATACAGATAGAGACCCAAAGTTTTTGCTCATATGTAAAAGCATAGGGAGATTCACCAAAACCAATAGTTGAAGCCATATAAGAGACAAAATAAAAGGCATCAAAAAAACTAAGATGATATACTTTACCACTATCGTCCATACCAGGAATAAGAACCATTCCCAATATAGCAACAGAATATGTAACAATAATAACAAGAAGAGGTATTCTTAACTTCTGTAAGATAATCCAAAGTGCATTATTATTCACTAGATTACCTTTTTGACTTTAATGTTTCACCTATATATAATATAACAGATGTAATATTTGCCAATAAAGCACCACCTGAAAGCGAAATAATAGCAGCAAAGGCTTCAACGTCAACTATAGAAAGATATTCTGTAACTGTCCAAACTGTCACAGCACCAATAAGCTGTATATCTGCAACTAAACTTGTAGCCAAAAGTACAGCACCTAACTGTGTCTTGTCACCAATCTTTAAAACTGTTGAGATAAGACTTACAACTAATGCTACAAAAAGTTCATAGACACTATGTAGTTCAGGATTACCAATATCTCCATAAAAAAATCCAAAATTAATGGTCATTGCCAAAATAAAGAAAAAACCTGAGATTACTTTGTCTAAATTCATTTAATTATCCTCGTTGAAATAAGTTTAAAATTATAGCATAATGTTACTTCTTTTTATTAATTACAAAAAAAATAACATAAAAAATTTATCGAGGAACATAAACCTTTTGCCCTAAATGTAATAGAGAACGACTACTTTTAATCTTACGATTAGCTCTAACTATTTTAGAGACAGCCTTTTCATCTCCATAGAATTTCTTAGCAATCATCGCTAAAGTATTACCCTTTTCAACAATAATATATCGCCTAGTTCTTTTATTGTCTTTTCTTGGTATAATCAACTTTTCACCTAAATGTAAAGCACTCTTTATACTTTTAATTCGTCTATTGGCTCTAACAATTCTCTTATATTCTCTCTCATTACCATAAAATCGTTTTGCCAATAGAGCCAAAGAGTCACCTTTTCTAACATGAATAATACGAGGTTTTATCTTCTCATAGTGAGCAACAAGTGTAGGTTTCTTTTTTTTAACAAAAGCTCTTTTGGTTTTTGTTTTTTTATGAATAACCTTTTTGGGAATTATTTTTTTTACTTTAGGTTTTGTAACTACAGTAACTACCTTTTTCTCTTCTAGCTTTTTAGGAACTATCTTCTCTATTTTAGGCTCTGTTACTGTTTTAACTATCTTTTCCTCTTTTTCTACTACTGTTGGCATAGCAAGTGCTTCTATATATTGAGTAGAGACCTCTTTTTCAACTTTAGGTTCACTTTTTTTTGCAATAGCAGAAGGCTTTTTTTCCTCTTTTTGTGTTACTACTTTCTCTTCAATAATATTTTTAACAGGTATAGTTTCAGATACTTTAGTTTCTCTCTCTTTCATAGAAGACGTTGCCACTACTTCATTCTTATCTAACTTACTATTGTTTTCTATAAGATAAAAAGCTCCTCCTCCAACTAAAATAGCTAAAAGTGGTAAAATTAGTTTTATCTTGCTCTTTTGAGGCTCTTCTTCCTCATAGTAACTATTTATATTTACTAAATCATAACTATCCTCAACACTCTGTTCATTATACTCATCATCAACACTTGGTCCCTCTATCTTTTTTACAATAATATTCTCTTCTTGATTTGTATTACTTTCTAACATACTAACTAATCCCCAATTTTGTTATTGTATGTAAGTATAACATAAGTTGAAACGACTTAAGCACTAATTAGCTAAAATACTCCCCTTAATATCAAAGGGTAAATAACAATGGAAAATAGAAGCAAAGATTTTTTAAGAAGAGTTGTAGAAGAGGATTTAAAAGCAGGTAAATACCAAGAGATAGTTACAAGATTTCCACCTGAACCAAATGGTTTTCCACACATTGGACATGCAAAATCTATTAGTATTAACTTTGGAATTGCAAAAGATTACCAAGGACGTTGTAACCTAAGAATGGACGATACAAACCCAACTACCGAAGATACCCAATATGTAGAAGCACTTAAAGATGCAGTACAGTGGCTTGGATTTAAGTGGGACAAAGAGGTAAGATACACATCTGATTACTTCTCTAAACTATATGAATATGCTATTAAACTAATCAAAATGGGTAAAGCTTATGTAGACTCTCTACCTGAAGAGGAGATGAGAGAGTACCGTGGTACAGTGACTCAAGCAGGAAAGAGAAGTAAATATGCAAACAGAAGTGTAAAGGAGAACCTTGAGCTTTTAGAAGGAATGAAAAAGGGAGAGTTTAAAGAGGGAGAGCATGTCTTAAGAGCTAAAATAGATATGGCTTCACCCAATATGAAAATGCGTGACCCTCTACTCTATCGAATCAAACATGCCCACCACTTTAGAGCAGGAGATGAGTGGGCAATCTACCCTATGTATGACTTTGCTCACTGTCTTTCAGACTATATTGAGGGGGTTACCCACTCTATCTGTACTTTAGAGTTTGAAAACAACCGTGAAATCTACGATTGGGTACTAGAGACCCTAGAGCTAGAGCCTCCAAGACCCTACCAACATGAGTTTGCACGACTCAATATTAACTATACAGTTATGAGTAAACGAAAACTCTTAGAGCTTGTAGAGAAAGAGGTAGTAAGTGGTTGGGACGACCCAAGGCTACCAACTATTGCAGGGCTTAGAAGACGAGGCTATACTCCTGAGTCTATCTTAAACTTTTGTGAACAGATAGGAGTAGCAAAAGCTAACTCTGTTGTAGATGTAGCTCAACTAGAGTTCTCTATTCGTGATGACCTTAACCCAAAAGTGCCACGTGTTATGTGTGTGCTTGACCCACTGAAAGTGACTATTACTAACTATGAGGGGAGTGAAGAGTTAGATGCCTCTTACTACCCTCACGATGTACCAAAAGAGGGTTCAAGAAAAGTTCCATTTTCTAAAGAGATATACATTGAGAGAGATGACTTTATGGAGAACCCAACTAAGGGCTATTTCCGTCTTACTCCTGAGCAACCTGTACGACTCAAACATGCCTATATTATTAGTTGTAAAGAGATTATAAAAGATGAACAAGGCAATGTGGTAGAGATAAAAGCCGAGTACTATCCTAACTCTAAAAGTGGTTCAGACAGAAGTGGAATAAAAGTACGAAGTGCCATTCAGTGGGTTGAAGCAAATGAAGCTAAAGAGATTGAAGTTAGACTCTATGATAGACTCTACAATAAAGAAATACCAGAGGGTATAGAAGATATTAACCCTAACTCACTTAAAGTGGTTAAAAATGCTCTTATTGAACCTGCTGTTATAACTCAAAAACCTGATATTCGCTTTCAGTTTGAAAGACATGGATACTTTTTTGCTGACCCTGTTGAGTATAGTGATGAGAAACCTATATTTAATAGAATTGTATCACTTAAAGACTCCTGGGCTAAAAAGAAAAAAACAGATAGAACTAAACCTAAAACAGAACCCAAAAAGGTACAAATAGATGGCGAAGTAACTCCAATGACACAAGAAGAAGAGGCACGATTTGAAAAGTATACCAATGAGCTAAAACTAAATAGTGAAGTAGCCAATACACTAGCAAGAGACAAGCAACTCTCCTCTTTTTATGAAGAGGCTTTAACAACATATAGTAACCCTGTCAATATTGCTAATTTAGTGACCAATGAGGTAGCAAGAGAACTAAAGAGTAAAACTATAGGTGAGCTAAAATTTAAACCTAAAAACATAGCCAATCTTATTAAAATGGTAGATGATGAGACTATTTCTACCAAGATTGCTAAACAAGTCTTTGAAGAGATGAGTAGAAGTGGGCAAGAGCCACAAAAGATTGTTGAGAGTAAAGGACTTGTTCAAATAAGTGACCCTGCTGTTCTCTTACCTATTATTGAGGAAGTAATGGCAAAAAACCCTGACAATGTAGAGAAGTTTAGAGCAGGAAATAGTAAGCTCTTTGGTTTTTTTGTAGGGCAAGTTTTAAAAGCTACTAAAGGAAAAGGAAATCCTAAAGTGGTAAATGAGTTAATTAAAGAGAAATTAAACTCATAAAACTCTCTTTATTAGACTCCTATATAGGAGTTTATATAAAAATTATATTCTATTTTAATAACTCCCAAAAATCATCTAAATTAAATAATAATAAATCTTTATCTGTTGAGTTTACTAATTCATTAGAAAAACCATTTTTAGAAAAGAGTGCAAAAATATCTGCTTTTAGCTCAGATGTTTCAGCCTTTTGGCGTAGTTTACTCAACTCACTTTTGCAGACTCTTCTGTTGGTATATTTACACTCTCCTAAGATATTTCTACCATCTTTATGTGTTGCCCAAATGTCAAACTCAGAGTGTTTGTCCCAATAGTTTCCATTAATAACCAACTGATTGTCAAAATGTAGATTAAGAAGCTCTTGAGAGAGTTGCTCAAAGACAAAAGAGTGCAACCGTGCAAAGTGTTGATTGAAGTTCTCGTAAAAGCGTACAGAGTTTCCACTGTTTAGCTCTTTATGATATGGCTCTACAAATCCAAACCAAAAACGATGAAAAGGCTTTTTAAAACGGATTTTAGGCTCTATTTTATAGTTGCGTAGAGACTTCTCTAGCTTCTGATTAGGGTATTTTTTCAAAGCAGGTTCGCGTGAGTCTTCAAACTCTATAATATCTAAATCTACCAACTCATTAAGCAGACGTAACCCCAAGGTCTCTCCAACTCGTGCTTTTCTAAAGACATTAGAGAGACGACCATCGCCACGTGCAATGGCAATAAGCAACCATCTATAAGGCTCTTCAATAAGATATGAAGGAGATATTTGCTCATTTAAAACTCTATACTGCTCTACAAAATTAAAACGTACAATAGAGTCCAAATCATCAAAAAAATCCAACTCTAAACTCTCTCCTACCCCTCCAAAGACAGCAAAGAGTTCAATAGCTTGTTCTAGTTCTAAATATGGGTGATGTCCAAAAAACTTTTGAAATCGTGCTTTTATATCAATCCTTTTAATAACTATCTTCAACTATTGTAATACTTTTTATCTTTATCTTATATAATAGCACTAAAAAAAGCGAGAAAATAGTGAATGATGTCGATTTGGTGTTACACCACTTAAAGAAGAGCAATGTTTTTTTAACAGGTGGGGCAGGTGTAGGAAAGAGCTATACTACAACGGAGATTATCCGTCTCTACCAAAGCCAAAGCGATGAGCAGGTAGTTGCCCTTGGCTCAACTGGGGTTAGTGCTGTCAATATTGGTGGCTTTACTATTCACAGCTTTTTTGTCTTTGGCATCTCAAATAACTTTGAAGAGCTAGAACAGCACGACAGACGTTCACGCTCTAGGCTTTCTGAGCTTAAGAAGATTCTAAAAGCTACTGACCTTATTATCATAGATGAAATCTCTATGGTATCGGCAACTATGATGGAGATGATACACTACCGTCTGCACTCCATGGGCTACAAAGGAAAGCTACTATTTGTAGGAGACTTCTTTCAGCTCCCCCCTGTGCAAAAATTTGGACAACCAAATGACCTATTTGGAGAGAGAGTCTATGCCTTTGAGTCTGACGCATGGCGAAGTTTTGCTCCTGTTGTTATAGAGCTTACCCAGATGAAACGTACCACTGATGCAGAGTTTACACATATCTTACACAAAGTTCGCATAGGTCAATGCGACCAAGAGGTAATCAACTATATGTTTCGTTTGGCTAACAATACTATAAGAGATGAAAACCCTACCTTTCTTTTTGGACGAAATGCAGAGGTTAATGCCACAAACAGAGCTAAACTCGATGCCATAGATGCCCAAGAGCATCTACTCTTTGCTACTTTTGAGGAACACCAAGGTAGAGTGCATGAAAAACGTATTGCTTCTTGGAAAAATATGCTTCCCATAGAAGAGCAACTTACTCTAAAGGAGGGTGTTCCTGTACTATTTACTGTTAACAAATGGGGCAAGTATGCAAATGGTGAGAGAGGAATAGTACATAAGATTGAAGATGACTATATTATAGTCGAAAAAGAGAGTATCTTTGTGCGTGTAGAGCGTCACGACTTTGACCTACTAGATATGAAAAGTGATGAGAAAGGAAAGATAAAATCGGTAAAGTTAGCTACCCTCTCACAATTCCCTCTTAAACTAGCCTATGCTGTTACTATTCATAAAAGCCAAGGAATGAGTATTGACAACTTAGTTTGTAATGTAGATAATATCTTTGCTCCAAGTCAATTTTATGTGGCTATCTCACGAGCTATAAACCCTAAAAACTTAAGACTAGACTTTAATCGTGGTGATTTAAGTCATTATCTTAATGGTATTATTCGTGTTGATATGAGAGTGATTGAGTACTATAATAAATTGGGTGAGGCTTATATTACTAATGAGGAGTTACCATTTTAATACATAGAATCTAAATTAGTATATTAATATCTATTTTAATTAGTGTTCTATCAATCTTTTTGATACAATACTATACAACACCAACAAAAAGGAACAAAATGAAAAAAATAATCACACTCTCGGCTATTGCCCTATCGGCTATGCTTTTAGCTACTACTGCACAAGCAAATGAAGAGGCAAATGCTACAAAACATGAAACTAATACTACTAAGATTAAACATGATTCTAATGCTACTGAAGCAAAGCATGAAGCTCATCATTCTAAACATTGGGGATATATGGGTAATGTAGGTCCAAGCCATTGGGGTGAGTTAAAAAAAGAGTTTCACATGTGTTCAGAGGGTAAACAGCAATCACCTATTAATGTTGTTGCAACTAAAGATATAGACTTAAAACCTCTTGACCTTAACTATACAGCTGGTTCATCATCTATTATTAATAATGGACACACTATCCAAGTAAATGTTGCTGAAGGTAATGTTTTAAAGATTGATGGTGATAACTATAAACTTAAGCAATTCCACTTCCATGTACCAAGTGAAAACAATATTAATGGAAACGCATACCCATTAGAGGCTCACTTTGTTCATGCTACAGATGATGGTAAACTAGCTGTTGTAGCTGTTATGTTTAAAGAGGGTGCAGAAAATCCTGTTCTTGCAAAAGCTTGGAAAAAGCTATCTTCTTTAAAAGTTGGAGAAGCTGTGAAGTGTGGTCTTACTGCGGATGAAGTAAAAGCTCTTATGCCTAAGAACAAAGA
>JALWMP010000134.1 GCA_026996165.1 Campylobacteraceae bacterium
TAGCACTCTAAAATAAAAAAATCCCTTTATTTAAAAAGGGAAAAGCTTAGATAGGTAAAACACGAATATTTGGGTCAAGTTTCTCTTTTAAGATATTCTCAATTGCAAAAAGTGTACCAGTATCAGCTGAAGCACAACCATTACATGCACCTAAGTATCGAATATAGATGTCAAAGTTTTCACCATTCTCTTTGATATCAAGAACTTCCATATCTCCACCATCCATAATAAGCATTTGACGAATGTTATCGTCAATCACTTTCTCAACAGCTTTAAGTTTTTGAACAATAGTCATTTTAGCAAACTCAACTCCTTCACCATCATTACCTAAAGTAGCACTTGCCGCCATCTTCTCTTTTTCATACTCTTCAAGTAAATCTACTAAGTAGATATCTTTCTCTTCGTGACCACCTGGTTTAATACACGATTTACAGAAAGCTCCAGCTTTAGTATAGTCGGTAATCTGCTCTACCGTTGTAAGGTCATTGAGACGAATAACTTCTCTAAGTGTAGATAGAGAGACCCTTGCACACTCACAGACAATAATCTCCTCTTCAAAGCTCTCCATATCGACATTCATATACTGTGCTGCTGCTTTTTTGATAACATCATACGCCATAACTGAACAGTGCATCTTTTGAGGTGGAACCGATGGTGTATCAGGTGTGTCTCTCATTGCTTTTTCAACATCAATATTGGTAATCTTAACAGCCTCTTGAACTGTTTTACCTTTACAAAGTTCTGCCATGGTATCTGATGAAGCAATAGCTGTTCCACATCCAAATGATTTAAACTTTGACTCTTTGATAATGTCTGTTTTAGGGTCTACTGCCCAGTAGAGACGTACGGCGTCACCACAAGACTCTGCACCAAAGTCTGCCACAATCAGTTTTGCACCCATTGCTGCTGCCTCTTCCTCTGTAATCTCACCCATATTTCTAGGGTTATTCATTAAATCAGTTACTTTTTGGCTATACTCATCCCAGATGGTACCACCTATTAAACTATCTATTCCCATGTTTGTCCTTTGTACTATAATTTTATATTTACTAGTAACAAAGCTTTAGCTTCGTTACTTAATATTAGAGTTACAATACCTCTATTTTGTTATTATTTCTCTAATAAGCATTCCAAAGCTGGAGCTTTGGAATGAATTAATAGTCGGTCTACCAACCACTTTTTAATGTGCTACTAATCCAGACTTATGTCCCTCTGGAGCATAAGCATAAGAGCTTGAAATCTCTCGTAATCTCTTTACTGCTTTTTTAACTACTTCTATTGTGTAGTCAAGCTCCTCTTTGGTAGTATAGCGACTCAGAGAGAATCTAATGGCTGTATGAGCTAAATCTTCATCTGCACCAATCGCCTCCATAACAGAGTTGGCTTCAAGGTCTTCAGAAGCACAAGCTGAACCTGTACTTGCTGCAATACCTGCACGGTTTAAATCCCAAAGCATTGACTCACCCTCAATTCCTCTAAATGAGATAAGCATGGTATTTGGAACTCTTCTATTTCTAGGTGTAACTACAAAGGTATCTGGAATTTCCAAGAGAGCATCTTCAAACTCATCTCTAAGTTCTCTAATCTCACTCATTTCAAAATCAAGAGCATCAATAGCCTGTTCCATCGCTTTACCCATACCAACAATACCTGGTACATTAAGTGTTCCAGAGCGAAGACCTCCCATTTGAGAACCACCATGTAAAAGTGGTATAAGCTCTCGACCTTCTTTGATGTATAAAGCACCAACCCCTTTTGGTCCATGGAATTTGTGTGCTGAAAAAGTTAAGTAGTCAACATTAAACTCTTGAACCGAGACAGGTAGTTTACCAATAGCCTGAACAGCATCAGTATGGAAAAGCACTCCATGCTCTTTACAAATCTCTCCAATCTCTTGAACTGGGAAAATTGCCCCTGTCTCATTGTTCGCCCACATTACAGAGACTAAAGCAGTCTTATCTGTAATGGCATCTTTAACTGATTGAGCTTCTATTAATCCCTCAGAGTTGATAGGTAGATAAGTAACTTTGCACCCTTGTGACTCAATAAACTTAGCTGTAGCAATAATAGATGGGTGTTCAACCTCTGAGATAATAATATGGTTCTTTTTACCTGTTAAGATATATTCGAAGTAGATAGATTTTAAAACCCAGTTATTGCTCTCTGTTGCACAAGAGGTTATGACCACTGAGTCTTTTCTGTTAGCTTGAATACCTGCATAGATTTTCTCCATAGCAGTTTTAATGTAAGGATGTGTTTCTCCTGCAAAAGCATGTAGTGAGTTAGGGTTACCATACTTTTGCACAAAAAAAGGCTCCATTTCCTCAAACACATGTGGGTCAACAATAGTAGTAGCGTTATTGTCTAAATAAACTCTCATTAATTTCCTTTGAGTCTGTCTCATAAATTTTAAATCGGATAAAATTAGTCTGATTTAACTTTTTTCATATTACACCATACAACCTTAAAGAAGCATAAAGTATAAAAAATTTTGCGATTATACTCCTTTGGTGGTTAAAAAGGAGTTATATGAGAAGTTTTTAGTTTTTTATTAATTTTAAAATAGAAAATGTGATATAAAAGTTCTAATTATTTAAAAAAAATAAAAACTGTTTTTTAAATTATATAAATAAAAATAAAATGCTACTTTTTCTTAATAATTGAGAAAAAAACTCTATAACATCTATTTTTCTAAAAAAACAAGGATATAATATATATATATATATATATAAGGAGTTTTTAATAATGAAACTATTTATGCAACCTAATTTTTCTATTGTTAAGGACTCTCAGAGGGATAATACTCTACTTAACCCCCTAACTAGTGAGGAGTACCAAAATCTTTTTGTCACTTATAAACAAGAGAATAATTTAAAAAAAATGATTGAGGTATCAGAAGCACTTTTAAAAAATCAGCTGAATAGTTTTGGAAAGTATCATAAAAAAACAGTTATTGCTATTGTAAAAGTAGCAGATGCGTATCATGCCAATAAAGAAGAGGGAAAAGCAATTTTACTTTATGAGAGGGCAATGCGTATCAATAATAGAATTTATGGAGAAGAGTCGCTTGAAAATGCTTCTATATTTAGTTCTCTAGGGAACATATATTTTACCATAGATAATCAAGAGGAGGCTCTTTACTTTTATAAAAAGGCTTTAGCTATTCGTAAAAAAGAGTTAGGTGAATTACATCCTCTAACGGCAAAGAGTAATCATGAATTAGGTTTCTTTTATGCGTTTATTGAAGAGTATACTTTAGCATTACCTCTCTTTGAGAGTGCTTTAGCGACACGAGTAGAGTTATATCGTATGAGCCATCCTGATACAGCTATTAGTTATAATAGTTTAGCACTCTGTTACTATCATCTATTTGAGTATGATAAAGCCTATAGAGCAATGTTAAAAGCAATTGAGATTAAAGAGATAATTTTACCAAGTGATGACAAAAGCCTACTTCTTTGTAAGAAGAATTTACTTGAAATTGAAAAAAATCTTTTATTTAAGGGGAACTTCTTAAATAAACTACTTTCTCTTTTTAGAAAGTAGTTATTTGTGATTGATGGATAAACTTATCATATTCGTAAATATCTTTACGGAAATAGGTCATTCCATTTCTTTTAAATACTGTAAAGTAGGTGGTATAGACAGGTATTTTTTTAGTTAATCTAATTACTTTATTCTCTAAGGTATCTTGATACTTATCTATAATTTTTAAATCTTTTTTACTAATATGTGATTTTAATACTTCAAGCAGTGCAAAGGGTTTTTCTATTCTCATGCATCCTGAACTATAGACACGATATCTATATTGAAAGAGTGATTTATTATCAGTATCATGAAGATAGACAGAGTATTTGTTTGGAAACATAAACTTAACACGTCCTAGTGCATTGTCATCTCCTGGGTATTGAACAAATCGGTAAGGGATATGCCCTTTTGATTTGTCAGCATAAGGAAAGAGCATTTCTGGTTTAAAATTCTTCATCTCCCCTTTTTTCTTCCAGCCATAAAAGACATGGATATTATGCTCTTTAAGATAGTCAGGGTGCTCTTGTAACGCAATAATTAAATCTCTTCGTACTAAGTTCTCTGGAATAGTCCATGTGGGATTAATCTCTAAGTAGGTCATATAGCTTGAAAAAATAGGGGTAGGACGTTCAGGTCTTCCTACCACAGTACGCATATCAAGAATAGGTATGCCATTACGGAAGTAGTTCATTCTAAAATCTGGAATGTTAACTCTAATATATTCACGTGGAAATCTATTTGGAAATACCTTTAGTTTATCAAGGTTGGTCACAATCTGTTCTACAAGAAGATGAATAGGCTTATTTAGATAATAGACAAGCACTTTATCAATTAATCCATTCTGTTTTAGTTTAAAACGGTCTTTATAACTATAGATTGCTTGTTTTAAATCATTATCAAAAAGTTCACTAGTATTATTTCTATTGAGCATATCTCCTGATAAAATTAGGCGTTTTTTTACATCACTAACATAGGGATAACTATCCCCTAACTTTAAATCTTTTGCGTATTTAATACGTTCAGGTTGCCCCATATTTCGATAGAACATTAAAGAGTCTATTAAATCTTTATGCAGTTTAGGTAAAGGGGTTAGTGAGTTAAAAAATCTATTTAGATTTTGACTTGTTATAGCTGAGAAGAGTTTTGAAGTTGAAGGTAGTGACTTATGAACCATCTCCCAACTAGCTGTAATATCTTTTTCCTCTTTTAAGTTAGCTATTTTTGTTTGAACCTTCTCCCAGTCTATATCGCTTTTAACAATAAATTTTGTTAGTGCTAAATAGGCACGAGTGAGTAAAATATCAAGTCTACTTAACTCTTCACTATTTTGGTTAAGGTTCATATTATCATGTAGTAGATAGAGGTATTGCTCTATTTGACTCTGATAAAAATCTTTATATTTATAGTTGTAGTATGGATTTTGTAAAGCCATTCGTAAATCATTAAGATTTTTAGCATGTTCAATCCATAAAGGTTTATAGAAGTTTTTTGCATAAAGTTTTTGTATAAGTTTTTGTTCATCTCTATCGTTAGATAACTGTTGAGGTTGATTAGTAAGGACAAATTTTAACCTATCATCAAGTTGTGTAGAGTAGAGGATTGAAATAAAAAGCCCAAGAAAGAGTAGTAGTCGCAAGGGGTGTCTCCTGTAATAGTAAAGTTTCTAAAATATATATAAAAACTTAGTAAAGTATGAAATTTTTAGAGATATTTTAGTTTAGAAAGTAGAAAGTAGATGACAACCTTTTTAAAAAGGTTGTCATACAAATAAAATATTAGAATTCGTAACCTGCACCAACAGTTAGTCCCCAAGACTCTGGAACATTTGATTTATCCATAAAATTAATAACATCAGTAAAGATAGAAATATTTTTACTAACTCCATAATCAACACCCGCACCGTAAGAGAGTCCTGTTGATGAACCAGCAATACCTGCATGGTCTGATTTTGAAGCTCCAATTAGACCGTAAAGGTTAAGTTCTTTCGTAATGTCATAATTTGGTTTTAAGTAAGCACCAAATTGTTTATACTTATCAAAACCTGTACCATTTTTACTAAATCCATAAGTACCTCTCAATTCAGCACCTAAATAATCCATAAAGTCATAACCTAATCTAGCAGTTACACCTACTTGTCTATCTTGATTTACTTTATCCGTAAATAAGCTAGGTGCATCTCCATGAGGATAACTTACTGTAACATCAGTAATACCACCAGCAAGATAAAAACCTAAAGGTTTAGCTGCTGGTTTAGCAACAGGCTTTGGAGCTGGAGCTGGAGCTGGAGCTGGAGCCGGAGCCGGAGCTGGAGCTGGCTCTGGCTCTGGAACAGGCTCCACTGGAACAACAACTGGTTCTTGTTCAAAAACAGTTACAGGATTAATATCTCCCCCTGCAAAACCTAAAGTAGTAAGTGCAGCTAATGCTACTAGTGAATGTGTTAATTTCATATCGAAATCTCCTTTTATAATTAAAAATATAATGAAGTATAACACAAAGAGTTTAAAAGAACTCTTTAAAATACTATAAATAAATATAAAACACCTTAAGATATGTTTAAAAGTATTGTTTATTATTTATTGATTTTTACTTATATAAAATAATATTTATGTTGATTTTTTTATATGAGTTATTTCTAATAGCTGAAAATTTAAAGAGATTTGACACTCTATATACAAGAATGTTAAGGATACTTCATAACTATAATAATCTTTCGATATAATTCGCATAATTATTTAGAGTATAGGAATTTTATTAATGCAAAAAATTAAAAATATTGCCGTTATTGCACACGTTGACCACGGAAAAACAACACTTGTGGATCAACTTCTTCAGCAATCAGGTACATTTGAAGCTCACCAAGAGGTTCAAGAGAGAGCAATGGACAGTGATGCCATTGAGATGGAGAGAGGAATTACTATTCTCTCTAAAAACACAGCAATCACTTATGGAGACCATAAAATCAATATTATTGACACCCCAGGTCACGCTGATTTTGGTGGTGAGGTTGAGCGTGTTTTAAAGATGGTTGATGGGGTACTATTACTTGTTGATGCACAAGAGGGTGTTATGCCTCAAACTAAGTTTGTTTTGAAGAAAGCGATTGCTTTTGGGATTATTCCTGTGGTTGTTATTAATAAAATCGACAAAGATGGTGCAGAACCTGACCGAGTTATGGATGAAGTTTTTGATCTTTTGGTTGCTCTTGATGCCAATGAAGAGCAACTTGAATTCCCTGTACTCTATGCAGCAGCACGTGATGGTTATGCAAAATGGGAGATGGAAGATGAGAACAGAGATATGACTCCTCTTTTTGAAGCTATTTTAGATAAAGTTCCTTATCCACAAGGTTCACCTGATGTTGATACTCAAGCACAGGTATTTACACTAGACAGTGACAATTTTGTTGGACGTATTGGTATTACTCGTATATTTAATGGTAAAGTTAAAAAGGGCGATGAGTATCTACTGGTAAAAGCTGATGGTTCTAAAACAAAATCAAGAGTCTCTAAACTCATTGGTTTTAAGGGATTAGAACGAATGGATATTGAAGAGGCAGAAGCAGGTGATATTGTAGCGATTGCAGGTTTTTCAGAGATAGATGTTGGAGACTCTATTTGTGACCCTCGAAATCCTGTAGCACTTGACCCAATGCATGTTGAAGAGCCTACACTTTCAGTTATTATGTCTGTAAATAATGGTCCACTCGCTGGACAAGAGGGAAAACATGTAACTTCAAATAAAATTAGAGAGCGTCTTGAAAAAGAGATGGAGACAAATATTGCAATGCGTATGGAGCCAATGGGTGATGCTTCTTTTAAAGTTTCAGGTAGGGGTGAGCTTCAGATCGGTATCTTAGCTGAAAACATGAGACGTGAGGGCTTTGAGTTTCTTTTAGCACGTCCAGAAGTTGTAACTAAAGAGGAGAATGGTGTTAAGATGGAACCTTTTGAACATTTGGTTGTTGATGTTCCAGAGGAGTTTCAAGGGGTTGCTATTGAGAAGCTTGGAAAGAGAAAAGCAAATATGACTTCTCTTGTACCAATGCCTGATGGAACAGTACGTTTAGAGTTTGAGATTCCAGCTCGTGGGCTTATTGGGTTTAGAAGTGAGTTCTTGACAGATACTAAAGGGGAGGGAATTATGAATCACTCTTACTTGGAGTATAGAGCCTACTCTGGTTCAGTTGAGTCAAGAACACCAGGTGCATTGGTCTCAATGGACAATGGTGAAGCTGTTGCTTTTTCTATTTTTAACCTTCAATCTAGAGGGGTTATGTTTATTAAGCCTCAAGATAAAGTTTATAATGGAATGGTCATTGGAGAGTCTTCTCGACCAGGTGATTTAGAGGTTAATCCACTTAAAGGTAAACAGTTAACCAATATGAGAACAAGTGGTGCTGATGATGCGATTAAACTTGTTACCCCTAGAGAGATTACTCTAGAGTCTGCCATGGAGTGGATTGAGGATGATGAGCTAGTAGAAGTAACTCCTGAGTCTATTCGTATTCGTAAAAAGGCATTAGACCCTGTTGATAGACGTAGAGTAGCTCGTGATAAGAAGAATGCGAAATAGTTTGAAAATTGATATTTCCCCTCGTTCCGCAACTCCAGTTGTGGAACGAGGAAAAAACAGGTCTTAGTGTTGAAGAGATAGAAGCGTTAAGAGGTGTGTAGATAGTTTATATTTTAATCTCACCCTCTCACTTTTTGAACCGTCGCTACAACCATTCTTTTTGTTTGATGGGGATTTATGTTTTGTATGCTTTGTTATTACTTTTCTCGTATCTGTTCCCACCGAGGACAGGATTGGAACGAGTGAAAGGGTTTCCCTCTGCATCTACTGCTGTTGCTCCAAGCTCTTTATAAGCTGAATCTTGTATAATATCTACTTGGCTATCTCCTTTTAGAGTAATAACGGGTGCTTTTTTATCTGTACCTGCATTATTTACACCTACCTCTTGTTGATTTTGAGTCTTTGGACTCTCTTTTGATGAACCGTCGCCACAACCATTCAAAATAATCAACAGATAACCTAAAAGCGATAGCCGTATAGCTTGTTTTCTATTCATCCTCTTTCCTTAACATTGTTTTAATTACTACAAATAACAATAGGTATAAACTGTTTTTAATATGAATAGAAAAGAGTATGTGGGTTTTTTTCACAGTTTGAGTAAACTTTTAAAATTTACAACACCCCTCTAATCTTTTTACTCCACTCATCTAAAGTCTTCTCAAACCCAATTTTAGAACTATTATAAAACTTCATATTTTTAACCATATAGCTCTGCTCTACCCACCCATTAAAGTCATGTGGGTACAAATAACATACCTTATCTTGTTTAATATTTGCAGGTACAGGGTATATAGCTCCCTCTTTAATAGCCTTTAAAGCACTATTAATAGCAACATAAGCAGAGTTAGATTTAGGAGAGGAGGCTAGATATATCACTAACTGAGAGAGTGAAATTCTAGCCTCTGGGTAGCCTATTGTCTTTACAATATTAAGCGTAGAAGAGGCAAGATTTAGGGCATGGGGGTTAGCGTTGCCTATATCTTCACTAGCAAGTATGGCTAAACGTCTTGCTATAAATTCAGCAGGTTCTCCACCATCAATAAGTCTTGCTAAGTAGTAGAGACTAGCATCTATGTCTGAGCCTCTTATGGACTTTATCATAGCAGAGGTTAGGTCGTAGTGAGAGTCAGCCTCTGAGCTTCCTGCTTGTATGGCGTGGGGGCGAATGGATTTTAGCATCTTGACAGTAACTTTGTCTCCTAAAGCTATGGCAGACTCTAAAAGGTTTAGCATAGCTCGAACATCGCCTGATGATGAATTTACTAAAAAATCTTGTGCCTCTTTTGAGAGTTCTACTTTTTCTTTTTCTATAATCTTTTGAAGTTGTAGCTTTAGTGCAGAGTTATTTACATGCTTTAACTCAAAGAGGTGAGAGCGTGAACGCATGGCAGAGGTGAGTGAGTAGTAGGGGTTTTCAGTAGAAGCTCCAATAACTAAAGCAGAGTTATTTTCCATAAATGGTAGCAGTACCTCTTGTTGGTTCTTGCTTAGTCGGTGAACTTCATCTATAAATATAAGAGGCTTCTCTAAAGTATTTGCATACTCTTTAAATATCTTTCGTAAATCGTCTATCTTTAGTGTAGTGGCATTTAGCTCAAAAAAGGGTCGTCTTAAAATTTTGGCAATAACTCTTGCTAGAGTGGTCTTTCCACACCCAGGAGGTCCATAGAAAAAGGAGTGAATAAGAGCATCTTTTTCAATAAGTGTTCTAAAGACAGCCCCTTTAGCTAAAAGATGTTCTTGTCCTACAATCTCATCAAGGGTTGAGGGGCGATACTTCTGTGCCAAAGACACAACTACTTCCTATTTTTTCTATTTGGATTATTTCTGTTAGAGTTTTTCTGTTTAATCTCTTTTACTCTCTTCTCTTCTGCTAATTTAGCCTGTTTCTTCTGCTCTGGAGTCTGATTTTTTCTCTTTTCTCGCAGATGTTCAGCTCTTAATCTATCGGCTTCCTCTTTCTTCTCTTGCTCCTCTAGTTTACGCATTGCTTTTAAATATTTATGCAAATCATCATACTCACGACGAGTAAAGAAACGAGTCTTTCCTGTTGGCAAATTGTTGAGTGAAATGCCACCAAACTCTACACGTTTTAGGTCAAGCACATTGGCTTCAAAGTGTCCAAAGAAACGGCGTAATTCACGGTTTTTCCCCTCATTAATGGTAACTCTAAGCTTAGTAAAGTGTTTTGAGACTCCTCTTACCTCATAGTGAACAAAAGGGGCAAACTCCATACTATAAATCTTTGACTTCTCATGTCCACCTGCTCGTGCATCATCAAGTACCAGCCCCTCTTGCATTGCCTGTTCCATCTCTGGTGTTAATGGTTTGTCAATTTTGATGTTATAGGTACGGTCAAGTCCACTCTTCATCATTACCTCTGCAACCCTTGGAGAGTCAGTTAAGAGCAGAAGCCCCTCAGAGGCAAAGTCAAGTCGTCCAATAGGAATAAAGTGTCTAAACTTTCCAGGAAGAAGATGGTAGATAGTGGTTCTTCCACGGTCATCTTTTTTGGTTACAAGAGAGCCTCTTGGTTTGTTAAAGACCACCATCGTTAGCTCTGTCTTCTCTTTGACATAGAGTCCACGAACAGAGACTTTGTCTCCATCTTGAACATCATAGCTAAAATTGGTCATCTTAGTACCGTTTACTTTTACATCTCCAGCCTCAATAAGAGCATCTGCTTCACGACGTGAATATTTTGAGTTGTGTGCAATATATTTGTTTAATCTCATTTAGTTATCTTTTCTTTTTCTCGTTCCCAACGTCCTCGTTAGGAATGCATATTGGAATTTGATTTATAAAAAAACTTTGTTTAGTAAAATAACTCTTCTATGCATTCCCACCGAGACGGTGGGAACGAGTGAATTTATTAATGAAAGTATAACACATTAAACAACCCAAACGATTGAAAGCTCCTTAACATCAATATCTGACTTTTTAGGTTTTATAGAGGCATCTTTTATCTCAACTCTCTCTACATCATATTTTTCAGATAGTTCATCTATCTTCTCCTCTAGCTCCTCAGCTAAAAGCTCTAACTCTTCGTGTATCTCCTCTAAAGCCTCTTGGGCTCTACTTATGTCGCCTCGCTCTTTGTAGGCACGACTCCCTTTAGAGAGGGCTTGACCTAGCTTTGCTGATGAGCTTCGTCCAAACAGTGCACCTAAGATAGCAATTCCTGTATCTATCATAGATTTACTTGCATCTGCCTCCTCTTTTTCAACTCTCTCTTCGGCTCGTTTAAGACGTTTTAAAAGTGTTTTCTCTTTTTTATCATAACGCTCTTGAAGCTTCTCTATCTCTTGCTCTTTCTTGTCATCTAAAATATCTTTAAGGCGTACTTTAAAGTCACCTAAGCTCTCATTTGGCATAGAGGTAAGTCTTGGAGAGGTTGTTCTATAGAGTGTCAATCTTCGGTTTTTATAAATCCAATTAACAAGCGTTCGTTTTGTCTTTTTTAAGCCCTTATCTTCGGCAATTTCAGAACTTAGAGGAGCAAAGGTTGCACTACTTGGTCTGTTTTTTGAGTAGCTTGGACACTCTT
>JALWMP010000135.1 GCA_026996165.1 Campylobacteraceae bacterium
CTACCATAGTTAGAGAAATCTATAATAAATAAATGTAGAAAAAGTGTAGAGATGCTAAAGAGAACAAAATATACCCTACTATTTGTCGATGATGAAGTGATGATACGTCGTATTGCTACTGCCGTTTTAAAGCCCTATTTTTCAGAAATTTATGAGGCAAAAGATGGTGAAGAGGGGCTTGATTTGTACCATAGAGTAAAACCTGACATCATTATTTGCGATATTGAGATGCCAAAGATGAATGGTTTAGAACTTTGTCGACACATTAGAAAAGAGGATAAGCAGACCCCTATTATTATTAACACAGCGTACACCACAACTACCTACCTTTTAGAAGCTGTTAAGTTAAACCTCATTAACTACTTGCAAAAACCTATTAAAGAGGAGGAGCTTTTTGAGGCTTTGAGACTCTCTTTTGAGCATATTGAGCTACAGCACCCCTCGGTTGTTAAAATTAGCAAAACAGATAGTTTTGATATGTTAAACCATACACTTGTAAAAGAGAACAAAATTATTCCCTTAACTGAGTCTCAACATAAGTTGCTTTTTCTTCTTATTAAAAACCAAGGTCGCATTGTCTCCTATGAGGAGATAGAGCAGTTTATATGGTTTGACAAAGTCATGAGTTCAGATGCACTTCGCTCTTTGGTGCGAGATGTTCGTAAAATTGTAGGGAAAAGAGCCATTGAAAACATCTCTAAGTATGGCTATAGGATTCACCTAGATGGATAATATTTTAAAACTCAAATACCTTGCACTATTGCTCTATTTGTGTATCTCACTACTCTTTTTCTATGATGACTTCTTTCTACAAAAGAGTCCATTTGTTACTGAACCTCATCTCTATGGAGATTGGGCTTTTATGCTTACTCTCTTCTCTTTAGGCATTATCTTTTCAGCCATGGTTTACAATTTTGCTTTCTACTTCTACATTCGCAATCGCCAATACCTCTACTACGCCTTAGCTCAATTTTTTGTTCTACTCTCTTTGGTCAATTTAGAGGCTCTACAGATTTACCCATTTACCCAAATATATAATTTTAAAAGCTTCTATCTGCTTGATAGTTCTCAAACGCTTATGCTTATCTTCTCTCTTCTTTTTCTTCAAGAGTTTTTCCAAACCTATAAAACAGAGAGACTCACTGCTGTTATTAAGAGCGTTTTATACCTTAGCATTTTTGACCTACTCCTCTCACTTATATTGGGGCATACCTTTTTTACTAAGTTTGTACCAACGGTTATTTGGATTGCCTTTGTACTCTCGGAAGCCTTTAGGGAGATTCGCCAAAAAGATGTCCCTTTCTACTTTTTGATGGTTGGTTGGCACATTGTAGTTGTTGTTCTTGTGTTGGAGTTAACCTATCTTATTGACCCCAATAGATTTGACTTTCCCTTTCTACACATTGCCTTTGCTTTTGAGTCGATGCTACTCTCTTTTGCTCTCTCTTATCGGTTTAGAGTTATTGAACAGGAGCAGAAAAAACAGCAGACCCTACTACTTCAACAGTCACGCTTAGCCTCGATGGGTGAGATGATTTCAATTATCGCCCACCAATGGAGACAGCCACTTACATTTTTGTCATACTCGCTTATGCATATTAGGAGCTTTTATCATGAGAATCAAGAGCTAAAAGAGACGCTTAGAGAAGCTAGTGAACAGATTGAGTATATGTCTAAAAACATTGAGACGTTTCGTAATTTTTACAATCCTACTAAAGAGCGAGAGCATTTTAGTGTAGAGGAGAGTTGTGAGAGTGTCTTAACTATTTTAAGTTCTACTCTTAAAAAGTGTAATATTAAAATAGAGCTTCAAACAAGAGAAGATTTTAGCCTCTTCTACAACAGAAATGAGTTTGAACAGGTTATTTTAAACCTTATTAACAATGCAAAAGATGCTCTTGTTCAACAACAAAGGGTAAATCCAAAGATTGAAATTGAGATTGATAAAAATAGCATTACCATTAAAGACAATGCAGGAGGTATTAGTAAAAGCAACCAAGTAAAGATTTTTGAACCATACTTTTCAACCAAAGAGAATCATGATGGCATAGGACTCTACATTGCTAAGACCATTATAGAGAAAGAGATGAGAGGTAGGCTTATGGTTGAATCTACTAAAAGATTTAGCAAATTTACTATTAAATTCTAACTCTACATCTTTTATACATTTTTTTATAATAGAGTTAGACTAAGCAAACTAGGAACCGATGGCTTTAGCCCAATGCCAATGAAATAAGCCTAAAATAATTCGGGTGTAAACACTCCGATTCCGAAAAATAGGTATTTCTTTATGGAATCGAAGGCTTTCTCACAGAGAGTGCAAAGCACAGAGCCTCGCTAATTCAATGGTATTGGACTAAAGTCTCCGATTCCAAAAAGTTTTGCAAAATATCTATTTTAACAAGGAACACACATGAAAAAGATAATTATACTCATAACCCTTCTTTTCTCACTAAGTATGGCAGACTCTGTTCTACTAGTAAAAAAAGGTTGGCAACTTATAGGCTCTTCCATACCTTTGACAGATATGTCAAAATTTACAAAAGAGAACGTGGAGCAAGTTTGGCACTTTGATGCTAAAACTCAAAAATGGTTAGCCTACTCTCCTGATGCTTCTGTTCAAAATAGGATAGAGAACAAAAAGATTGGAAAGCTTAGAAAGCTAAAAACATGGCATGGTTTTTGGGTTAAGTCCAAAAAAGATTGGACAATGGTTTTTGAAGATAAAAAACTAAATGGTGAACCAACCAACAACAAAAGTGCCGATGTTATT
>JALWMP010000136.1 GCA_026996165.1 Campylobacteraceae bacterium
ATAAATACAAGAACAACAACAGTTACAGCAGCTGTAAGTACCCAAAATGCTAGTTTTCCAAGACCAATAGCAACACCTTCATGTTCTGTCTCATCTGTAAGCATAAAGTAAACTGAACCAATCATAGCATAGAGCATCCAAACTACTAAGGCATTAATATGTACCATTCTTGCAACACTAAAGTCAAATACTTCAAAGAGAAATCCTGGAACTACAAACTGTATAGCCGCGATAAGTCCCATAAGAAGCTGAGCACCAAAGAGTATAATTGCTACTCTAAAGTACATCATTCCAAGCTCTTTACCTTTATTGCCTTCAAATGAATTTGTTTTAATACTAGTGAGCATTTGTGCCTCCTGCCTTGAATTGATCAACTGTTTTTGAGAAGTTTCTTGGGAAACCATTTGTGTCGATAGAACTCATATGTTTTAGGAAAGCAACTAATCCCTTTGCCTCATCTGCTGTAATTCCAAGGTTAGGCATCATACGAGCATGTGTAGGGTATTTTGAAGGGTGTTGTAAGAACTCTGCCATTGCCTCTTCAACTGTATTTTTTCCTGTCATACCTTGCATCGGTCCACCATCTTGCCACGCTGGGTCTAACCATGCTTTTGTAAGGTCTGGTGCATAGTATGCTCCATTTCCTAATAGTGTATGACAATCCATACAGTTTTTAGCCTGAGAGGTTAGTTTACCAAGGTGCAATAAATTAGCAGCTTCTTTTGGACTCCATTCTTTTCCAAAAAATGGTTGTTTTTCACCAATAGTTGGTACTTCATGTCCTCTTTTTTTGCTCATCTCATAACCAATCTTATAGTTGATTACTGTTGGAGCAGGTACTCTTTTTGTTACCCCATTTTTTAGGTCGGCATCAGTTCCCATCGAAATCTGTCCAATCGTATCAAAAGTAAGCCAGATAAGCAAAATAGTTGCAAATCCTGTTACCCATGCCGCTGAACGTCGCCAAAATGGTATGCTGGTCCAAACCGAAACATTTTCATTAGCCATGTATTCTTCCTTTATTGTGGATTTTCTATGATTTTATCACTCTTTTCATACCTTTGCTCTCCTGAAGTTATTAACATGTAATATAGATGAGGAATAAAAAGATAGGCTAACATTGTTACCATTAATACCTTCATAGTAAAGTGGTTACTCTGTATTAATGTAGCAAAATCATAAAGAAAATATGTTTGTAATGCCCAAAATAGATACCCAACAGGCATCCACTTTTTGGAAAAGTAACCCATTTTTGAAAGTGTTATGACTGCCGCATACGCTACCCCAAAAACGAGTACGAGTGTTGATTCTACAAAAATAGGTAAAAATTTGTCAATTGCTATTTCTGGACGAACTATCAACTGTTCCATATATGGTTTCCTGTAACTATCTATTTACTAAAAGGATCAAAACCTTAGAGCATGAAAGAATTATGGCACTTTTTTACACATTAATTATTGATATATATCAAGAAAATAGATAAAAATAATAAATAGTAGTAATAATAAAATATTATTTTACAATACATCTAGCGATAAAAAAAGGTCTAGAATAGTTAGGAGAGACAAAGTTATTATTTTTTAATCTCCACTCGTTTGATTTTTGAATATCAACACTCTGTGCTACTTTTCGTTGCATTCTGCTTTCACAAATAATTGTTTTGCCATTTTCAAATGCCTCTTTAACCTCTGACATTCTATCTGTAGTTATTTTATAGTGTGTTCCAATAAAAATAGAAAGAACTAAAGTAACCCACAATAGACCTCGTTTAACTGCACCTTTTGACATAAAAGGTCTAGTTGTTACAAAAAGTGTTATAAGTAGAATAATTCCACCAAGTATTAGATATGCACCTTCTAAATAAAAAAAGTTTTTCATAATTTATATTCCTAGTTTTTTATAATAGTAGCAGAGATATATTCTATTTATATTGACACCTATCAATATTTTTTTAACAAAAAAGCTCTATACTTACCAATATTTAATAAGGATTTTATATGAATAGAAAATATCTACCTTTTGCACTCTTTTTAGGTTTTTTCCTTTTTGGATTAAGTGCATTTTTACAGAGTAAACCAAGTGATAAAAATGAACGAGTTTATAAAGCTGTAAAGGAGTATAGCCCTTTTTATTTAGACAAACGTTTTGGTGGTCTTCAGATTATGAGTAAAGAGGATAGCTCTTTTAAAGAGAAACCTAACAATATGACACTCTTTAAAGAGTTTGAACGTCTTGAAAAAGAGTGGGGTAAAAAGCATCTTAAACTGGACAATAATACTTTGTTGATACTTGACAATAGTGGCAAAACTCAATCTACACTTCCTCTCAATAGTAAAGATGAGATTGAATTTGTACATCAATATTATGGGGTAAAATAGTCTATGCTAAATATTATCTTAACACTTGTTTTTTCTATTGTCATGCTTCTTTTTATGGCATTTCCTGCTATGAAGATTGTCGAAGCAATAGGAAAGCTAACACCTCTTTCCAAAAAGCTATACAATATATTACAAATATTGGTAACTATACTTCTCTCTTTAGCTGTTGGATTGTTTCTTAAGTATGCTTAAAGTGCTTTTTAAAATACTCTTTTACAACTCTCTCAAAATACTCCATACGCTCTTTGCCTTTAGGCATACTCTTGCGTAAAGTTTTCATCTCTTTTAAAAACTCACCTACATTTTGAGGAATAATCTTCTCAATATATTGTCGTAGCTGTTTTGCAAAAGCAGGTGATGCTCCTCCTGT
>JALWMP010000137.1:0-4588 GCA_026996165.1 Campylobacteraceae bacterium
AGATGATTGAGTGGGCAATCAAACAGGCAAAAAGAGTTCAGAGTGGAGACTTTTTAGAGAGCTATTGTGGATTAGGAAATTTTACTATTCCTCTCTCTAAATACTTTAACAAAGTCTTAGCTACAGAGATTTCAAAACGCTCTATCTTTGCAGCTAAGGAGAATTGTGAACTTAACAGTATTACAAATATAGAGTTTGTTCGCCTCTCTTCAGAAGAGATGACACAAGCATTAAATAAAGAGCGAGAGTTTAGACGACTAAAAGATGTAGATTTAGACTCTTATAACTTCTCAACAGTTTTAGTTGACCCTCCAAGAGCAGGATTAGATGAAGATACTATTAAACTTATTTCAAATATTGAAAATATTATATATATATCTTGTAACCCTAAAACATTAGCACAGAACTTAGATGAGTTAACTAAAACTCACAATATTATCCATAGTGCTATCTTTGACCAATTCCCTCATACTCATCATATTGAATCGGGAGTTTTTCTAACTAAAAAAAATTAATTAATGTTTTGTTAATAAAATTTTGTTACAATCAAGCTTAAAACTTAAAAAAAGTAGTTTAAATTATATTACTACTTAAGACAGGATTATATATGATAGAAAAGATTTTTTCAATGAAAGTATCTGTTTTAGTACTTTTTTTGTTTGCTGCTATTATTGGTGGAGCAACATTTATAGAAAATGATTATGGAACACAGACAGCTAGAGCATTAGTCTATAGCTCTCGATGGTTTGAGTTTTTTCTTCTTTATTTTATACTTTTATTACTTTATAATATGTTTAAGTATAAGAGTTACAAAACTAAACCTTCTGTATTTCTTTTTCATATAGCCTTTTTGGTTATTGCTATTGGTGCTGCAATTACACGATATGTTGGTTATGAAGGGGTAATGCATATTAGAGAGGGGCATAGTTCTAATACTATCACCTCTGATACTAAAGTACTTAGAATTCATATTGAAGATGGAAAAGATGTTAAAGATTTTGAACAAAAAGTTCTCTTTTCATCAATGACAACTAACCACTTTACTAAAACATTTGATGTCAATGGAAAAAAGGTTAATATTAAACTTGTAGAGTATCTTCCTGCCGCACAGCAAGGATTGGTCACTGACGAGAAAAATGGTAAAAGAGTGCTAGAGTTAATGGTTTCAGCAGGAGGAAAGGGGCAACCTATATATCTTGAAGATGGTGATTTTTATGATGCCGATAGTTTTATAATTGCTTTTAACCATAAGATTGAACAGCCAACTAAGCCTGTATTAAATATTCGTACAAAGAGAGATGGAACTTTAGAGGTCGAGAGTGGATTTGATATTGATACCCTTTCAATGTTAACTAGAAAAAGAGGGCATTTGACAAAGGGAGTTAACCCTTTTACTCCTAAAAAGCTATATCAATTTAATAATAACTCGGTAGTTTTAAAAGATATACATGAAAAATCTGTTATAAAATTTATTAGCTCTGCACATAAGACAAAAAGAGGAAAGCCTGAAATGGCTACTTATGAGATAGATGTAAATGGTAAAAAAACAAAAGTTAACCTCTTTGCTTATGATGGTATTATTTCCGATATTAAAAGAGTAGAGTTAGATGGAGTAGATATATCTCTATATCTAGGTGTTCATAAGATTCCTGTACCATTTTCAGTTAAGTTAATAGACTTTAAGTTAGAGCGTTACCCAGGCTCTATGAGTCCATCTTCATACTCCTCTGATGTTGAACTTACTGACAAAGAGAAAGGAATAGAAGCAATGCCTTATAAAATATATATGAATCATGTACTTGACCATAGAAACTATAGACTTTTCCAATCTTCTTATGACCCAGATGAGAGAGGAACTATACTTTCTGTAAACCATGACCCTGGAACTCTACCAACTTATTTAGGCTACATACTTTTAGCTTTAGGAATGATTTGGAATTTATTTGACCCAAAAGGTCGTTTTCAAAAATTACTTAGAGGAGCTAGAAAACTTCAAACATCTATAGCTATTTTAGTAACTATATTTACTTTGGGTTATGTAACTCCACTTCAAGCTACATCTCTACCAACATTAGATGAAAATATGACAAAGATGATTAATGTCTATCCTGCTGAAAGTGTAGATAAATTTGCTCATATTACTCTTCAAGATAGAAGAGGGAGAATGAAACCTGTTGATACTTTAGCTCATGAGGTAATTGCTAAATTAGCAGGAAAAAGTACTATTTATGGAGTTGACCCAACTGCCATGTTTCTTGGTATGACAGTTAATCCTAAAGAGTACCAAGAATTGCCAATGATTAAAATAGGTCACCCTAGTATTGCAAAAGATTTAGGGCTATCAGAAGATGTTAAATATGCTAAATTTTCTGATTTTTTTACAAAAAATGGAGAGTATAAGTTAGAAAAACAGATTAATGACTCTATGCGTAAAAAACCATTAGAGAAGAGTGTTTATGATAAAGAGTTAGTTAAGGTAGATGAACGTTTAAATGTTGCATATATGGTATATACAGGTACACTACTTCAAATCTATCCAAAGCCTAATGATAAAACAAATAAGTGGATGAATCCTCAAGATGCGATTACTAAATTTCCAAAAGAGCTTTCTGAGATGGTTAGAATGATGACAGTCTATCTTTTTCAAGGTGCAACAGATATTGAAAAGAGTGGAGAGACTACAAAATTTAATCAAGCAATTAATCTTATAAATATGTATCAAAAGAAGTTTGGTTCAGAAGTACTTCTTGACCCTAAGTCTGTTAATATTGAGATTGAGTACAATAAGTTAGGCTTACTTTCAAAATTAGTTCCTTTATATATTTTAGTAGGTCTTATTTTACTTATGGCATCATTTGTAAATGTTGTTAAGCCAAATAGTTCACTCAAATACATCAACCGTATAGCATGGATTTTGTTAATTATAGGATTTATAGTTCATCTTATAGGTATGGGAATACGTTGGTATATTGCAGGACATGCCCCTTGGTCAAATGCTTATGAATCCATAGTCTTTATTGCCGCAGCAACAATGGTAGCAGGGCTTATATTTGCTCGAAAATCACCATTTACTTTGGGAGCTACAGGACTTCTTGCAGGTATTACTATGGGTGTTGCACATTTAAACTTTATTAATCCAGAGATTACAAATTTAGTTCCTGTACTTAAATCATATTGGCTTATGATTCATGTAGCAACAATTATTTCAGGAGATGGTTTCTTAGGACTCGGCTCAATGCTATCTCTACTTGTATTAATTCTATTTATTATGAAACGTTCTGAAAACAAAAATATTGACCGTTCAATTAAAGAGTTAAGCAATATTGCAGAGATGAGTCTTATTGTAGGTCTTTTTCTTTTGACTATTGGAAATTTCCTTGGTGGAGTTTGGGCAAATGAGTCTTGGGGTCGCTACTGGGGTTGGGATTCTAAAGAGACATGGGCAGCTGTAACCATTTTGATTTATGCAACCATTCTTCATTTACGTTTTATTCCAAAGTTTAATAATCCTTTTGCATTTAATGTTGCTTCACTCTGGGGCTACTCTACTGTGCTTATGACTTACTTTGGAGTAAATTACTATCTATCAGGGCTTCACTCTTATGCCGCAGGAGAGCCAATTCCATTACCTGATTGGGTCATACCATCTGTAGTTGGATTATTTATATTAACTCTTTTAGCTGCTAAGAGTAAAGAGAATATTAAGTTAGCCCTAATTATACTTAGTCCATTTATCTTATGGGTAGCTGGGTTACTTATTATGCTTAAGTTTTAATATAATGTTAAGTTTTAGAAAAAATCTTTATAATGGTCTAACTATAGATACAGAGAGTATTTCAAAAATCTCTCTGTCTGATTTTAAAATCTCTCTTAAAAATTTACTTCAAGAAGCTAAAGATAAGAATATCTCTCTGTTATGGCTAGATTTAACTACCTCTCAATATGAACATATTGCATTTGCTCTCTCTTTAGGTTTTGAGTTTCATAATTGCGAATCAACACGAACAACACTAACATATAGAGTGCAAAAAGGTGCTTACATTCCTGTTGCTCCTACTCATACCATTGGTGTTGGTGCAGTGGTTATAAACAAAAAAAATGAAATTCTTCTAGTCCGAGACAAAATTCACACTACTAACTCTATATATAAACTCCCTGGTGGTATGCTAGAGGAGGGACAGAGCTTAGAAGATGGTATTCTTAGAGAGGTTTGGGAAGAGACAGGCATTATAGCAAAACTTATTAAGATGGTTTCAGTTTTAAACTCTCACCCATATAGGTTCAATAAATCCAACATGTATATTGTCTTTCAGCTAGAGCCATTGAGTAGTGAAATAAACATAATAGACACTCATGAGATAGAGAAAGCACTTTGGATGTCACTAGAGGAGTTTTATGCTCATGAGGAGATGTCAGATTTTCAAAAAGATTTAGTCTCTTCTACTTTAAATCATCAGGGTTTAAAATTAAGTTTAAATAATATCTACTTTCCTCCAAAGAAAAAGCATATAGAGGTTTATAAATAAACTTTCTTATACATCTTCTTATGTTTAATTTTATTAAATAGATTCTATTTTTTTGTATAAAT
>JALWMP010000137.1:4598-11505 GCA_026996165.1 Campylobacteraceae bacterium
AAATTTAATCTAACTAAGCTAAAAATAACATTTTATATTATATACTACTTTTAATATAACATTAAGGAACAAGAAATGAAAAGAGTTATGTTACTATTAGTACTTATTGCAACTATTAATTTATCAGCAAATCCATTTAATAATATTAGAGTAAATACAAGAAGAGTTTATTTACCAGTATCCCAAAAATTTATATATGCACAAAGAGCCGCAGCACAAGGAAATGTATATGCTCAGTTTGATTTAGCACTTATGTATGCAAGGGGTGATGGTGTAAGAAGAAGTGAAAGAGAGGCATTTAAATGGTTTCATAAAGCAGCAAGAAATAATCATACAGAAGCAAAATTTTATATGGGTCTTAGTTTTGCACAAGGTAGAGGAGTAAAAAGACAAGTTCAATTAGCAAGATATTGGTTTAAGTTAGCAGCTAAGGCTGGACATAGACAAGCAATGGCTTACTTAGTAAGTTTAGAGAGAAGTTTAAAGTATAAATCTATTAAAAATCAAAGAATAGGATTTAATACTTATAGATAATAATTATATTTTTACTTTAATGTTTTCTTTATGTTTTACTATATTAAAAAGAATTAGATAGAGTTTTTTATTTAGTTCTTGTAGTTGTTTCTTTCTAATAACCTGAGTTCGACGGAATACCATATGCTCAAAAGCCTGAAATATCATTATTTGTATTTTTGAACAAAATATAATTCGCAATCCTCTTCTATAATCTACGATTTAAGAGAGTGAGGTTCACATTATTATTTTTGGGAGAAAATGAGAAAGTCAGGAGTTAATGCTTCTTTTTAGAAGCATTAACATCTAATTTTGATATATATTCTGCTAACTCTTCAATATCACTTTGAGATAGTATCCCAACTTGAAGTTTCATAATATTGCCTAGACCATATTGGTTTAGTTCTCCATTTTTATAAGCTTTTAACTCTTTTATAGTTAAGTTAGTCTCTTGTCCTCCAATTAGTTTAGATTTATTTAGAGCTTGTTTTTCTCCATTTTCTCCATGACAACCAGCACAATTTTTATAAAGTTCAAGGGTATCAGCAAAAGTGATAGTGGTAGTTATGCTAATTATAAATAAGGGTAAATATATCTTTTTCATGGAAAACTCCTAAGTTTATCAAATGACTCATAATATAGTAAATTTGTATAGAAATTGTGAAAAATTTTAGGTTTATTTTTTATTTCTATTACTTATGTTATAATGCCCAAAATTTAACATTGGAGATTTAATATGTTTAAAAAAATATCATTGGTAACATTTTGTATGTCAACCTTACTACTTGCCGAAAGTGGAATAGGGATAAATATAAATGAAAAAGATTTAGAGATAGATGGTGTTCTTGATTCAAGAAATTTAGAAGCTTTTCAAACAAGTAGTACTATTTTTCAAGCAGATGTAAATTTTTTATATGATGATGAGAATGCAAAGTTAATTGGTGCTGGTCTTTTAGCTACTAATAAAGTAGAGGCATTAGAGGGAGTTGAAGCCTCTTTTGGTGCTAAGTTTATTTGGGCAGAGGTTGGAAATAATGGTGCAACAAATAATAGCTTTACAGCAGTACCATTTATGGTTAAGGTTAGATATAATTTTCCTCCACTTATGTATAATATCCCTCCTGTGTCATTAGATAGTAGGGTTCTTTATGCCCCTAAGGTATTAGCATTTGGAGACTCTACAGAGTATAGTGAGTTTAGAGTAAATGCTGAAGTAGAAGTTATTAAAAATGTAAGCCTTTACGCAGGATATAGAAATATTAAAACAGAATATAAAGGAGTAACAAATAGCCTTTTTAATACGGGCTTTTATGGTGGATTTAAGTTTACTTATTAATTTTACGTACCCTAAACTATCAAATCTGAGTTCGACGGAGTATTTTATGAGTTTTTTTCAAAGAGAGTGCAAAGACAACAACATATTTTTGCTATGAATTTGATTTTGACAATCTTACATAAATTTTTAGATTTTTGTAGATATTATATTCCATCGAACTTAGGTTGAAATTTTAATATTTGTGTAAAACTACTCTACAGTAACAGACTTAGCTAAGTTTTTTGGCATATCAACATCATTTCCTAATCTAATAGAAATCTCAAGTGCAAGTAGTTGGGTAATTACCATCATTTCAAAAAACTCTAACATAGGGTGTGAGTCACACTTAGTCTGTATAAAGTCATCAGAGAGTTCAAAGTATTCAGGTGATATAGCTAAAACAGTTGCATCTCTTGCACAGAGTTCTTCTACATTTGATTTAATTTTATCATAATGTACAGTTTTTGGCATAAGTGCTACAGTAAATAACTCTGCATCGGCAAGTGCTATTGGTCCATGTTTCATCTCTCCTGCTGGGTATCCTTCTGCATGTAGATATGAAATCTCTTTGAGTTTTAAAGCACCTTCAAGTGCAAGAGGGAAGAAGAGGTCACGACCAATAAAGAAGAAACCATGTCCATGTAGATAACGTTTAGAGAGACGTGTTAGTTTAGAGTGTAGTTTGTCATTTACAATTAGAGCTTTTGGTGTATGTCTCATAGCCTCTAGCTCCTGATTTATAGTCTCTTGTGTGAGAGTTTTTCTAATTTGAGCTATGTAGAGTGTAAGCATCCAAAGAACCATAGTTTGAGTAGCAAAGGCTTTAGTACTAGCAACACCTTTTTCAATTCCTGCACGAGTTAAGATAGCAGCATCGCTCTCTCTTACAATAGATGAATTGTCAACATTACATATGCTTAGACTTTTAAGACCTGCACGTTTTGCCATTTTAAGTGCTTCTAGGGTATCTGCTGTCTCACCACTTTGTGAGATGGTAATAAAGAGAGTTTTGTTATTGAGTAGTGGTTCTTTGTATCTAAACTCGGAAGCTATCTCAACTTGACAAGGAATTTTTGCCATTCTCTCAAATAGATAAGAAGATGCTAAAGCAGAGTGATAAGATGTACCACAAGCACATATTTTAATATTGTCTATATTCTCAAAAAGTTCTTTATCTAGCTCTTCAAAATCTACTTTGTTATCTAAAACACGTCCCATCATGGTATCGTTCATAACTTGAGATTGTTCGTAAATCTCTTTTTCCATAAAAAAACGGTAGCCATCTTTTTGTGCCATTGCTTTGTCAGTAGGTAGAAGTTGCTTAGTAAATGTTTTAGAACCATTTTTATTGAAAAGGTAAACTTTACCATGTTGAACATATCCAAACTCTCCATCTTCAAGGTAGTAAACCTCTTTTGCTTTACCAATTATTGGTGTGTCTGAAGAGGCAAAGTAGACATCTTCTTCATTAAATCCAATAAGCATTGGAGAACCATTTTTAGCAAAGAATATAGTGTCAGCTTGAGCCTCTGTAATAAGTAGGGTCGCGTAAGCACCTTCAAGTCTCTCAATAGTTTGTTGAAATGATTTCCAAGCATTGTTATTGATATTATAATTTTTTTCAAAAAGATGAACGATTGTCTCTGTATCTGTTTGGCTTAAAAACTGTATTCCTTCGGCTTGTAGTTCATCTTTAAGTATTTGATAGTTTTCAATAATTCCATTATGTACTACAAAAGAGTAAGCTCCCATGTGTGGATGAGCATTTAGCTCTGTTGGCTTTCCATGTGTTGCCCAGCGTGTATGTCCAATAGAGACTCCAAATCCTTGACTAATATAATCTTTAGTTTTATCTCTTAAATTTTGTAGTCGTCCTACAGCTTTAAAGTTTTTAAGTTGTTGATTTTCTATAATAGCAATACCTGCTGAGTCATATCCTCTGTATTCTAGTTCTTGTAATCCATCTAATAAAATCTCTTTTTTTTCTTTATTACCTATATATCCAACAATTCCACACATATATTATTACTCCGTTAACTCTTTTATTATAAGGCTAGTATTATTACAAAAGTTTCCATTCTTCTCGATTAAAAAGAGATCGTTAACTCTGTTTACTTTAGTGTGTATTTTAGCAGATGAGATATCTATGTTTAGACTATCAAATAGGTTTATAACATATGTGAGTAGACCTTTTTGATCAGAGCAGTTAAGTTGTAACATGGCATGTTCTTGTGAATGGTTACAATCTATAAAAATATTTTTCTTTAAAATTTTAGGTTTTTTAATATTTAATTTATGTTTATTATTTAAAGAGTCAATAATAAGTTCTTGAAGCTCAATATAATCTCCACTATTAATAGTTTCATTAAAGTCAAGACGGAAATATTTAATACCTGAGAATAGTTTGTATATGTCCATTTGTACAATATCTAGACGGGATAGTTTGTATAGTAGATAACTAACATCAAAATTATCTTTTCTTAAAATTTCAATAGTTAAAAACTTCTCATTACTAATAATATATTCATAATCTTTTAATTTAGATGCTTTTTTAACAATATTAATAATCTGTTGAGGTTTATTTTTAATAAAAAAGTAGTCAGAATTAATTTTAAGAGTTTTTTTTTGTAAACTTTTAGGAAGCTCTTTAAAGCTCTTTAATCGTTGTATTTGACGCTCTTTTTTAACTCTTTTTGTAGTCTCTTTTAGTAATTCTTTATTTGAGATTGCAATAGAAGCTTGTTGATAAAGGGTATGAATAAGTTGTGATGAAAATACATTATATATTGAAGTTCCAACTCCATTCATATCTGCATAGGTAAGCATATAGATATACTCAAGCTCTTTTTGAGTTTGAAAATGCGAAGAGAACTTCAAAATAGTCTGTTGGGAATGTAAATCCTCTTGTTGTGCAGTTGTACTCATAAGAGTATGATATAAAATAAGATTTTTCCCTATTTTAATCATCTCTTCTGAAAATTTAAGCTTTTTTGCAAAACCTTTAAATAGTACTGTTCCAACTTGTGCATGTTCTTTTCTTCTACCTTTTCCTGCATCATGAAGAAGAACAACAGCTTTTATAAAGATTCTATCCTTATTATTTAACTTATTATATAGTTTAGAAACAAATTGATTTTCTATGTTTTCTAAAGCCTCTATAGCCTTTACTGTATGTATACCTACAGAGTATTGATGATAGCCATCAAACTGAGGTAAATCAATAACCTTTTTTATATAAGGAATAGTATACCCCAAAAGTTTAGTATCAATAAGCGTTTTAAAGATAAGATGACTCTGTTTGTGTTGAAATATCTTATATATAATTTTGTAGATATCCTCTTTTACTTCAATATCCCTATAGCAAGAGTTTAGTGCTTTTAAAAAAGTTGGGTGAACAGGAAACTGTTGAGGTTTTGCTTGGGTTAGTTGCTCTAGTAGTTCATAAAAAGAGCTATTTGGTTTTGGAGTTAACATTTTATTTTTATCGAAGTAGTTACTAAGCTCATCAATCCAAATAGTAGTATAGAGTTTAATAGTCTTTAGATGAGAAATAACTTTACGAGAGAATTGAACATGTTTTTTAGGTGTATCGTAACCTAGATATTTAGCAACATAAGGAATAAGTTCAATACGTAGCCTATCCTCTTTTTTCCCTGTTGCTAAATGGAGTGCAGAGCGAACTTTAAAGAGGAAGTAGAGTGCTTCTCTAAACTCCTCATACTCATGTTTAGCAATAATTTTTCCTTCAAGCTCAGAGATACTATTAATATGGTAAAGAACATTTCCAATCCAATATACTAAATTTGCATTTCTAAAGCCACCATCTCCCTCTTTTAGGTTAGGCTCCATTGTTAGAGGATACTTTTTATGTAGTTCATTCATCTCTTCTATTTTTGCCTCAATAAATCTCTGTGGGTCATCTTTTCTCATTCGATTTAGCTCATTTTGAGTTTGACTCCAAAGCTGTTTAGACCCATCAATAAAGCGTGACTCTAACATAGATGTCTTAATGGTAATATCTGTTTTAGAGACCTCAAAAAGGTCAGAGAGTTCATGCACACGATGACCAAGTTTTAGCCCTGCGTCCCACAATATATATAGAATCTTCTCTATCATCTCTTTTGTGTTGTACCCAGGGGTCTCTTTGTAGACTATCATCAAATCAATGTCAGAGTAGACACAGAGCTGTTCACGCCCATAAGAACCAAGAGCTAGTAGGGTAATGGGTAGAGTACTCTTGAGGGGCATATATGTTCCAAACATAGAACGCATAGCAACTTGGTAGGCAATCTGTAATATACTGTCGATTTTACGAGTATGTTTAACTAAGAAGTTTTTTCCATTGTTTTGGGCAAAACTCTCCTCTAGTGTTCCAAAATACTCTTTAATATCCTGTTTAAGCAGTTTTGAAATCTCAAAATCGGGTGCATCTTCATAAAGTAGGGTTTCTATTTTTGTTTTTATATCTTCCATGCGTTATCATAGCGATTAAATGGTAAAATGTTGCTATATAAAATTGGAGACAATATATTTTGAGTAGTTATAAACCACCATATACCATAACCTCTAAGATGGTTAATTTAATCTCTGCTATTAGTGAAGAGTTAACTAGAATAGAGTACAATCAAAAAGATATTATTACTCCAATGCTTAGAAAAAAAAATCGTATAAAAACACTTGTTGGGACTCTTGAAATAGAGGGCAACTTTATAGGTGAAGATAAAATTACAGCTATGTTAGAGGGTAAAAAGGTTCTTGGAACCTATCAAGAGATTCTTGAAGTGGAGGGTGCTATTAATGCCTATAGAGAGTTTGAAAACTATCAATACGATAATCTTGATGATTTACTTAAAGCTCATAAAATATTGATGAGTAATATTTTAAATAGAGCAGGAAGTTTTAGAAGTGTTAATGTGGGAGTTGGTAGTAGTGATGGAGTTAGTCATGTTGCCCCACCTTTTGGGATTGTTCCTGATTTGATGTACGATTTGTTTGATTGGCTTAAAAATTCAGATGAACATATGCTTATAAAATCTTGTGTGTTTCATTATGAGTTTGAGTTTATACACCCATTTTCTG
>JALWMP010000138.1 GCA_026996165.1 Campylobacteraceae bacterium
CGCTTCTTCTTTTGTTGTATCTTCAGGGATAACTAGTTTTCTTTTAATTATCATACCTTTAGCAGGGTCACCTGTTGTAAGTACTTTGTCAGCCATATCCATGTAGAGTCCAAGTGCTTTGCCGTCCATTTTACTTAAGCCAGAACCATACTTAACTCCTACTATAAGTAGCCCTATAACTACAAGAAAACCAATAACGGTAAAAATACCTTTTAATAACTTCATTTTATTCCTTTGGAAAATTTTTATTTATACATTATAGAGATAGTTAATTTAAATTGAGATTAAATAGGTAAATATTATATTTACATTGTAACATTTATAACTTTTTTGGATAAACTATCTTATGCTTTTATTACACTAAATAATGTTATAGTTAGGGTTGAACTTAGGTTGATAAAAAGGGAAATATATGAATCGTGGTAAGATAATTTCAGGTTTTGTAGCTTTGGCTATCTATTTGAGCATTATTTTTATGGTACTGTTTTTTTATAATATTCATAAAACTAAAGCTAAAAATTATGTTGAGAAGAATTCTAATAGAGTCACTGTAACTCTTATAAATAGTAATAAGACAGTTTTTAATAAAAGTTCAAAAAAGTCAACTCCTAAAAAGCCTGTACCTAAAGTTGTTCCTTATATTAAAAATCATATTATTAAAAAAGATATTCCCAAAAAAATAAAAAGAGCTACTAAACCTATTCCTAAACCAAAAAAAGTGGTCTCTAAAAAGATAGTTCCAAAAAAGAAGATACCTAAAAAAGTTGTTCCGAAAAAAATAGTTCCTAAAAAAATAGTTCCGAAAAAGAAGATACCTAAAAAAGTAATACCAAAGAAGGCAAAAAATATTATTCCTAAGAGAAAAATACCTAAAAAGACAGCTAAAGACCTCTTCTCTTCAATTAAAACGAAGCAACCTGTTAAAAAGAGACCTAAGCATACTCAACCTCTAAAACAACCAAGAGCTATTAAACAACCAAGTTCGGTTAAGCACAATATGTCTATAACAGATAGAATTAAAGCTACTCATCAAAGTGGTCGTATCTCTAATGCCAACAGAGACAAGGGAATTGAAAATGCCTATATTGCAAGAGTGAAAAGACATATGAATAATTGGAATCCTGTAGGTATAAAAGGTCAATGGGTTACTGTTAATCTTACCATATATAATAGTGGAAAATTTAGATATACAGTTTCTGGAGTTAATGGTAGTATGAGAACAAGTTTAAAAAAATATTTAGATACTTTAAATAGAATGGGGTTGGGCAGACATAAGAAAAGTACACCTTACTCAATTCAAGTGAGATTCAAAGTTCGTTAAATGGGTATAGATTTAGCACAATTATAATACAATAACATGAGATAATTAGAAATTAAATTAAAATAAAGGATAAGTATGAGATATGTACTGTTTTTCCTACTAACACTAAAGCTCTTCTCTTTTGACGCTGTGTTAGATATTGAAAAAGATGTTGACTCTAAAGCAACACTCTCATTAATTGAAGATTCTGCAACAGCAGGAAGTACAGTAAATCACCCTAAAATGTTTCAAATTTTAGTAAATGATTTACAAATGAGTGGACATTTTGTTGTTGATAAGCAGTTAAGACGAGGAGACTTTAATGACCCTATCGTGCCAGTTGAACTACATGATAGACAGTATATATTGCGATATAGATATGGTACAACTGGTACAACACTCAATCTAAAACTTATTAGAGTGGCAGATGGAGCAATGATTTATCAAAACAACTACTCTGTTAATGCAATGGAACGTTACCCTTTTTTATCTCATAATGGAATAGTAGAGATAAATAAGGTATTGGGGTATGAAGATATATCTTGGATGAAGCGTAATATTCTCTTTTCAAAATATATTGGTTCAAGTAAAAGTGAGATTTGGATTGCTGATTATACACTGAATTTTGCTTCTGTTATTGTACGTGGAGGATTAAATCTTTTTCCAAAATGGGCAAATGCTAACCAGAGTGCATTTTACTATACTTCATATAATAACCTATTGCCAACTCTTTATAGAGTAGATATGAATAGTGGTGCAAGAAAAAAAATAATCTCTTCACAAGGTATGTTAGTTGCCTCAGATGTAAGTGCAGATGCTAGTAGAGTACTCTTAACTATGGCACCAAATGGTCAGCCAGATATTTATGAATTAAATGTACTTAATGGTTCAAAACAGCGTTTGACAACATTCTCGGGAATAGATGTAAATGGTAAATATATTGGAGATGAGAGTCAAATAGTTTTTGTCTCAAATAGAATTGGGAGAGCAAATATCTATCTAAAATCAATAGGTTCTCGTTCTGTCTCTCTTGTTGCTCACTATGGAAACAATAATAGCTCTTGTGATGCTTTTGGTCAAAATATACTCTACTCTGTGAAGGAGGGTGGTTCAACTAATATCTATTTAGGGACAATAAATAGCTCCTATGTAAGACCTTTAACTTCTAATGGTAAAAATGTTTTACCACGTTTCTCTACCAATGGTAAAGTGATTTTATATATTAAGCAAAATGGTGGAAGAAATTCGATAGGCTATATGAATTTGGCAACAAAACAGAGTGCACTTTTCTCAATGCAAAGTGGAAGAATACAATCTATTGATTGGTAAATTTAACATAAGGAATAAGAATGAAAAAAAAGATACTATTAATTGTAACGGTAATTACACTGATTATGGCAGGGTGTGCTCAGAAAAAGATAAATACTATTGATAATAATACAAATACAGAATCTGTTCCAAGTGGGACAACTGGAACAGAGGTTTACCAAAATGTTGACCCTTATGGAAGTGGAAATGGTCAATATGGAAATGGAGAGTATGGTGTTTCTGAAGATAGTTATGCAAATGGTGGAGGACTTCAAAAAATCTATTTTGGTGTTGACCAATACAATATTACTCCAGACCAATTAGGTGTTGTTTCACAAGATGCACGAATCTTAAAAAGTGCAATAGCAACAGGTGCAAAAGTTAAGATTGAAGGTCATTGTGATGCTACAGGTACAGATGAGTATAACTATGCTTTAGGGCTAAGAAGAGCAAAAGCAGCTAAAGATGCTCTTCAAGCTGATGGACTAAATCCTCATAAAATGATTTTAGTAAGTATGGGTGAGAGTTCCCCTGAATGTACAACAAGTACTTCAGCTGAGTGTTATGCTAAAAATAGAAGAGTTGTATTTAAAATAATTAAATAATAATTTTAGAAAGAGTTAATATGAATATGCGTACAAAAGTTTTAATCTCTGTTGTTGCATTAGCTTCAACACTTTATGCTTATGAACCTTCGGTATATGGAGCAGGAGACATAAATAGTGCCTCTCCTTATGGTTTAACAGAGACAGAAAAGGCAGTTTTAGAAAATAAAAAAACTATACAGAGACTTTTTAATAAGATTAATGAACAGCAACAAAAGATTGATGGTCTTACAAGTATTATTGAAGGTCAAAATAGAGAAATTTTAGAGTTAAAAGAGAAGTTAGAAGTAGCAACTAATAGTAGCAATACAAATAATTCTGACAATAATGAAACATACTCTTTATTGCTTCAATTAAGTCAAACTGTAGATACAATTAATAGTAATTATGTTACAAAAGATGAAGTAAAAAAGCTATTAGCAGGAAGTAGACCAAGTAGTTCTCATAACTCAAATCTTGGTTCTCCTAAAGGGAGTAACTCTGCTGATATTTATAGAAAAGGTGTTCAACTTTTTTCAAAACGAAGTTACAATGCTTCAAGAGAGAAGTTTGAAGAGACATTAGCTAGAAATTATAAACCTGCTTCGTCAAACTACTACTTAGGTGAAATAGCCTACTATACTCATAAATACAATGATGCCATTGCTTACTATAAACAGAGTGCATCTCTTTATGATAAGGCTAGTTATATGCCAGTTCTTTATCTGCATACTGCAATATCTTTAGATAAAACTGGAAAAAAAGAACAAGCAAAAGGCTTTTTCCAATATGTGGTTGATAACTATCCTAAGACAAGGTCTGCGTTAATAGCACAAAAACATCTTTAACTATTTATAATTATAAGTGTTTAATAAGTTTGCTTCGATATGATGTTGCAAATATAAAATTAGGAGTTTCTATGACAGTTACAGATAAAGATTGTGTTGTAGGTATTGAATACGAAGTAAAAGAGGCTGGTTCAGATAATGTTATTGACAGCAATAAAGGTTCTCAACCATTAGAGTTTATTATGGGTAAAGGTCAGATTATTCCTGGTCTTGAAAAAGCACTTGCTGGTATGAAAAAAGATGAAGAGGGTGATTTCCTTATTCCATCTGCTGAAGCTTATGGAGAGTATAATGAAGAAGCTGTTCAAACTTTACCGATTGAGCAGTTTGAAGGTGTTGAACTTAAAGAGGGAATGACCCTTTATGGACAAGGTGAAGATGGTCAAACAGTTCAAGTAACTGTTAAATCATTTACAGATAAAGATGTAACTATTGACTTTAACCACCCATTGGCTGGTAAAGACTTAATGTTCTCTGTAAAAGTTGACTCAGTAAGAGAAGCAACTGCTGATGAAGTAGCATCTGGTGTTGTTGGTGGAGCTACTGAATCTTGTAGTACAGGTTGTGGTTGTCATTAAGCCTTAGCTTTTACTCTGGTTACGAAGCTCCAGTTTCCTAACTCAATATAGAGTACAAATTTTTAAAAGAGTTATTACTCCAATATACGTTCTCAAACTGGAGCTTGAGAACGAGAGAAACTTTTTTTACTTTCTGATATAATTTCACTATACATTTACATATACTAAGGATTTCCCATTAACGCTTTTCAAAAATTTAATCTACACCCCAATATTGTTAAAACCATTACTTTTGAAAATGCTACTGCTATTCAAAACAAGGTAATTCCTGTAGCTATGAGAGGTTTAGATATTATCGGTGCTTCCAAATCAGGTACAGGTAAAACAGCCTCTTATGTTCTACCTATGTTAAATAAACTACAAAAAATTGTTAAAGAGGAGAACAAAGTTATTCGTGGATTGGTTATTGTCCCAACCATTGAGCTTTGTGACCAAGTAACTAGAACTTTTTTAGAGTTTGGTAAACACTTAAAACTACAAGTGGTTAAAGTACAAGGTGGAACACCTAAAAGTATTCAGCTTGAACGGCTTAAAAAGGGAGCAGACATAATAGTAGCAACCCCTGGTCGACTTCAAGATTTTATTCGAGATGGAAAGGTAAATCTTAGCAATGTCAATACGATTGTACTTGATGAAGTAGATACCATGCTAGAGCTAGGCTTTCTTAATGAGATAAAATCTATTTTAAAAGAGTGTGGAAAACCTAGACAGATTATGATGTTTTCAGCAACCATTTCACAAAATATTAAACGGTTGGCTAAAGAGTTTTTGCGAGAACCAGCTGTTGTAGAGGTAAGTAGTCGTCGAGATTTAGTAAATGTAATTGCTCATAGAGCCTATAAGGTAGATAGAAAAAGAAAAGATGAGTTGGTTGTTCAACTCATTAATGATATGGGCATTAAGCAACTGCTTATTTTTACCAATACAAAAGAGGGTGCAAATAGGCTCTTTGAGTATCTAAAATCTAAAAAGATTCGCACAGCTATTATTCATGGTGACAGAACTAGAGGAGAGAGAGCCAAGGCATTGGCTCTGTTAAGAGCAGAGAAGACACAAGTTTTGGTTGCAACCGATATTGCTGCACGTGGGGTAGATATTCAAGAGCTTCCTTTTGTAATGAACTATGATATTCCTCAAAAGACAGATGACTACACCCATAGAGTAGGGCGAACAGGTAGAGCAAACCACAAAGGCTCTGTTATTTCTCTACTTACTGTCAATGACTATAATGCTTTTTCAAAGATAGAAAAAGATTTACGTATGAATGTTAAGCGAGAGATTTATGAGGGGTTTGAGTTAACTGACCGACAACCACGTCAAAAACGCCCTGTTAAGAAGACTCTACGTGAGAAGAAAGGGTATATTGACTACGATAAAAAACGTAAATATACTTATGCAGCTCAAAAGAAGAAGCGAGATGCAAAAAAGGCTGATAGGGAGCGAAGAAAAAAGGCTGAGGGGAAAAAGTAGACTTTTATGATAAGTTTAGCTAAAAAGAGGTTATAATAATAACAACTCTATAAACCTGAGTTCGACGGAATACCATATCCACAATTTTACGAGGTTTTTCATAGGCAACGGCAGATTTTTGCAGGACTAACTAGTTAATTGTCCTCACTTCGTTGCGGAGTTTTACCAAAAAAATCTGTCTAAGCATATGGGAAACCTCGTAAAACCCGTAGGGAAGCCTAAAAATAGGCAATCTTCCCAAAATAAAATTTTTGAATTAGCTACGGCTAGTCCTGCAAATTTGATTTTGAAAATCTGACCTATTTTTAGGCTTTTGTGGATATGGTATTCCGTCGAACTCAGGTTATAAAATGGATAGCTTATGAAAACAGTCTACTTTTTAATTTTAATCTCCTCTTTTATCTATGCAGAGGTCAATCTACATAAGTGTACGGAGTGCCATGGTAAACATTTTGAAAAATCGGCTATGGGTATCTCTCGAATTGTTAAGGATTTAAGCAAAAAAGAGCTTAAAGAGGCTCTAAAGGGTTACGCTAACAATACCCATGGTGGAGCTATGAAAGAGATTATGAACAGACAAATCTCTAAGTTTTCAGATAAACAGATAGATGAGATAGTCAAAGAGATACTGGATAAAAATATTACAAATATTGCAGAAAAGAAGAAAAAAGAGACAGAGGTAGAGGTTGATTTGGGTCTATGTTTCTCTTGTCATGGTCTAAACTTTGAAAAATCAGCATTTGGTACATCTCGGATTGTGGCAAAAATGTCTAAAGAGGAGATAAAAGCAGCACTATATGGATACAAAGAGGGCATTTATGGTGGTATGAGAAATGCTATTATGGCTAATCAAGCACTAAAACTCTCAAATGAAGAGATAGAGGCTGTAGCCGAAGAGATTTTTACTCAGTATCACTATGATGAGTAGGACAAAGAGTTGCTTTGTCCAATTTAGTTAATATTTGTATAAACAGCCTGAACATCTTCATCCTCTTCAAGACGCTCAATTAGCACATCAACCTCTTCCATCTGCTCCTCTGTTAGCTCTATAGGCATATTTGCAATGTATTGATGCTCTGCTTTAGTTACAGAGATACCCATATCTTCAAATGCTTTACTAAGCTCACCAAAAGAGGCAAAGTCTCCATAGACACGAACAATATTTTTGTCTTCACCAACCTCTTGAGGTTCAACATCCTCTTCAATCTCTTCAAGACCATAATCAATAAGCTCTAGCTCTAACTCTTCAATATCCATATCGTCAGTTTTGTCGAAAGTAAATACAGATTTTCGTGTAAACATAAAGTTTAAAGAGCCTGTTGTTAGCATCTCTGCACTGTTTCTTACAAGTGCAGCCTTAACATTTGCAACAGTACGGGTAGGATTGTCTGTTGCACAGTCAATAATAAACTGTGTCCCATAAGGTCCTTTTGCCTCATAGTGTACCTCTTTAATATCTGCTGCATCTTTTCCTGTAGCTCTCTTAATAGCTGCTTCAATATTATGTTTAGGCATATTTTGGGCTTTTGCCGTTAAGATAGCTGTACGAAGTCTAGGGTTCATGTCTGGGTCAGTACCACCTGCTTTGGCTGCCATAGTAATAACTTTTCCAAGTTTAGGGAAAAGTTTAGACATAGTCCCCCATCGTTTCATTTTTGCTGCTTTACGGTACTCAAACGCTCTACCCATAAATAATCCTTTATATAAAAATATTGATGAAATTATACTCTTATTGGCTTAATTAGCACACTTTACGCATCGTATGCTCTCTGGTCTTACCATAATACGTTCTATGTTAATAGGCTCTTCACACTCAACACATATACCAAACATCTCATCATCTATTCGTAAAAGAGCATTTTTTAGTTGAGTATATCTTAGTTGGGCTTGTTCTAAAATTTTACTCTTCACCATGACCTCTGTCATCGCTTCTGTTCTTCCTATATCATCAAGTGTGCAGTCTGGGGTTATGGGCTTGGATTGTTCAATAAGATTTTTAATCTCTTTCTCTAAGTGTTTTAACTCTTCTTCTATCTTCTCTTTAATTATCTCTTTTGGCTTCTCTTTTAACATTACATATTCCTTTTTTTTGTTTTTTATTGTATCAAATTTTTTAAGCTTAAAGTATGAAATTTCGGGGCTTTTTAGGTGAAATTTTTATAATAAAAAAACTATTTAAGTATGCTAAAAGTTCAACTCTGTAATATAGAGTTATGAGATTAAAAGATGTAAAATTAACCAACCCCTATTTAGAGCTACCAGAGTTATGTTATGACCGAGTTGAACCCTCTCCATTAACCAAACCTTTTTTGATTCATGCAAACAGTAATGTAGCTAAGATGTTAAACCTTGATATTAGTGACCACAATGAACTAACTAAGTTTGTTAATGGTGAACTAAAGCTAGATGGAGCAGACAACTTTGCTATGTGTTATGCAGGTCATCAGTTTGGACACTATGTACCAAGGCTTGGTGATGGACGAGCTATAAATATTGGAACTATTACCAATGAGTTTAACGAAAAGTACCATCTACAGTTAAAAGGAGCAGGGCAGACACTCTACTCACGTTCAGGAGATGGACGAGCTGTTTTACGCTCATCTATTCGTGAGTATCTTATGAGTGAAGCTATGCACGGTTTAGGTATTGAGACTACAAGAGCATTAGCCATTATTGGTTCAGAGCATAGTGTCTATCGTGAGACGTGGGAGAAGGGGGCGATTGTTCTTCGTGTCTCTCCTACTTGGATACGTTTTGGTACATTTGAGTACTTTGCCCACTCCAAAAACTTTAAGGAGTTAGAGGCGTTAGCTGACTATGCTATTGATGAGTGTTACCCACATCTAAGCAGTGAAGAGAATAAGTACTTTCACTTTTTTGCAGAGGTTATGGGTAAGACTGCAAGACTAATGGCCCAGTGGCAAGTAGTGGGCTTTAACCATGGGGTAATGAATACTGACAATATGTCAATATTAGGTCTAACTATAGACTATGGTCCTTTTGCCTTTTTAGATGAGTATGATATTAACTATATATGTAACCATCTTGACCACCATGGACGCTACTCATTTGGTAGTCAACCTCGCGTTGGTGAGTGGAACTTAAGGGCTTTAATGGTAGCTCTTGAACCTTTGGTAGCAAAAGAGCGTTTAGAAAAAGTTATGGGACACTATGGAAGAATCTATAGTAGACACTTTCTATATCTTATGGGCAAAAAGTTAGGACTAGATGAGGTGAGTAACAGAGACTTTGAATTGATGAAGCAGATGTTTGGAATGTTACAATCACTTCATGTAGACTACACTCTCTTTTTTAGAACTCTAAGCCGTTATAGTGGAGATAGAAAAGAGCTTCTAAAACTAGGACTTTTTCATACACCAATGAATGAGTGGTTAGATGAGTACGATATTCGACTAGAGAAAAATAGCACTTCACAAGAGGAGCGACACAAACAGATGTTAAAGACCAATCCAAAATATGTACTTAAAAACTATATGCTACAAGAGGCTATAGACCAAGCTGAAAAAGGAGTGTTTAGCTTAGTAGATGACCTATTTAAGATAGCTCAAGACCCTTATGCTGAACATAAAGAGTTTGAGAGATGGGCAGGGGCTACACCTGATGAGTTTAAAAATAAGAAATTAAGTTGTTCGTCCTAATCTAAGTCAACTTCGCTATAATCTCGCCAATATAAATTATGAGATAAAAGGTAAAAATAGATGGCAATTTCAACAGTAAATTCAACAGATGAGTTTAAAGCGTTAGTAGCAGATGTGACAGCACAAGAGGGTTATAAAGAGGCAATGGCATTTGGTATTGCTAGAGTTGACAGAGGGCAGAAAAATGCAGATAAAGTTCTTCAAGCTAACTTTGGGCTTATTAATTGGAAAGAGAACTACGGTTCATCGGCTGTTTATGTAAAGGCACTTCAAGAGGCTGGTATAGAGGTAGATTTTTCAGGTTCTGAGTTTGTAGCAACTATCAACGATGAGTTTGTTAAAAATGCAATGAATGCTTTTGCTCCTTATCTTGATGAAGCTATAGACAATGCACACAAAAACGTACAAGTTATTAAGACTTTAGCTAATATGGAAGATTTGGCTCAAAACTTTAGAATAGTATTTTTATTTGAAGATAAAGCACCACAGAGTGTTGAGTCTGTTTACCTAAAACTTTATGCACTCTCTCTAGGTAAAGCAGAGCTTAGAGGTGTAAACCTTAATGGTGCATTTGGAATCCTCTCAAATGTTGCATGGGTTGGTAGAACACCGTATGAGTTAGAGTATCTAAGAGAGAATGAGATTGAGATGAAGCTTAATGGAACTTATCCAAATATAGACGCAGTAGATAAGTTCCCAAGATACCTACAACACATTATTCCTGCTGATAACACAAGAGTATTAGACTCTGCTAAAGTTAGAATGGGAGCTCAACTAGCAGGTGGAACAACAGTTATGCCAGGTGCATCATACATTAACTTCAATGCAGGAACACTTGGACCTGTAATGGTCGAGGGTAGAATCTCAAGTTCTGCTATTGTTGGTGCAGGTTCAGATGTTGGTGGAGGGGCAAGTATCTTAGGTGTACTTAGTGGAACAGATGGTAACCCAATCTCTATTGGTGAAAATACACTTCTTGGGGCAAACTCAACTTGTGGTATTCCTTTGGGTGATGCTTGTATTTTAGATGGTGGTTTGGCTATTTTTGCAGGGACAAAAGTAAAAGTTACACCAGAGCAGTTAGAGCTTATTAAAGAGGCAAACCCAGAGGCAAATTTAGAGGACAAAAGACTCTTTAGAGCCGATGAGTTTCAAGGGTTAAATGGACTTCACTTTAGACAAGACTCAACTACAGGTGAGGTTATTGTAAGACGTAGTACAAGAGAAGTTAAACTTAACGAAGAGCTTCACTAGGAGTTAGTGTGAATGAATTAGATATAGAAAAACGTGTCTTTCTTTTGGCTATTGCCAAAAGAGAGGAGGGTGAGAGCTTTGATGATGTTTTAGATATGCTTGTTAGGACAGGTATGTTTGACCTTAAAGAGGGAAAAAAAGTTCTACAAGAGCTGAAAGATGAGAAATATATTGTAGGTGAAAATCTCTCTATGACAGGTGTTATAGAGGCTGATAAGGCTGAAAAAGAGTTTAAACAGTAGGGTGCGATTGCTATACACCCTACAGAAATAAGGAATAAAATATGCGAATAGACAAATGGCTCTCAGCAGTCAATGTAGTAAAACGCCGAACTATCGCTTCCGATATGGTCAAGAGTGGAGTAGTCTACCTAAATGGACTACAAGCAAAAGCG